>NZ_JBEZEZ010000002.1:0-453070 GCF_040649155.1 Streptosporangium sp. NPDC049046 | reverse complement strand
AGGTCAACGCCGACCTCGCCCTGCGCACCCCCGTCGACGTCACCGCCGGCGAGTACAACTCCACCCTCACGCTCTCGCTGTTCAACCAGTCCTGAGCCAACGGGTAGACGTTTCCGCCCGCCGCGACAAGATCACGTCCACTGTCGTGACGAGTCATGAGAGGGGAATCCGGCACCTGCTCCCACACCCGCCGGCACACCGTCACATGACGACCGACGACGACCGACGCGATACCCGCCGCCCTTCCTTCCGGCGGGTACGACACCGCTGGACGGGCGTGTCACGACTCGGCGCCGGTGGAACCCCCCGGTTCCACCGGCGCCACCGCCTTCCCTGACACCTGACCGTCCGCACCCCGGGTGCGCTCCACAGTCACCAGCCGGGGTCACCGGCCAGGGGCACCGTTCGATCCCCCATGTCCACGGGGGTTCGTGCGGCACCATCGACACGGCCTTAGGGCGCTATATACCGAAAAATCCTTAGAAACCATACCGTTATCTAAAAGTCCAAATTCGGGCTATATGACCGCTTGACGAAAAACGGAACGTTGCAAAAGACTGCCTTCGACTTGCGTGCGCCCCGCCAGGCCGACCCCCTACCTGGCAGCACGCCAGATGGAGGATCAGTGAGAGGCGCTGCCTACAGCAGACGAGTTCGACGTTCCCTCGTCTTACTCGCACTACCCATAGCGATCACTGTCAGCTCGCTCCCGGTGCTCGCCGATCCGGGCCCGCCGGTGAGCGACGTCGCTCCTGATCGGCTGCCCGCCACCGAGCAGAACGGCGTCGCCCTGATCAGGATCGTCGTGCCCGACCAGTCCGATGTGGACCGGCTGACCGACATGGGGGTGGACCTGGCCGAATACAAGAAGCCTCTGGACGACGGCATCGAGGTGCACGCCGTCCTCAGCCCCGAGGAGGCCGACAGCCTCAGGGACCAGGGCTTCGATCTTCGCGGCGTCATCTCCGACGAGAGCGACTTCGCCGCCAACAAGGTCGAGCGGTCCAAGGCTCTCGCCAAGAGCACCGCGGCCGAGGCCGCGGAGGACACTCTCACGGTCCTGCGCGCGGAGTGGTTCACCAGTGTGGACAACCAGCGCTTCCTGTCGGTCGAGGTGAAGTCGAGCGCGACCGACGCGCAGACCGTCCTCACCACCACCTGGGACAGCGGCAAGAACACCGCCCCCGACTCGGGCGGCACGGCGACGATGTCCCGCTTCACCGACGCCGGCCAGTACATGTACCACCGGTTCACCTCGCCGCTCGCGATCGACAAGGAGCCGTCCCAGGTCACGGTCACCAGCAACCGCGGCGGTTCGGTGACGGCGAAGGTGACCAAGTGGCTGGGGGCCACGCGCAAGGCACCGAAGCCGCACTACGTCTCCGACTTCGTCGACCGCTACATGGACCCGACCGAGATCACCGATCGGATCGTCGGTCTCGCCGCCGAGTTCCCGAAGATCTCGGAGATCGTCGATCTGCCGTACAAGACGAACGGCTACCGCCGGTCCGCCCAGGCGCAGTTCGGCACGGCCACGGCCTCCATCGTCTACCTGAACTCCAAGAGCTACGGCAGCGAGGGCGGCAACGACATCACCGCGGCGCTCGTCAACCCGAACACCGCGAACTCCCCGCTCTCGGTCACGGTCAACGGCAAGGACATCGTGGTCAACCTGGCCACGGACGCCTCCGGCACGATCACCAGCACCGCCAAGCAGGTGGTGGACGCCGTCAACGCCAACTCGGCGGCATCCGCTCTGGTGACGGCGAACACCTACCGCGGCAACGCGGGCGCGGGCGTGGTCGCCGCCGCGGCGGCCGTACGGCTCACCGACTTCCTCACGGCGCCGACGAGCGTGTCACGCGACCCGTTCCAGATGAAGGTCCTTCGCATCGGCAAGCAGCGGGACCGTTCCAAGACCGGCGTGTTCCTCTACTGCCAGGAGCACGCTCGTGAGTGGGTCACCCCGATCACCTGTCTGGAGGCCGCCGAGCGACTGCTGCGCAACTACGCGCAGGACAGAGAGACCAAGAAGCTCGTGGACGACCTCGACATCTTCGTGCTGCCGACCACCAACCCCGACGGTTCGCACTACTCGATGTACGACTACAACATGCAGCGCAGGAACATGACCAACCACTGCGCCGACAACGCGTCCGACCCCGCGCGCCGCAACTCCTGGGGGGTGGACCTGAACCGCAACTTCTCGGTCGGCGCCTTCTCCGACGGATACAACGGCGCCTCGGCGACCTGCACCAGCGACACCTACGCCGGCCCCGCCAAGCTCTCGGAGCCGGAGGCCCGCAACGAGGTGTGGCTCACCAACGAGTACCCGAACATCAAGTTCGCGATGAACACGCACTCCTACGGCGGCTACTTCATGTGGCCTCCCGGTGCCTACAAGACCGCCGGACGCGAGGTGCTGCCGCGGGTCGACTTCGGTACCGAGAACTACTTCTGGTCCGCTTCCGACCACATCCTGTCCGCGGTGCAGACCCACCGCGGCACGGCGATCTGGCCGGGCCGCACCGGTCCCGTCACCGACGTCCTCTACTCGGCGGCCGGCAACAGCGCCGACGAGCACTGGTACAACCGGGGCATCATCGGCTGGGACTTCGAGGTCGGCGCGGACATCTACGACCCGGCCACCCAGCGCTTCACCGCGGTCGGTTTCCAGCCGCCCTTCAGCGAGGGGCACCAGGAGGCGATGGAGTTCGCCAACGGTCAGATCGCCATCCTGGAGGTCGCCCGTGCCTTCGCCGAGGACCAGAAGCGCCCCACCTCCAGCCTGAAGATCACCGATAGGACCGAAGGCTCCACCACGTTCACCTTCGAGGTGAACGAGCCAGCCAACGTGTACTACACGCTGGACGGCACGCGGCCGACGTTCGACTCGCTCAAACTGCGGGCGGCGGGCATGCGTGAGGCGGCCCAGAAGATCACGGTCGACAAGACCACCGAGGTGTCCTGGTTCTCCGTCGACATCGCCGACAACGTCGAGAGGAACTACAAGCCGGAAGGCAACGGCGCGAACTACGGCAAGCAGACCGTGAAGGTCACCAACAAGGCGCCGGTGACGACCGCGACGGTCGCCCCGGCCCAGCCGGCCGGGGGCTGGTTCACCGGTCCGGTGTCGGTGACGCTGTCCGCGACCCCCGGGAAGGACGGGAAGCAGGTCGACCGTACCGAGTACCAGCTCGACGGCGGCGCCTGGACCACGTACACCGCGCCGGTCGCCATCACCGGCGACGGCTCGCACACGCTGGCCTACCGCTCCGTCGACAAGGGGGGCAACGTCGAGGCGACCATGACGCTCACCGTCAAGATCGACGCGACGGCGCCGACGACGACCTCGACGGTCGGCTCGCAGGACAACGGCGGTGTGCCGGTCACCCTCTCCGCGACGGACGAGACGTCCGGCGTGGAGAAGATCGAGTACTCCCTGGACGGCGGCGCCTGGACGACGTACACCGGGACGGTCATCGTCTCGGGGCAGGGGCAGCACGAGGTGCGGTACCGCGCCGTCGACAAGGCCGGGAACGTCGAGGAGATCAAGGCCGTCGAGGTGCCGGTCGCCCCGACGCTCCCGCTCACCGTGACGGCGGAGTCCCGTTGCGTGGGTACGACGGCGCACCTGGCGGTCACGGCCGTCAACAACGGAACCGCACCCGCCACCATCACCCTGTCGACCCCCTACGGCTCCAGGACCGTCGCCGACGTCGCCCCGGGCAAGCAGGCCTACCAGTCCTTCAACACCCGGACCGGGCAACTCGCCGCCGGTACCGTGACCGTCACGGGCGCCGCGACCATCAACGGCCAGCCGGCCACCTCCACCTACGACACCACCTACAACACGCTCAGCTGCGGCTGACCCGATCCCGACGCCGACCAGTGAACGCCATCTTGTTCAACCGGTCCTGAACCAATCGCGGGGCAGAACGCCACCCCCCGCTGTGCGTGTCCGGGACGTGTGCGAACCTAACCCACACGTCCCGGATGTTCACCATGAAACAGGAGATACCACCGTTGTTCACGAGCAGTTCGCGGAGGGCACTCGCCCTCTTCTCCGCCCTCTGCGCTGTCGGCGCGACCACCTTGACGGGATACGCCCTCCCGGCCGCCGCCGCGGGCCCGGGGGACATCACCTGGTCGGTCGCGCCGGCCGACGCCAAGGGCCCCGACGGCCGCAGCGCCATCGACATCGAGCTCGCCGGTGGGCAGGAGGTGACCGAGCACATCGCGGTCACCAATCGCTCCACCAAGGAGGTCGCCTTCGCGATCGACGCCAACGACGGCTACCTGACCGCCAAGGGACTGTTCGACATGCGGCCCTCGGACGCCACGCCGACCGACGGCGGGGCATGGATCAAGATTCCCGAGCGGGTGACGATTCCCGCCGGTGGCACCGCCGTCGTGCCGGTCAAGGTCTCGGTGCCGAAGAACGCGACGCCGGGTGATCACCCCGCGGGGGTCACGGCGTCCGTGGACACGATCTCCGGCCAGGTCAGGGTCCAGAACCGGGTGGGGGTCCGGATGAACCTCCGGGTGACCGGCGACTACGTGGCCAAGGTCGCCGTGACCGGCCTGCGGGCCGAGTACAAGGGATCGTGGAACCCGTTCTCCTCGGGGTCCATCGACATGACCTACACCGTCACCAACGAAGGCAATGTCCGGGTGGCCGCGGACACGAATGTCCAGACGTCCGGATTCGTCGGCGAAAGCGGATGGAAGGACACCTCCGACGCCAAGACCAGGGAGGTCATGCCGGGCGGCAGGCGCGAGTTCACCGTACAGGTGACCGGCGTCTGGCCGCTGGGACCGATCACCTCGCAGGTCGTGGCGACCCCCACGGTCGTGGGTGAGTCGATCCAGGGCGTCGCCGCCCAGCAGACCACGGTCGACACCTCGCTCTGGGCGTTGCCGTGGCCGCAGCTCGTCTTCCTCGTCCTCCTCGTTCTCGCCTTCCTCGTCGCCCGGACGCTGCTTTCCCGGCGCCGCAAGCGCCGCGAGCAGCAGGCCGCGATCCTGCGCGAGGCGAGCGAACTGATCGCCCAGTACGGCAACAAGCCGGAGAAGTCATCGTGACATCGTGACAGCGTCGTGGCAGGGGGTTCTCCCCGGCCCGAGGCCGCGTGCGCGGCGTATCCCGTCTGTGACCGAGGGAAAGGAGGTCAGGAACCGAGCCGCCAGGAGTGGAGGTATTCCTCCTGGTCAACGGTGAGATCGTCCATCTCGATCCCGGCCGCGGCCAGCTTGAGCCGCGCCACCTCCACGTCGACCTCTCCCGGCACGTCGTAGACCCCCGGCTCCAGCCGCGCCCGCTCGCGGACCAGCCACGCCACCGAGAGCACCTGCGCGGAGAAGGACATGTCCATGACGGCGGCGGGATGCCCTTCGGCGGCGGTGAGGTTCACCAGGCGGCCTTCGGCGAGCAACAGGAGCCTGCGGCCGTCGGCGAGCACGTACTCGTCGGTGTTGGGGCGGACCCCCCGGTGGACGGCGTGCGCCAGGTCGTCCAGGGCGCGGACGTCGATCTCGACGTCGAAGTGCCCGGCGTTGGCCAGGATCGCCCCGTCCTTCATCTCCGCCAGGTGCTCACCCCTGATCACGTCGCGGTTGCCGGTGACCGTGACGAACACGTCCCCGGCCCGGGCCGCGGCCGCCATCGACCGTACGTCGTAGCCCTGCAGTAAGGCGTCCAGCGCCTTGACCGGGTCGATCTCGGTCACCACGACCCGCGCCCCCAGGCCCCTCGCCCGCTCGGCGACGCCCCGGCCGCAGTAGCCGAATCCGGCGACCACCACGGTCTTGCCCGCGAGCAGGGTGTTCGTGGCGCGCATGATCCCGTCGATGGTCGACTGACCGGTGCCGTAGCGGTTGTCGAACATTCGCTTGGTCCGCGTGTCGTTGACCGCCACCACGGGAAACCTGAGCGCCTTCTCCGCGGCCATCCGCCGGAGCCTGATGATCCCGGTGGTGGTCTCCTCACACCCCCCGGAGACCGTCTCCAGCAGCTCGGTCCGCTCGGTGTGCAGGATGTTGACGAGGTCACAGCCGTCGTCCAGGACGATGTCCGGCACGATGTCGAGCGCCTGGTGGATGTGGCGGTAGTAGGCGTCCATGGTCACCCCGGCCCGCGCGTGCACGACGACGCCGTAGTCACGGAGCGCCTCGGCGACGTCGTCCTGGGTGGACAGGGGGTTCGACGCGGCCAGCGCGATCTCGGCCCCGCCCGCCTTGAGGGTGCCCATGAGCACGGCGGTCTCGGCGGTGACGTGCAGGCACGCGGCGATCCGCAGCCCGTCGAAGGGCCGCTCCGCGGCGAACCGCTCGCCAAGGGCGGTGAGCACGGGCATCGCCCGCGCCGCCCACCCGATCCTCAGCTCCCCCGCGGCCCCCAGGGCGCGCTCAGCGCTGTCCACATCTCTCCCCATATCTACCCGAACCCCGAAATCGCCGGAAGGCCCCCGCGAAGCGGCGGGGGCCCGGCGAAACTCGACCGTGGGTGTCAGTAACGGTAGTGGTCGGACTTGTAGGGGCCCTCGACGTCCACGCCGATGTATTCGGCCTGGGCCTTGGTGAGCGTGGTGAGCTTCACGCCCAGGGCGTCGAGGTGGAGGCGCGCGACCTTCTCGTCCAGGTGCTTGGGCAGCACGTAGACGCCGACCGGGTAGTCGTCCGTCTTGGTGAACAGCTCGATCTGCGCGATCACCTGGTTGGTGAAGGAGTTGGACATGACGAACGAGGGGTGGCCGGTGGCGCAGCCCAGGTTCATCAGACGGCCCTCGGCGAGCACGATGATCTGCTTGCCGTCGGGGAAGCGCCAGGTGTGGACCTGCGGCTTGACCTCGGTCTTCTCGATGCCGGGGATCCGGGCCAGGCCGGTCATGTCGATCTCGTTGTCGAAGTGACCGATGTTGGACACGATCGCGTTGTGCTTCATCCGGGCCATGTGGTCGGCCGTGATGATGTCGAAGTTACCGGTCGTCGTGACGAAGATGTCGGCGATGCCGACGACCTCCTCCAGGGTGGTGACCTGGAAGCCGTCCATCGCGGCCTGCAGCGCGCAGATCGGGTCGATCTCGGTGATGATGACGCGGGCGCCCTGGCCCTTGAGCGCGTCGGCGCAGCCCTTGCCGACGTCGCCGTATCCGGCGACGACCGCCACCTTGCCGCCGATCAGCACGTCGGTGGCGCGGTTGAGGCCGTCGATCACCGAGTGGCGGCAGCCGTACTTGTTGTCGAACTTGGACTTGGTCACCGAGTCGTTGACGTTGATCGCCGGGAAGAGCAGCGTGCCGTTCCTGAACATCTCGTACAGGCGGTGCACACCGGTGGTGGTCTCCTCGGTGACGCCCTTGATGCGCGAGGCGACCTTGGTCCAGCGCTTCTCGTCGGTGACCGTGCGGCGGAGCAGGTCGAGGATGACGCTCCACTCCTCGGGGTCGTTCTCGTCGGCGCTGGGGACGGCACCGGCCTTCTCGTACTCGGCCCCCCTGTGGACGAGCAGGGTGGCGTCGCCACCGTCGTCGAGGATCATGTTGGGGCCGTCGTCACCGGGCCACGTCAGAGCCTGCTCGGTGCACCACCAGTACTCCTCCAGGGTCTCGCCCTTCCAGGCGAAGACCGGGACGCCCCGCGGGTTCTCCACGGTGCCCTCGGGACCGACGACCACGGCGGCGGCGGCGTGGTCCTGGGTGGAGAAGATGTTGCAGCTCACCCAGCGGACCTCGGCGCCGAGCGCGACCAGGGTCTCGATGAGCACGGCGGTCTGGATGGTCATGTGCAGCGAGCCCATGATCTTCGCACCGGCCAGCGGCTGGGCCGCGGCGTATTCCTTGCGGATGGCCATCAGGCCCGGCATCTCGTGCTCGGCGAGCTGGATCTCCCGGCGGCCGAAGGCCGCGAGAGAAAGGTCGGCGACCTTGAAGTCCATGTGGTTACCCCTCTGGTTGATGGGCGGCGTTCGCCTCACACCCTCGCCCGTCGCGCTCGTCTCGCGATCGTGCTTCGCTCTGGGGCCGGGCCCGCCGTTCCATCGGAACAGTCGATGTCTGGGAGTTTAGGCGGCCGGAACGGCTCCGCGCACCCTCTGAGCGGGTAACCTGACACAAGAATGTAAGCTTTTCTGGGAAATCACCGGAAAGAGGGCACCATGCGGATCACCGAGGCCGCCAGAAAGCTGGGCATGTCCCCCCGGATGCTCCGCTACCGCGAGGCACTCGGACTGCTGCCCCCGATCAGGGACCGGGGCGCGCACCGGCGGTTCGGCCCGGAGGAGCTCTCGGCCGTCGCCCAGAGCGTCGAGCTGGAGAAGCGGTTCGACGTCTCCCCCGCCGAGCTCGCCTTCGCACTGCGCACACTGAGCGAACCCGCGGTCGCACAGGCCGTACGGGACCTGGGGCTGCGGATCGGCCGCCTGCAGGCACCTCGCAGGGCACTGGACTTCGAGAAGGAGAAGGCGCTGCGCCTGCTCCAGCGCCGCACCCAGCGGTGACACCGCGAATCCCGGACGACTCCCACGGGTCCGGAGCCTGTCACGGCCCCGGACCGTCCGGTGGGACTCAGACGCGGTCGGCGACGCCGGCCCTGTCGAGATCGGGCTCCAGATAGATGACGCGCGCCTCGGGAACGGCGGCGCGGATGCGCTGCTCGGCCTCGTCGATGCCGCGGGCCACCTCGGCGGCCGTGTCGTCGTGGTCCACCGCGATCTTGGCGGCGACCAGGATCTCCTCGGGCCCCAGGTGGAGCGTGCGCATGTGGATGACCCGGGTCACCTCGGGCGCGCTCTCCAGGGCGTCCGCGATGCGGGTCTCGACCTCGGGCCCCGCGCTCTCGCCGATCAGCAGCGACTTGGTCTCGATCGCCAGGATCACCGCGATCACCGCGAGCAGGGCGCCGATCATCATGGTGCCGATGCCGTCCCAGACGGGGTTGCCGGTCACCACGGCCATCGTCACGCCGAAGAGCGCGAAGATCAGGCCGAGCAGCGCGCCCAGGTCCTCCAGCACGATGACCGGCAGCTCGGGCGACTTGGAGCGGCGGATGAACTGCACCCACGACTGCTTTCCACGGACGTGGTTGGACTCGATGATCGCCGTCCTGAACGAGAACCCCTCGGCGATGATCGCGAAGATCAGCACGCCGAAGGCCCACTGGGGCGACGTGAGCTCCTCGGGGGCGTGGATCTTGTGCCAGCCCTCGTAGAGCGAGAACACCGCGCCGATGGTGAACAGCACCACCGCCACCACGAACGCGTAGAAGTAACGCTCCCTGCCGTATCCGAAGGGATGCTGGGGCGTACGCGCCCGCTGCGCGCGCTTGCCGCCCAGGAGCAGCAGCGCCTGGTTGCCCGAGTCGGCCACCGAGTGAACCGACTCGGCGATCATCGATGACGAGCCCGTGAAGAGAAACGCCACGAATTTGGCCACGGCGATCGCCAGGTTGGCCGCCAACGCCGCGATGATTGCCTTAGTACCGCCGCCCGCGCTCACGGCAGCCTCCACTCAGCTGGTTGGTAGGGAAAGACAAGACAAGGGATCCTATTGCGAAACCCTGGCCTTGAGTCCTGTGATGGCCGACACAGTTGCCGGGTCGATCCCGTACCCGAGCGCGAGGTACGTACTCGCGAAATCTCCAAGCGCGATCAGTGTCGCGAGCCGCTCCAGCGGATGCGTCCCCTCCGCGGCGATCTGCGTGACCGGGACGCCGCGATCCTCCGCCAGCCGCACCGACGCCTCCCGCTGCCGTACGACCCGGGGGTGCTCCTCCACGTCGCGGAGCACGAACAGCCGGAGCGATCTGCCGCTCTCGTCGGCGAAGATGTCCCGCTGGGCGAGCGGGCCGTCGAGGACGGCCACCTGGTCGTGACCGGCCCCGGGCAGTTCGCCGTACATCGCCGGGTACTTACCGTTCGTATTGAGCGCACCGGCCCACCGGCGGGCCGCGACGGCGGCCAGCGGGGAGGATCCCCAGATCATCGGCACGGTCTCGGCGAACTCCATCGCGAGCGACTTGCCGGGATTGATGAACGACTCGCTCGCCGGGCGGCAGCGGTGGGCGAGGTCCTCAAGGCGCGTGGCCACCTCCTCGAACACCTCCTCCCCGGCTTCGGCCAGGCCGAGCCGGGCGGCGGCGACGATCAGCGGGACCGACGTCGCCCACACCGCGGCGCGCGCCTGCCCGCCGCCCGCGACGGGCACGAACGGCGCTCCCGCCTGCCTGGCGATCGCGTGCAGCGGCGAGTCGGGCCCGCCGACGGCGAGCAGGCGGCAGCCTCTGCGTACGGCCTCGGCGGCGACCGCGAGCGTCTCCTCGGTCCTGCCGGAACGCGACACCGCGATCACCAGGTCGGTCGCGCCGATCCAGCCGGGCAGCCGGTAGGACCTGACGGTCAGGATCGGCAGCGGGGCGCCGTGGCCGCACACCACGTCGAGGATGTCACCGGCGATGCCCGAGGGGCCCATACCGGCGACCACGACCGCCCGGGGCCTGCCGTCCTCGGCGAGCGAGGACAGGCCCGACTCCAGGGCGGCCCTGCGGGAGGTGCGGACCTGCGCGGCCGAGTCGGCCACCGCCCGTAACATGCCCGCCGGGTCGCCCTCGATCAGCCATTTCTGGTCGTCGAGCCGATCGGGCTCCCAGTTCACGACTTCCGGGCCTCGTCGACCAGCAGGACCGGGATGTCGTCCCGTACCGGATAGACCAGGCCGCACGAGGCGGAGGTGCAGGACAGCTCGTCCACCTTGGGATCGGCCCTCAGGGGGGACTTGCAGTTGGGGCAGGCAAGGATCTCCAGCAGCCAGTCGTCGATCTTCACTCGTTCAGCTCCTCACGACAGCAAGGACCTCGTCCCTGATCGCTGCCATCTGAATCTCGTCGGCCGCCTCGGCGTTCAGCCTGAGCAGCGGCTCTGTGTTGGAAGGACGGAGGTTGAACCACCATCCGGGGCCGGAGACGGTCAGGCCGTCCAGCTCGTCGAAGGTGACGCCTGCACGGGCGGCGAAGATCTCGCGGACCCGCTTCGTCGCCGCATCCTGGTCGGCGACCGTGCTGTTGATCTCCTCGGAGGCCGCGTACCGAGTGTATTCGGCGAGGATCTCCGAGAGAGGTTTCTCCTGCTCGCCCAGCGCGGCCAGCACGTGCAGCGCGGCCAGCATGCCGGAGTCGGCGAACCAGAAGTCCCTGAAGTAGTAGTGGGCGGAGTGCTCGCCGCCGAAGACCGCGCCGGTCGCGGCCATCTCGGCCTTGATGAACGAGTGACCCACGCGGGTGCGGACCGGACGGCCGCCGTGCTCGGCGACGATCTCCGGAACACCCCTGGAGGTGATCAGGTTGTGGATGATCGCGGCCCCGGGGTGCCTGCCCAGCTCGCGGACCGCGACCAGCGCGGTGATCGTCGACGGGGAGACGGACTCGCCGCGCTCGTCGACGACCCAGCAGCGGTCGGCGTCCCCGTCGAAGGCGAGCCCGATGTCGGCGCCCACGTCGAGCACGGCCTTCTGCAGGTCGCGCAGGTTGTCGGGCTCGATGGGGTTCGCCTCGTGGTTGGGGAAGGTGCCGTCGAGCTCGAAGTAGAGGGACGTCAGCTCGACGGGCAGCCCCTCGAACACCGTCGGGACCGTGTGCCCGCCCATCCCGTTGCCCGCGTCGACCACCACCCGCAGCGGCCGGATGCCCGACAGGTCGACCAGGGTGCGCAGGTGGTCGGCGTAGCCGCGCAGCAGATCGCGCTCTGAGACCTTCCCGCCCCCCTCGCCGCCGAGGGTGCCCGAGGCCAGGATCGCGGCGGCCCGCTCGCGGATCTCGACGAGCCCGGTGGCGCCACCGATCGGCACGGCGCCCGCCCTGCACATCTTCATGCCGTTGTAGCGGGCCGGGTTGTGGCTCGCGGTGAACATCACCCCGGGCAGGCCGAGGCTGCCACTCGCGTAGTAGAGCAGGTCCGTGGAGCCCAGGCCCGCGTTGATCACATCGGCCCCCCGCGAGGTCGCCCCCCGGGTGAAGGCCGCGGCCAGCGGCACCGACGACTCGCGCATGTCGTACGCCACCACGGCGGTCTTCGCCCCGGTCACCTCCACGAAGGCCGCGCCGACCGCCTCCGCGGTCTCCTCGTCGAGCTCGTCCGGCACGACGCCACGGACGTCGTACGCCTTGAAGATCTTGGCGAGGTCGCCCACTCCAGCTCCACCCCTTGCGTCGTGTCTCGTGCCCCAGCCTAGTAGGGTCAGCGGTCGCGCTGGGGCTGTGCGGAGCGAAGCACTCGCAGGTGACCTCGGCGGCCGACCTCGACCCCCTGGCCGACCGGCTCGGTGCCGCCGTTAGGCGTGGGCCTGGCCGCCTCGCGGACCGCGTTCGCGAGGGCCTCCAGGTCGTCCGTGCTCGGCGGCGCGCCATCGGTCGGCAGGCGCACCACCTCCCAGCCTCGGGGGGCGGTGAGCCGCTCGGCGTGCTCGGCACACAGGTCGTAACAGTGCGGCTCGGCGTACGTCGCCAAGGGTCCGAGAACAGCGGTCGAATCGGCGTAGACGTACGTGAGCGTGAAAACGGCAGGCTGACTGCACGCGGTGCGGGAACAGCGGCGGACGGGGCTCACGGTGGGACCGTATCCGGTAAGCGTCCGAGGCGCCACTATCTGAGCGCTCTTAACGAGCGTGTCGCCACAATTCGGACACGTGTCCCGGGTTCCACCTGCCTGTACGGCTTACAACCGTTCGCCGATTCTCGGTGTTTCTCCGGGAGGACCAACGAGCCGCCGCGGGCGGCGTTCCCCCGACGGGGTTCTCGTCTCACCGCCGTGCGCCTGACGCGAACGACAGGATCTCCCGCACGTCCCCTCCCTCCCGCGCCCTCCCCCTGCCGCTCCGCCACATCACTCCTGTCGTCCGCGCGCCTCTCCTCGGCATCCCCCGTCACCCGCGCCCCCACCGTCACCCCTTCCGTCCACCCGCACTCCGGTCACGGCACCTCCCGCCCTTGTCCGCGTCACGTCTAAGCTGGGGCCGTGAGCCCGGCACCCGGCAGACCCCGCCCTCCCCGCAGGCGCGACAGGCATGGTCGCGGCCTGCGCGGCCCGCTGGCGCCCTCGCACGTGCCGATCGCCAAGGCCCGCAGCGAGCGGTTCGACGATCTTGTCCTGGACGCCGTCGACCGGCTCAAGCCCCGGTGGGCCAAGCAGTTGTCCGCCGTGGAGTTCGCGGTCGAGGAGGTCCCGCCGATCAGCGAGCTGGGCGACGGTCCCGGACTGCTGAACGGCGACCCCATCCCCTTCGGACGCTCGGAGCCCGCCGCGGGGAGCCGCCCGGCCGTTGTGATCATCTACCGTCGCCCGCTGGAGAGCAGGGCGCGCGACCGCGACCACCTGGGCGCGATGGTGCACGAGACGGTGGTCGAGCAGGTCGCGGGCCTGTTCGGGCTCTCCCCGGAGTCGGTCGATCCCGGCTTCGACGATCACGACTGACCCGCCGCGCCGGAGAGGGCCGTCCCCGCCGCGTCCCGAGGCGGCCACGACCGACCCGGCACGACACGGGAGACCACGACGGTCCCGTGGCCTTCCCGCGCAGGACCCCGTTCAGGACAGGACGGTTCAGGGCAGGACGGTTCAGGGCAGGACGGTTCAGGGCAGGACGGTCGCGGCGGACTCGGCGATCGGCGGGACCAGCGCCCACAGGCGGGCAGGGGCGAGCGGCTGCACGGTCAGCGCGGGCCCGCCCTTGAGCCGTTCCTCCAGGACACGCCCCCCGTAGACCGGTCCCGACCCGGGCAGCGGTTGCACGACCACCGCGAAGGGCCCTTTCACCTTGGTGAGCGCGACCTGCTTGGTCCGCTCGGCGGGGATCTCCACCTGGAACGGCTCGCCCGGCTCGCCCTCGCGCGGGACCACCTGCACGCTCACCAGGCCCGCCGTGTCCGGCGCGGTCAGCAGCAGCCGGGAGCTCACCTTGCCGCCCGTACGGTTGTCGGCGACGACGCTGCCCAGGTCGATGGGGGCCGCCCCCGCCGTGAAGGCCACATCGGTCTTCGAACCGGTGCCGGTGGCGACGAGCCCGGCGACGATCGGGGTGTCCGAGGTGAGCACCAGCGCGGACGGCTGGCCGCCGATCCCGCCGGACAGGTCGAGGCTCGTCACGGAACCCGCGGGCACCTCGACGAGTTCGCGGCCCTGGAGCGCGTACGTCCCTTCGGGGGTGAGTGCCTTGACCTCCACCAGGGTGTCGAACTCCTCGGCGGAGGCGACGATCAGCTCGCGTTTCCCGCCGCCGCCGGGAATGCCCGGCACGACGACGCGGGTGGCGGGGGGCGCGGAGGCGGGCAGCCAGTCCACGCCCCGCCCGTCGTTCATGATCGCCCGTGCCGCGGCGGTGACCCGCCCCGCGCTGGTACGGACCTGGATCGCCACGACGAGCGCCGAGGGGGCGATGTCCACGACCTTGATCGAACGGCTCTGGCCCGGCTTGAGGGTGAACACGCCGCCCGAGTCGTCGAACACCGGCCCCTCGCCCGTGTAGACCATGATCTCCGCGATGGCCGGGGCGAGATCGGCGTTGGTCAGGTACAGCGTGACGTCCGCCGCGGCCGGCCCCGGCCCGACCAGCCAGGTGCTCGCCGTCGGCTCCGTGCAGCGTGTCCCCGCCAGTCCTCGCTGCTCGCCCGACTTCTCCCTGCGGGTCTGCGAGATCTCCAGACCGGCGGCCATGCTCCCGGTGGCCGCGACGACGAGGGGCGGCGACGAGGCCGGCACCTCGTCGTGCCAGAGACGTCCGGGGACGTCGACGGTGGCGAGGCTCTTGTCGCCCGTGACGAGCGTCGCGGAGCCCGGCTCCCGGCTGCCCGGCGGGACGACCACCCCGACGGAGGTGTCTCCGGGCGCCGGGCAGACGGCCGTCACCGAGGCGACGGGCACCTTCTCGAACCCCGGGGCGGTGACGACGACGGCCTGCGGCTGGGTGGCGTAGGCCACCCCGTACAGGGCGAGGAGGGCCACCAGGACCAGCACCAGCAGGCTGAACCGGTTCTCGATCAGGGATTTCACCGGGCGGCCAGCTCTCTGCGAGGTTCGGGCAGGTTCTGAGGGAGCGCGGGCTCGTCGGACTCGGTACGCGCCCCGGGTGCGGCCAGGACCAGGACGACCAGCACCAGCACGGCCTGGGCCCAGAGCCAGCGGCCGTGCCAGGGGTCTCCCGGCGGGGGCACCGGAAGGGCGATCGGCTGGGTGAGCCGCCACACGCCGACCGAGCGGGACAGGCTCATCCTCGCCAGCGAGGGCTGCGAGTCGAGCGCGTGGCTGATCTCCGGATCGACGGGCGCGGTCACCACGACGAACCGCACGCCGTGGGCCGCGAGGACCCGGGCGTCGTCACCGCCCCTGCCGGACACCAGCCCCGCCGCGGCGAGCCGGACCAGCTCCCTGGGCCCTTCGGGGACGGGGATGTCGGCCTCGCCGACCACCGGGGTGCGCCCGCGCAGCACGGTGAAGAGCAGACCGCCTGTCGAGGAGCGCAGCAGCAGGGTCCGCTCGCCGCCCGAGGAGTTGTTCGCGGCGAGGGCCGGCATGACGTCGCGTACGGTCCCTCGGAGCGGGCCGTCCACGCCCTTCACGATCCACATGCCCGCCGCGAGCAGCGGCGTGGAGAACGCGACCAGCACGACACCGAGCGCGGCGAGCCTGCGCACTCCCCCCGCGGCCCGGAACTCCACGATCCTGTCGGCGGTGAGCGCGGCCACCACGAGCATGCCGGTGGCGGCGAAGGCGAGCGGCACCCCCGGCCACGCGGGGGCCTCGACGTCGCCGTTGATCGAGGTGACGGTGGTCCTGCTGACCAGGATCGCCACCAGCACCCCGAAGAGCGCGACGCCCCAGCCGACCGCGATCACCATCCGGTTGCGGCGCATCAGCAGCGCGAGCAGGCAGGCGGCGAGGAGACCGCCGGTCACCCAGAGCGGCGGCATGCCGGGACCGCCGGGGCTGAGCAACAGCAGCGACCCGGCGGGCAGCGCGGGATCGACCAGCTCCGGCTGGTGCAGCCCGGCCTCCAGCAGCAGCTGCCCGGGATCGGCGACCACCTGGAGGAGCCAGGGGAACAGCAGGGCCACGGGGACGGCGAACGCCACGAGCATCGAGACCGCGACGCCCCTGCGCGGGAAGGCGAGCGCCGCCAGCGCGCCGAGGATCGCGGTCAGCGGGTAGACCAGCGGGGCGAAGGCCGTGCCGACGGCGAGGAGAAGTCCCAGGCCCCAGGCGGCGCGGCGGGCGCGACGGCGCTCCGCGGTGAGGACGGCGGTGGCGAGCGCCGCGTAGACGGGCAGCAGCACGAAGACCACCGCGGTGCCGAGCCGTCCCGCGGCGACCGCGCCGGTGGCGACAGGCAGGAGGGCGTACGAGGAGGCGAGCCAGACCCTGGTCCAGCGGCCGGGGATCATCGACCGGGTGGCCGCGTACGCGGAGATCCCCGCCAGCGGCACGCAGCCGAGCAGCAGCAGCGACACCGCGAGCCACGTCTTGCCGAACAGCAGCGTGGAGAGCACGGCCAGCACCGCCACGTACGGCGGGGCCCACGCGTCGGTGCCCAGTCCCACCTGGTGGTAGCTCGCGCGGTAGAGGTCCCACAGGTCGGAGGCCCCGCCGATCACCGGGACGAGCGCGCCGCCGCCCAGCCTGGCCCCGCCGGTCACCGCGCGCTCGGCGACCAGCGTCACCAGGACGAGCGCCAGGAAGAGCAGGACGCCGGGGTTTCCGAAGACGCGCTGCATCACCCCGGCGTCGGTGAGCAGCTCCTCGCCGTCCTCCTGCGCGTGCGGCGAGGCCGCCATGGCGTGGTGGCGTCCCGCGGACTCCACGAACCCGCCCCCGGCCAGGTAGCTCCGTGCCCTGTCGGCGAGCCGGCGGTAACCGGCGCCCGGCTGGGTGAGGAGCCGGCTCACCGCCGCGTACCCCTGCCTGCGGCCCTTCGCCCGCACCCGCCTTGCCTTGATCATCCGGATGGGGTGACCGAACACCGAGCCGAACGCGAGAAACTCGTCCAGCGCGTTGGCGGGCTGCTTGGCCACCAGGAACAGCACCGTACGGAAGATCGACCCGAAGGCGTTGCGTACCAGTGCCCACAGCAGCGGGCGCAGGGGCAGGTTCGCCATGACGACGAAGAGCGCGTTACGGCGGTCCAGGCGGCGGGGGTGGTCCCCGCTCGCGGTGATGCGGCGTCGCCGCCGGGTGGCCGCCTCCGCGTGCCAGGCGACCGCCCCCGTGACGTTCCGCACGCGGTGTCCGGCGTTCCTGACGCGCCAGCACAGGTCGAGGTCGTCGCGGAACAGCGGCAGGGCGGGATCGAGCCCGCCGACCTCCTCCCAGACGTCCCTGCGGACCAGCATGCCCGCGGTGGAGACCGAGAGCACGTCCCTGGTCCCGTCGTACTGCCCCTGGTCGAACTCGCGGGCCTCCAGCCCGGTGTCCCTGCGGCCGGTACGGTCGACGGTGACGCCGACCTCGAGCAGGAGTCGCCGGTCGAGCCAGTCGCGGAGCTTGGGCCCGAGCACCGCCGCCTTGGGGTCCTCGTCCGCGGCCTCCAGCAGGAGCCGCAGGGCGTGGACGTCCGGGGCGCAGTCGTCGTGCAGCAGCCAGATCCACTCCTGTCCGCCACCGGGACCGAGCCGGTCGAGGACCTCGGCGACGGCCTCGCCGAAACCGGTCGAGCGCGGCAGGGTGAGCACCGCCCTGGAGCCGAGGGCCGCGGTGAGCAGCGCGGCGCTGCCGTCCCTGCTGCCGTTGTCGACCCCGACGACCCGGTCCACCGGGCGGGTCTGTTTGAGCAGGGCTTCCAGGGTCTCCCCCAGCCAGCGGGAACCGTCGTGGGAGACGACGATCGCGGTGACGGTGTGGTGGGGGCGCTGGGGGTGCGGGGGGTCGGTGATGGACATATGTCCCGTGTTCAGGAGTGGCGGGAATCGGCGCGCTAACGATACGGCACCCTCTGTCGGACTATGTCTTACACCTGGTCGCGGGCATGAAAAAAGGGTCACGTGACCGACGGTCACGTGACCCCGTGGACATATTCGTCAAACGCCTCCGAGAGGCGTCATGCACTTCCGCCAGACCGATCAAGCCTCTTCGCCACCGCTTCGGCGCCTCGGTCTCGATCGGTTTTCATGGTGTTCATGGTGTTTGTCGTGTTCATAGTGTTCGTCGGTGCCCGGACGTCCAGAGCGTCCGGACGCCAGAGCGCTCAAGCCTTCCGGCCACCCGGTCTCCGGACGGCTCAGACCGCCTCACGCTTGATGCGGCGGCGTTCACGCTCCGACAACCCACCCCAGATTCCAAACCGCTCGTCGTGTTCGAGTGCGTACTCAAGACACTCGGCACGCACCTCGCAGGAGCGGCAAACCTTCTTGGCCTCGCGGGTGGACCCTCCCTTCTCCGGGAAGAACGCCTCCGGGTCGGTCTGCGCGCACAAGGCGCGCTCCTGCCAGCCAAGCTGCTCTTCAGCGATGCTCTCCTGTGCGATGACCAGGTCGGCCACTGCACACCTCCCTGCCGCAAGCCCGCAAAATTGGAGCCCCCCTATGAACGCCTCCCCCTTACCCACCCAGAGGAAGGCGTAACAACACGTGTGTAATTACACGCGTGTGCTCGGTGTGGCGTCAAGCGGCATGCTGGTATCCGGGGAAAGACCTGCTCTCCCCGGTTGTGGGTCGTGTGCCTGCCACGACGGCAATTGCACCAGGTGATCGCTTCGACCGCCAGGGGCTCAGTGCTCTCGGCGGTCGGAACCGTACCAGGACATGTTCTGATCCTGACCGGGGCCCACCCTCTCTCTATCCGCGGTTTCCTCATCCGTGACCTGACCTGGGCGTTGTTCGGGCTTGTAGATCGCCGTGGGGTCTATCGGCTGCGAGTCCCACGTCCTGGCCGCGGGCGAGGGACCGCTCAGCGGGTCTCCCTGGTAGGCGCTCGGGTCGAACCGGACCGTCGTCTCCGACTGGGGGTCCCACTGGTGGGACCCGTACGGCGCCTGGGAGTCCTGCGGAGCCTGAGGGGTCTGTGAGGGCTGGGGACTCTGCGGGGGTCGCGGGGCCTCAGGGGTCTGCGGGTGCCCGAACGGGCCCTCGTACCCCGGGGAACCGTACTCGGGAACGCGCAGCTGCGGCTCGGTGCCGCCCTGCTGGGCCTGCTGCTGGTAGCTCTCCGCCTGCTGGTACGCCTGGGCCATCTGCTGGGACCTGAGGTCCACCGGGTCGGGCGCCGGGTATGCCTGGCCCTGCTCCCCCTGACGGCCGAACTCGGCGCCGGAGTAACCGGTGAACGGCTGGCCGTAGTTCTCCGGCGGCTGCGGGAAGGACTGCGGCGGGCCGTCGAACGGCGGGTGCTGCCGGCTGTCCGCCGTCCGGCCCTGGTGCCCCTCGGCCTGCTGCTCGGGCTGGTGCCCGTAGCCGGGCGACTGCGGCTCCGGCTGCGGGTAGGACTGCGACTCCCGGTGCCCGCCGAAGCCCGGGACCTCGGACCGCTGGTAGCCCTGCGAGTCGGCGTGCGGGTATCCCTGCGGATCGGGCTGCGAGTAGCTCGGCTGCTCGGGTTGCGGGTAGCCCGGCTGCCGCGGCTCCTGATCGTACGCGGGAGAAACCGGCGAGACCGGGGACGTCGGAGGCTCGCCCTGGCGGCCGAAGAGCGGGTCGGACTGTCCGGAAGGAGCGGTCTGCCCATAGTCGGACCGCAGCGGGTCCGACTGATGACCGTACGCGGACGAGTCGGCCTGCCTGCCGAAGTCCTGCGTCCCCTGACCGTACGACGAGGACGGCGAGGGCTCTGAGTACTGGGAGTAGCTCGGCAGCCGAGGGCTGGAGTGCCGCCCGGATCCCGACGGCTGCGCCTCCTGGCCGTACGCGGGGGGAACCGGCGAGGCCGGGGACTCCGGGAACGCCGGGGACGCCGGGGATTCAGCCTGCCTGCCGAAGTCCTGCGACTCCTGACCGTACGACGAGGAGTCGGGGAACTGCGGGTAGCTCGGCAGACGGGGTTCCGTCTGGGCGTGCGGCTCCACCGGGGCGGCGTAGATCGGCGGGTCGTAGGCCGCGGCCGGGGGGTCGTACGGCTTGGCCGGGGTCGAGGGCTGGACGTCCGCCGCGACGTACGGGTTCGGGGTGTAGCTCTCCACAGGCGAGGCGGGCTGCGGGTGGTTCTGCTCCTGCTGCGCGTACCCCTGCGGCTCCTGCTGCTGGGACGGCTGAGCGTAGGGGCCGGGCTGGGCGGCGTAGGACTGGTTCTCGGCGGGCGGCGGGTAGGGGGCCTGGGAGTATCCCTCACCGGCCTGCGGCGCGGGGGACGCCTCCGGCCGGCCGTATCCCTCCTGGGCTCCGGTGGAACTGTGCGCGGGCGCCGGCGGGAGCGCGGGGCGCTCGTACGGGGGCTGCGGAGCCGGGACGGGCGGGGCCTCCTGCGGGTATCCCTGGCCGCCCTGCGGCCCCTGGCCCTGCGGATGGCCCTGACCCCCCTGCGGCCCCTGGCCCTGCGGGGGCATCTGCCCCTGGGGACCGTGGGGAGGGGGGCCGCCCTGGGCCTGGGGGTACCCGCCCTGCGGAACGCCCTGTCCCGGAACGCCCTGGGGGCCCTGAGGGCCCGGGAAGGGCGCCTGCTGCCCGGGGACGGGCGGCCGGCCGTAGGCGTACCCCTCCTGCGGGTCCGGGGAGTGGCCGAAGCCGCCACCGGCGCGGAAGGGGTCCTCGCGCGGGCCCGGCGGGATCGCCTTCGGCAGCACGTACAGCAGCGCGACCACGGTCAACGCGAGGGCGGGCAGGTTGACGAGGAAGAACTCGACCTTCCCCAGAAAGCCTTCCACGCCCCCGAACAGGCCGCCGAACAGGCCGATCAGGCTGAACAGCGCGGAGAGCCCGAGCGTGCCGGCCACGACGAGGGCCATCACCTTCAGCCGCTCGATCACCGGGCCGAAGTTGGTCGCCAGCAGCACGGCGCCCACGAGCAACGCGGACGCGACCGGCGAGGTGAACTGCCCCGTGAAGGCCGACGAGCGCTCGGCGAAGGAGGACGACGGCCCACCCCCGAAAAGCAGGCGTTCGATGCCGACGAGAACGCTCGCGGACCCGAAGGCGACCATGAGCCACGCGGCCGGTTCCCGGAGCCGACCTGCCTCGACATTGATCACAACTACCCCCAGAGGGTCTTTAGGTAAACCCGGGTCAGTTTTGCACATGGCTGACTTTGCTGCCGGTGGTCCCGGGAAGCCCACCAACCCCACAAGTACTTTGTTGACACCCTATAAGCCCACATTTCGGGCGTCCTACCAGGCGATCCGGCAGGGCGGGCACCCCGCATAACGATCATGAAAAGAGTAGTGTGAATCGCCCGCCGGTACCCCGACAACGGGTCAGGTGACCTAGTGGAACACTGGACGGCATGCGCATCGTCTCCCTCGCCGGCGGAATCGGCGGCGCCCGTTTCCTGCGCGGCCTGCTCACCGCGGCCCCCGATTCCGAGATCACCGTCATCGGCAACACCGGTGACGACATCAGCCTCTACGGCCTGCGGGTCTGCCCCGACCTCGACACCGTGATGTACACGCTGGGCGGCGGCATCGACGAGGAGCAGGGGTGGGGACGGCGGTCCGAGTCGCACGTCGTCAAGGAGGAACTCGCCGCCTACGGCGTCGAGCCGCAGTGGTTCGGCCTCGGCGACCGTGACTTCGCCACCCACATCGTGCGCACCCAGATGCTCGACGCCGGATACCCCCTGTCCGCGGTCACCGAGGCGCTGTGCGCGCGCTGGCAGCCGGGCGTACGCCTGATCCCGATGAGCGACGACAGGACCGAGACCCACGTCGTCGTCTCCGACGAGCGGGGCCGTCGCGCCATCCACTTCCAGGAGTGGTGGGTGCGGCTGCGCGCCTCGGTCCCCGCCGAGCAGATCATCCTGGTCGGCGCGGACGACGCCTCCCCCGCCCCCGGAGTGCTGGAGTCCATCGCCGCCGCGGACGCGGTCGTCCTCCCGCCGTCCAACCCGGTCGTCAGCATCGGCACGATCCTGCAGATCAAGGGCATCCGCGAGGCCCTTGAGGGCAAGACCGTCGTCGGCGTCTCGCCCATCGTCGGCGGCGCCCCCGTCCGGGGCATGGCCGACGCCTGCCTGACCGCGATCGGCGTGGAGACCACCGCGCAGGCCGTCCTCGAACTGTACGGATCACCGCTGGTGGACGGCTGGCTGGTCGCGGAGGAGGACGCCGGGGTCGCCCTCGACGGCGTCGACGTCGAGGCCCGCCCGCTGATCATGCACGACGTCGAGTCCGCCGCGGCCATCGCCCGTGCCGCCCTGGACATGGCCGTACGGCTCGCGGGCCGGCGCGCCGCCCCTCCGGCGCCCTACGAGGGTTCTCCCGCCGCGAACGGATCCGGCGCGTCCGCGACCCCCGAGGAAGGTGTGTGATGAGCCGGTTCAGGCGCGGGCAGGAGGAGTCCTCGGACGTCAAGGTGGAGGTCTTCGCGGTTCCCGGCATGCCCGAGGTGCGCGAGGGCGACGACGTCGGCGAGCTGATCGCCACGGCCCTGCCCGACCTGCGCGACGGCGACATCCTCGTGGTCACCTCGAAGATCTCCAGCAAGGCCGAGGGCCGGGTGCTGCACGACGCGACCCGTGCCGAGGCCGTCGAGGCGGAGACGCGGCGGGTGGTCGCCCGCAGGGGTGAGACCGTGATCGCCGAGACGGCGCACGGGTTCGTGATGGCCGCCGCCGGGGTCGACGCCTCCAACACCCGTCCCGGCACGGTCGTCCTGCTGCCCACCGACCCGGACGCCTCCGCCTCGGCCGTCAGGGCGCGCGTCAGGGAGCTGCTCGGTGTGTCGGTCGGCGTGGTCATCTCCGACACCTTCGGCCGCCCGTGGCGTAACGGCCAGACCGACCTCGCCGTCGGCCTTGCGGGGGTGACGCCCGCGCTCGACTACCGGGGCATGTCCGACGACCACGGCAACCCGCTCGAGGTCACCCTGACCGCCGTCGCCGACGAGTTCGCGGCGGCCGGGGACCTGGTCAAGGGGAAGGTCTCGCAGACCCCGGTGGCGGTGATCAGAGGTCTGGCGGAGTACACCACGGAGGAGGACGGTCCGGGAGTCGGCGAGCTGCTCCGCCCGTCCGCCGAGGACATGTTCCGGTACGGTTCGCGCGACGTGGTCTTCGCCCGCAGGACCGTCCGCGAGTTCTCCGCCGACCCCGTGGACGGCGCCAAGGTCCGCAGGGCGGTCGAGGCCGCGATCGCCGCACCCGCCCCGCACCACACGACCCCGTGGCGGTTCGTCCTGCTGGAGTCGGCGGAGACCCGCGAGAAGCTGCTCGACGCGATGCGGGAGGCCTGGATCACCGACCTGCGCGGTGACGGATTCTCCGAGGAGTCGATCGCCAAGCGGGTGAGGCGGGGCGACGTGTTGCGCGCGGCCCCCTATCTGGCGGTGCCCTGCCTGGTGATGGACGGCTCGCACACCTACGGCGACGCCCGGCGCGATGCGGCCGAGCGGGAGATGTTCGTGGTCGCGACCGGCGCGGGGGTGCAGAACTTCCTGGTCCAGCTCGCGGTGGAGGGCCTGGGATCCGCCTGGGTGTCGTCCACCATGTTCTGCCGCGACGTGGTCAGGCAGGTCCTCGACCTGCCCCTGGACTGGGACCCGATGGGCGCCGTCGCCATCGGCCATCCCGCCGCCCCGCCGAGGGACCGCGCCCCCAGGCTCGCGTCCGACTTCGTCGTCGTCCGCTGACGGGAGCCACCGGGTCGGCCGTTCGGGCGGACCCGGCGACGCGACCGCCGCCGGCGACAGACGTACGCGTGCCTGACGCCGGCGGCACGTCGGCGGCGCTCGACGTCGGCTGCCGCGCGGTGTCCGCCGGATGACGACAAACCGGGACCTCTCCCTACATATGCCTACAGAGGGAGTGCCGATTGCGCCGACGAACCTTCCGCGAAGACGGCCAGACGTAGAACTTGTCAAGGCTTCGCCGAGGGCTCCAGGGAGAGCAGCGGAAGCGCGTTGGGGCGGACGCTGCGGCAGACACCGTCACTCGCCCTCGCCGCGGCCACCCGCTCGGCGTCCGGCACACCGTAGGAGGTGGTCCGCTGCCGGAGCGGCCTCCCGGTCGGGGCGACCATCGCCTCGATCTCACCGATGGTCTTGAAGGAGCCGTTCTCCGACCCGGCCATCCTGCTGATCGTCTCCTCCATCAGCGTGCCGCCGAGATCGTTGACCCCGCCGAGCAGCACCTCGCGGCAGAGCTCGTCCTGGAGCTTCACCCACGAGCACTGGACATTGGCGATCGCGCCGTGCAGCAGGACGCGCGCCAGCGCGTGCACGGCCCGGTTCTCCCGCGCCGTCGGCCCCGGACGGGCGATCCCCGCCAGGTAGATGGGCGCGCTGTGGTGGACGAACGGCAACGGCACGAACTCGGTGAACCCGCCGGTCTCCTCCTGGATACGGCGGATCAGCCGGATGTGCCGCACCCAGTGCCCGTGGTTGTCGACGTGGCCGTACATCATCGTGGAGGTCGTCGGAATGCCGACCCGGTGCGCGGTGGAGATGACCTCGACCCACTCCCTGGTGGGAAGCTTGCCCTTGGTCAGCACCCAGCGGACGTCGTCGTCGAGGATCTCCGCCGCGGTGCCCGGGAGCGAGTCGACGCCCGCCTCCTTCGCGGCGACCAGCCAGTCCTCGACGGACAGGTTGGTACGGCTGGCACCGTTGATCACCTCCATCGGCGAGAACGCGTGGACGTGCATCTCCGGCACCCTGGCCTTGACCGCCCTCGCGATGTCGAAGTACGCGGTGCCGGGCATGTCGGGGTGGATGCCGCCTTGCATGCACACCTCGGTCGCCCCGGCCTGCCAGCCCTCCCAGGCGCGGTCGGCGACCTGCTCCAGGGAGAGGGTGTAGGCGTCGGCGTCGGTACGGCGCTGCGCGAAGGCGCAGAAGCGGCAGCCGGTGTAGCAGACGTTGGTGAAGTTGATGTTCCGGTTCACCACGTAGGTGACCTCGTCGCCGACGGCCTCCCGGCGCAGGCCGTCGGCGATCCGGCAGAGCTCGTCCAGCGCGGCGTCGTCGGCGCCCACCCCGTTCTGGTCTCCCGCGAGGTCCAGCAGGACGAGCGCCTGGGCGTCGCTCAGGCCCGCCGGGTCGCTCTCGGCCCGGTTCAGGGCCTCCCGCACGTCGCCCCGCACGGCCGAGGTGGCCGCGGGCAGACGCTCCCTGAGCGCCTCCCAGTCGCCGTACACGCTGTCGAAGTCGTCGCGGCGGTCGGCGCCGCGCCCCTCGGTGTCGACCGCCGTGTGCAGGTCGACGCGGCCCAGGGAGACGAAACCGCCGTCGGGCTCCTGCCAGGGGCGGCCGGTCAGGACCGCGTCCTCGCGGGCGAGCCCGGTCTCGGGGTCTGCCAGGGCTGCGACGTGCGCGTTGAGCCTCGGGTCGAGCCAGGGCTCCCCGGCCAGCACGAACTCGGGGTAGATGGTGAGCCGCTCGCGCAGCGCGAACCCGGCCGCGGCCGTACGGGCGGCGAGGTCGTCGATCTGCGGCCAGGGCCGCTCGGGGTTGACGTGGTCGGGCGTGAGCGGCGAGACGCCGCCCCAGTCGTCGATACCCGCCCTGATCATCAGCTCGTACTCGGAGTCGACGAGGTTCGGCGGGGCCTGCACCCTCATCTTCGGTCCGAGCACGAGCCGGGTCACCGCGATCGTCGCGGCCAGCTCCTGCAGGTCGGCGTCCGGCATGCCGCGCATCGCGGTGTCCGGCTTGGCGCGGAAGTTCTGGACGATGATCTCCTGGATGCCGCCGTACTCACGCGCCACCCTGCGCAGCGCGAACAGCGACTCGGCGCGGTCGGCGACCGTCTCCCCGATGCCGATGAGGATGCCGCTGGTGAACGGCACGTTCGTCCGCCCGGCGTCCTCGAGCACGCGCAGCCGTACGGCGGGATCCTTGTCGGGCGAGCCGTGGTGCGCCTGCCCCTTCTCCTCGAAGAGCCGCCGTGAGGTCGTCTCCAGCATCATGCCCATGGAGGGCGCGACCGGCTTGAGCCGCTGCAGGTCCCGCCAGGTCATGACGCCCGGGTTCAGGTGCGGCAGCAGCCCGGTCTCCTCGAGCACCCGCACGGCCATCGCGCGGACGTAGGACAGCGTGTCGTCGTAGCCGTGCGCGTCCAGCCACTCGCGGGCCTGGTGCCAGCGGTCCTCGGGCCGGTCGCCCAGGGTGAACAGCGCCTCCTTGCACCCCATCGCCGCGCCCTGCCTCGCGATCTCCAGCACCTCGTCGGGGCTCAGGAACATGCTTTCCAGCTTGTGCGGGGCGGCGGCGAACGTGCAGTAACCGCAGCGGTCGCGGCACAGGCGTGTCAGGGGGATGAAGACCTTGCGGCTGTAGGTGATGATCCCTTGCCGGCCGACCGCCTCAAGGCCGGCGTCCCGCACCCTCCCCGCGTGGTCGAGGAGGGTCTCCAGATGTTCGTCCCGCGCGTGCAGCAGGACGGTGGCTTCGCTGATGTCGAGAGCTTTGCCGTCGCGGGCCCTGGCCAGAGCCCGGCGCATCGCGTTGTCGGTGGGGTTGGCGCTCATGACCGCACAGTACGACGCGAGACGAGAACGCGGGGCGGCGGGTACCCGCTCACGGCCCCCGGACTCCCAGTACAGGCCCCGGGCCCGATGCCCGCCCCACTCGAATGCCCGGACGCCGGACGCCGGCGCAGGCCCCGTCCGGGCGCCAGGACACCGCCCGCACCGGACGACGGCGAAGGCCGGACACTTCAGCGCTTCTAAAGCATGCCGTCAAGCAAGTCTCGATAGACGTAAATACTTGCAGATGCATAAATTAGAGACGTCAACCGGAACCCCGCCCCCGCGGGAAACCCGCCCCGATCCTCCGTGGGACCCCCTCGGACCTCACCCGACAGGAGCCGACAATGCTCTGGTTTCTCCTCGCCCTCGCCGCCGTCGCCGCCCTCGCCCCGCTGATCGGAGCCGACACGCGCGACAGCCTCGACTGGCAACGCGGCGAACCCTTCCCCGACGAGGGAACCCGCAGAACGACCGGTGATCGCGCACCGGCATCCGAGGGAGCGCTCAGAACGACCGGTAGTCGCGCACGGGCATCCTCGGCCCGCGAGCGGGTGGCCGCACACCGCCCAACCCCAGCAGCCGGCTGACCCGGTGCCGGTGCCCCCGGTAGGGAGCGAGCAGCCGCAACATCCGCGCGTCGTCCACCCGCTCACCGCTGAGCGACCAGCCGACCAGCGCGGGCAGGTGGAAGTCGCCCACCGAGATCGCGTCCGCGTCACCGTGCGAGCGCTGGCGCACCTCGGCGGACGTCCACACCCCGATCCCGGGCAGCGCCCTCAGCAGCCGATCCGCGTCGGCGCTGCCCCCGACCGCCTCCAGCCTCCCCGCGTACCGGGCGGCGTTCGCGATCGTCCGGGCCCGCACCGCCTCCGCCCCCGCGCGGTGCCAGTCCCACGAAGGAATCGACCACCACACCTCGGGTGGCGGGAAGACCCTCATCCCATCGGGCGCGGGACCCGGCGCGGGCTCGCCGTAGCGGCCCAGCAGCCACCGCCACGCCCGCCGCGCCTCGGTGGACACCACCTTCTGCTCCAGCACGGCCGGGACCAGCGCCTCGAGCACCCGTGAGGTCCTGCCGATCCTCAGCCCCGGATGGCGTCTCGCCGCGTCACGCAGCACCTCGTGCCCGGGAACGAACCCCGAGACGTCGTCACCGTCGCCCAGCAGCGCGGGGAGCGTCTCCAGCATCCACTCCGCCCCGGGCCCCCACGCCGAGGCCGCCACCCGGCCGCCCGTGAGGGCCACCCGTAGCGTCCCCGGCCCGTCGGGCGTGCGCGAGGTCCGCCAGAAGGCCCCGCCGGGCACCGACCTCAGGGTGGGGTCGCCGCTTCCGCGCCGGTGCGGGTCGAGTGAGAGCGCCAGGTCGACCGGCCAGGGCGGGCACCACTCGCGTTCCCTCACGAAGGTCCACGCGCCCCGGACGCTCAGATGTCGCTGGAGAAACGGATCGCGAACTCGGGAAGCACGACGCCGGGCCAGACCCGGCTGCCCGCGAGCAGTTCGTTCCCCGAGCCGACCACGGCGCCGTCGCCGAGGACGACGTCCCTCAGGACCGCTCCAGAGTTGACGCGCGCGCCGATGCCGACCACCGAGTCGACCACGACCGCGCCCGAGTGAACGACGCAGTCGTCCCCGAGCACACTGCCGCTGATCTGCGCTCCCGACTCCACGATCGCGCGGGCGCCGATCACGGAACCGCCGGAGACCTTCGCCTCCGGCGAGATCATGGCGCCGGGCAGGGCGAGGAAGTCACCGGTGGGTCCCGGCAGGGCGGGCGAGGCGAGACGGCCGAGCACCAGGTCGCGGGAGCCCTTCACGAAGGCCGCGGGCGTGCCCACGTCGAGCCAGTAGGAGGCGTCGGCGTAGCCGAGCACCAGGGCGCCGTCCTCGATCAGGCCGGGGAAGGTCTCACGCTCGACCGAGACGACCTCGCCCTCGGGGATCGTGTCGATCACCGAGCGGGTGAAGACGTAACATCCGGCGTTGATCCGGTTCGTCACCGGGTTGGGGGTCTTCTCCAGGAAAGCGGTCACCCGCCCTTCCTCGTCGGTGGGCACGCACCCGAAGCGTGAGGGATCCTCCACCTCGGTCAGGTGCAGGGTGACGGCGGCCCTCCTCGCCACGTGCGTCGCGATCTGGTCGCCGATGTCGTGACCGGACAGGATGTCACCGTTGAGCACGAGCACCGGGTCGTCGGGACCGCAGGTGAGCGCCTCGGCGGCGTTGCGGATGGCTCCGCCGGTGCCGAGCGGGACCTCCTCCGTCATGTATTCGAGCGCGAGGCCGAACGCCTCGCCGCCTCCGAACGCCTCGGAGAACATCTCCGCCCGGTAGGAGGTCGCGAACACGATGCGCCGCACCCCGAAAGCCCTCGCCCTGGCGAGTTGGTGGGCGAGGAAGGGCACCCCTGCCGTGGGCAACAGGGGTTTCGGTGTGCCGAGCGTCATCGGACGCAGGCGTGTCCCTCGTCCACCGACAAGGAGAATCGCCTCTAGATCGGGCAAGGGGGTCTCCATCATGCCGAGAGGTTAACCCACTACTCGATCGCGCGCTGATAGGAGAGCAGGTGCGCCTCCGCCGAGGCCTCCCAGGTGAACTCCTTGGCGCGGGCGATCCCGGCGACGGACAGCGCCTCCCTGCGCTCGGGCGAGGAGAGCAGCGTGCGCAGCGCCTCGGCGATGCTCTCGGCGTCCGGCTCGGTGTAGGCGACCGCGTCGCCCCCCACCTCGGGCAACGAGGTGCGGTGGGTGGTGAGCACCGGCGCGCCGCAGGCCATCGCCTCGAGCACCGGCAGCCCGAAACCCTCGCCCCGAGAGGGGAAGGCCGCGACCACCGCACCGCCGAGAAAGCCGCACAGGTCGGAGAACGACAGGAAGCCCGGACGCAGCACCCGCACGGTCGAGGGGACCTTCTCCACCGCGGCGTCCACCTCGGCGTCGCGGATGCCCCCCGCGAGCACCAGGGCGGGCGGGTCGGGGATGTTCTCGACGGCCCGCACGAAGCCGCGGATCAGGTTCGGCACGTTCTTACGCGGCTCCAGCGGGCCGAGGAAGGCGACGTACGGGGTGCCGTGCAGGCCGAGCCGGTCGGAGGCGTGGGTGATCTCCCGCTCGGACGGCGGGTGGAACAGCGCGGGATCGACGCCGTGGTAGGCGACGTCGATGCGGGTCGGGTCGGCGGAGAGGATCCTGATCAGCTCGTCCCTGGTCGCCTTGGAAGGCACGATCACCCGGGCGGCGTGCCGGACCGCCGTGCGGGTCGCGGCCCGGAAGAACGCCGCCTTGACCGCGTCGTGCTGCAGGGGCTCGGTGAAGCAGGTGAGGTCGTGCACGGTCGCCACGGTGGGCAGGCCGGGACTCAGCGGGATCGAGTAGTAAGGGGCGTGGATGACCTGGGCGCCGACCTGCCGGGCCAGAAACGGCAGACCCGTCTGCTCCCATGTCAGGCGGGCGGCCCGGTTGGTGATCCCGTGAGGCCCGGGCACAATCCGCGCGGAGGGTGCCAACCCGGCGTATCGGGCGGCGTCGGCGCGCTGGCAGACGACCGCGAGATCAGCGCCCGCTCTGTCCAGTGCGGCGACGAGCCCATCGACATACCTGATCAGCGCACCGCGATCGGCCGGAACCGCGGCCGCGTCGACGAGCACTCTCGGCGTCAAGAAGGATCGCCCCCCTCATGATCCACAGCGGGACGACCGTCCCCTTCCTCTTGTTTACTCTATTGCCAGAGTCGCTGAAACCGTGGGGGAAATCACACTGCTTTTCCCGAAGCGCGGTCCTTTCGGGATCCCTCGGCGCGGCGCGCGGTCAGGCCGGCGAGACCCGCGCAGAGAAGGTCTCCGAGGATGATCACGATCCGGGAGCAGAGCGCCACCGTGATCGCCGATCCCCGGTCCAGGACCGGCGCCAGCACGGCCACCATCGCCACCTCGCGCACCCCCGCCCCCGCCGGGACGACGAACGTCATGATCCCCAGACACCACGAGAGCGCGAACGCGCCGATCGAGAACAGGACCGCGGAAAGGCCGGAGGACCCGAGGTCGTGGACGATCGCCGCCAGGTGCAGCCCGTAGGCGATCCAGCCGAGCAGCGCCCAGCCCAGCGCGGTGAGCATGCCCCCGCGGGTGAGCGGGCGCTCCAGCGGCTCGCGCCCCAGCTTCCGCAGCCCGAACCCGAGGACCGCGTTCACCACCCTCGGCTCGAAGGCCACCGCGAGCACCGGGATGAGCAGGAACGCCCACGCGTACGGCGCCGCGGCCCCCGGCATCGCCGCCAGCAGGGTCACCCCCGAGACCACGAGCCCGCTGCCGAGCTGCACCGGCAGCGTCAGGAAGAACGCCGCCGCGCTCCGCGACCTGGGCACTCCCAGCTCCTTGCCCATCTCCATCTGGGCGATCACCGGCCACAGCGAGCCGGGAATGTACTTGCCCAGCTGGCCCACGAAGAAGACCTTCGCCCCCGCGCGCAGGGGCAACGGCGAGCCCAGGTCGGCCAGCAGCGCCCGCCACGTCATCATCCCGCCGCACAGCGCGGCGAGCACCGCGACGAGCGACAGCGCGAGGGACGTCCACGACAGCCGGGCGAACCCCGCGCGGATCTCCTCCCACTGGTCCACCACCACCCACGCGCCGAACCCGAGCGCGACGAGCAGGAACGCGACACGGGCCACCCGCCTCAGGGTGGACCTGCCGGATCCGGCACCCGCGGTCACGAGAGCCCCGCCGAGGTCACCGCGGCGGCACGCCCCGGGAAGGAGATGCGGCGGGCCCGCGAGGAGCTCACAGGGGGCGTACCGGCTCGGGCGGCCGGCGCAGGGAGGCCCCGGCCGGGCGGCGGTCGCCCCTGGTCGCCACCCACAGGTAGGTGGGCACCACCGGCAGCAGCGCCCGCAGCACCGGGCGGGGCAGCCGCGACAGCACCCCGCCCGCGACCCGTCCCACCACGCCGGGGAAGAGCTCGTTCCCGGCGAACGCGGCCGGGGTGACGAGCACGGGGAAGGTGTAGTCCCACACCCGCAGGCCGCGCACCATCTTCCGCAGGCCCCTTCTGGTGCGGTAGCGCTCGTAGTAGCTGTCGGCCCGGCCGAAGAGCCGCACGTAGCGGTCGGCGAGCGCGGGCGGCAGATAGGACAGGAACGGCAGCTTGTAGTGCGGCTCCATCACCCCGAGCCGGTTGCCCAGCCCCAGGTAGAGGACGCCGTCCTCGGAGAGCACCCGGCGCATCTCGGCCATGATCGCGTCAGGGTCGACCACGTGCTCGTAGATGTGGTTGAAGACCAGCACGTCGATCGAGCCGTCGGGGAAGGGCAGCGCGGTGCCGTCCGCGCACACGAACTCGACCCGCTCGCCGAACCTCTGGGACGCCCTGCGCAGGCCCGGAACGTCGATGTCGACGCCGAACGTGTGGCTCGCGCCCGCCGAGGCCAGCTCGTCGGCGATGAAGCCCGCCGAACAGCCGATGTCGGCGACCGTCAGACCGGCGAGGACGTCGGTGTCCCTGCCGAGGAAGTGCCCGAGCACAGCGACGATCTTCGCGGCCTTCCTGCGGCGCTTCTCCTCGTCCAGCATCGCCGCCTGGAACTCGGAGTACTCAAGCTGGGCGACCCGCTCGGCGCTCATCACTCGCTCACCGCTCCTCTTCTTCCCCTCCACGCGACTCCGCGACTTCGCACGACGCCGCCCAAGAGTACCGGTGACCCGCGACCCTACCGTCGGGTAAGCAGGCCGTCGTACCCTTGGCGGATGCTCAGCCGACTGCGGTCAAGCCGCCTCCTCCGGGTGCTGCTCGCGCTGGTCGCGGTGGGCTTCCTCGGGTACGGCCTGGTCAGGAACCGCGAGGAGACGACGGCCGCGATCTCCCAGCTGTCGTGGTGGTCCCTCGGCGGCTCCTACCTCTCGGTGATGGCCGGGATCGGCTTCATGGTGCTGGCCTGGCGGACGGTGCTGGCCGGGATGGGCTCGCCGCTCCCCCTCGGAAGCACCGCGAGGGTGTTCTTCGTCGGCCAGCTCGGCAAGTACGTGCCGGGCAGCGTCTGGGCGTACGCCGCGATGATGGAGCTCGGCCGCGACCACGACGTCCCGCCCCGGCGCATGTTCGGCTCCGTCTCCCTCGCCCTGCTGATCTCCCTGGGCTGCGCGCTCCTCGTCGCGGCGGTCACCCTGCGCGAGACCATGACCCAGGCGTGGTATCTGCTGGCACTGATCCCGGTGATCGCCGTCTGCCTGCACCCGGCCGTGCTCACGTTCGGGCTCAACCTGGCCCTGCGGATCGCCCGCCAGGAGCCCCTCGGCCAGGGCCGGCTGCTCAGCGGCGGGGCGGTGCTCCTCGCGGTCGCCCTCACGGTCACCGGCTGGCTGGTGTACGGCGCCCACCTGCTGCTCCCCATGGCCGACCTGGGCGCCTGGGGCGACTCCCTCTATCCGGTGGCGGTCGGCGCCTACGCGCTCGCCTGGGCGACGGGCATCGTCACGGTGATCGTCCCCGCCGGGATCGGCGTCCGCGAGGGGGCGCTGGTGCTCGCCCTGGCACCGGTGCTCGACTCCCCCAGGGCGCTGGTGGCCGCGGTGGTGTCGAGGGTGATGTTCACCCTCGCCGACCTGAGCTGGGCCGGGATCGGCTTCCTGTGGGGACGTCTCTCCCGTCCCGGGGGTCAGCGCGAGGAACCCGGGCCCGCCTCCGAGACCGGACCGGGCTCCGGATCCGGGCCGTCAGCCGGGGCCGAGACCGGGTCAGGGCCGGGAGCCGGATCCGGCTCGGGGACCGGGACCGCGTCCGGGCTCGGGTCAGGACCGGCCTCCGTGCCGGGAGTCGGGGCCGCCTCCGAGACCGCGTCCGGAACGGCGTCCGAGACCAGCGCCTCGACGTAGGAGGCCCAGTAAGGCTCGGGGTCGACGGCCTTGACCCCCGCGCGGAGCCGCTCGGGCTCACCAGGCCGGTAGAACGCGGTCAGCGCGGCACGCAGGCCCTCCACCGAGCCCGGTTCGACCAGCAGCCCGTCCACCCCGTCGGTGACGTGGTCGCCGAGCGTGCCCACCCTGCTGGCGATGACCGGCACCCCGTGCTCGTGGCCGAGCCACACCTGCTGGCTCGCCGTCCCGCTCCGGTAGGGCAGGACGAGCGCGTCCACGTCCGCGAACAGCCCCGGCAGGTCGGCCGAGGCCACGTATCCCGGCCGCAGCTCCACCCGCCCGTCCAGCCCCAGCTCGGCGGCGAGCGCCCGGGTCGTCTCCTCAAGGCCGCCCCAGAACTCACCGGCGACCCGCAGCGACACCCCGTCGGGCAGCGCGCGGACCAGCAGGTCAAGCCCCTTGTACGGCCTGACGAGCCCGAAGAACAGCAGCCTGTCGTACACGCCCTCGGCCGGCCTGTGTCCGCTGTGCCCGCCGTGCCGGTCGGCCCCCGACGGGAGGTGCGGCGCCATCTCGGCCACCCGCACCGGCGTGGCCGCCAGCTCGCGGGCCTTGCCCGCCTGCCCCTCCGAGTGGACGAGCACCGTGTCCACCCGGCGCAGCAGCGCCTTCATCAGCGGCGTGTCGTACGGCTTGCGCTCGTGCGGCAGGACGTTGTGGCAGAGCGCCACGACCCGGGTCCTGCGGCCCAGGCCGTACAGGATGCCCAGGTAGGGCGGGACCTGCACCGGGCTGAGGACGACGAGGACGACGAGGTCGGCGCTCCTGAGCCGCCGCCCGGCGCGGACCCAGCCGTCCGGACGGCGCCAGTCGAGGTCGCGCAGGACGTTCGGGAACGGCTCGCCGTCGGGCGTGTCGACGGTCTGCCGCCCCGGATACAGGAAGGAGGGGTACTGCGCCCGCCACGACTCGATCACCACGTCGTGCCCCGCGGCCCGCAGCCGGTGTGCCAGCTCGGTGGTGTGCGCGGCCCCGCCGCCCTTGTAGGGGTACGTCGGCCCGATGACGGCGATCCGCATCTACTCGCTCCTGGAGCGCACGATGAGGTCGGCCAGCAGCGCCAGCGAACCGATGAGCAGGCCGGACAGGAAGATCACGATGGTGTTGCTGGTCAGGTAGAACCCGTAGCGGACGATGTCGACGACGCCCTTGACCAGGCCGATGCCGACCAGCCAGAGTGCGGGCGGCATGAGGACCTTGAGCGGGTTGAAGTACATCACCATCCGCAGCACCTGCAGGATGTAGCGGTAGGCGTCGGAGACGAAGCTGAACTTGGACTTGCCGGCCCGCTTGCTGTAGCCGATCGGCAGGTAGTAGACGTCGTGCTGGTTCGACAGGAACGACAGCGTGATCGTCGTGACGCAGGAGAAGCCGGGGGGCAGCAGCCGCAGATAGGGCTTGGCGACCGACTTGCGGAACGCCCGCAGCCCGCTGTTGAGGTCGGGGATCTTCTGCCCGGCCAGCCGCTCGGCCACCTTGCGGATGAACCACTTGGCCGGGACCCGCAGAAACTTGTGCGAGCCCTCCTCGCTGGTCCGCGCGCCCACGACCTGGTCGATCGTCGGGTCCTTCTCCAGGATCTGGACGAGCTCGGGGATCCGCTCGTTCGGGTACGTCATGTCGGCGTCGGTCCACACGACGATCTCGCCGCGCGCCTCCTGCGTGCCGATCCTGCGCACCGTGCCGGAGCCGCCGTTGCGGTGGAAGGCCCTGATCCGCATGTTCGGGAACCTGGGCGCGGCCTCCTTCAGCCTGGCCAGGGTCTCGTCGGTGGAGAAGTCGTCGACGGCGACGAGCTCGTAGGTGTATCCGCTGTGGTCCATCGCCTCGCAGATGCGCTCGACCTCGGCGATGACGTGGTCCTGCTCGTTGTAACACGGCAGGACGATGGTCACGTACGGCGTTGCGTCCACGGCTGATCCACTCTCGGGCTCTCGGGCATGCTCTCGACGGGCGAGGATACTCTGCCCGGACAGGCCCCGAGCGCACATCGCCTTCTCAGACGGCTTCCCCTAGCATTCGTCGGCGACTCCCAACCAGAAACATCCTTCGTCCAGGCGCCCGGCCGATCCGACGCCCGCCATTCCCTTGACGGCGCCCACGACCTCCGGAGCGGTCCCCGGATCCGCGAGCCTGACATAGTAACTTTCGGGAAGGGGAGACTTGTCGGACTTGCTCCCCCACACGTACGCAAACGCCCGGCGGGCGTGGGCGACGTCCTCGAAGTAGACGCTCTCGCTCTGCCTGAGGGCGAGGAGTCTGTCTCCGACGGCCTTCCGCTCCTTGGCCGTGACCGGCCCCCGCCCCTTGCAGGCGAAGATCGTCCCCTTGCGTCCGCACAACGAGACGAAGACGTCGGCCTTGTCCTTCCAGAAGAACTTTCCGAAGGTGATGACGTTGGCGACGCCGCGCATCCTGTTCATCGCGGATCGGAACGGCGCGATGTCGCGCCACCGGTGGAGTTCGCCCCTGAACGACTCCGGCATGTCCTCCTGCTGCAAGGCGGAGAGCAGGAGCTTGTTGTCGGCGTTCTCTTTCGTGAAGTTCGCGTACGCCTCCTCCTGGGATTCGAACTCCACCTCCGCCACCTCAGGCATCGCCCGCAGTTTCGCCTCAAGCGCACGTTTCTGCCCCGCCGTGATCGCCCGATTCCGGCACTGCTTGAAAGGGTCCTCTTCATGACAGATGAAAACACTGAATGTGACGCTCTGGGGCCAGTCGTCCGGCGGCGGTGACACCGTCTTGTTGCCGGGCCACGGCCCGCCGGGGGACATGGCCCCCTGGGCGGTGCCCTCCATGAGAGGTGAGCCGACACTTCCCCCCGCCCCCAGCACCACGGCGGCGGCCACCACCCCGGCCAACAGGCCACGACGAACTCCGGCCCATGCCCTGGCGGGCGCCTTTCCGGCTTCGAGAGGCGTCATGCCGGAAGGCACGTGGCCAGAATCTCGCGCTCCGCTGCTCACAGCGCTCCCATCATCCGAACCGGCCAGGTTTGCCGCATTCACGCTGTCGCCCACAGCGATAACTCGATATTCAGCTCAATATCCTGACAGAGATGACCATCTTTTGATCATCATCTTTGGATATTCCAGGTCGTGGCGGACATCCATTCGGAGCAGGACGAGCCCGCGCTCCGGCTCCCCACAGGACGACTCGTCGACTCCGTCGCTCACGTGTCGGTGTTCGCACGCGGGACGGCCATCCAGACGTCGGCGGCGAGGGACCAGGTGCCGTTGGGCGGGGTGACGAGGGAACGGTCGTCCTGGCGGGTGCGGAGGTTCATGATGTGGACGGGGGCGCCGTATTGGGAGAGCTGGCGGGACTCGGCGGCGAGCAGGACCGGGGTGCGGCCGACGGAGCGGATCCGGGCGGCCAGGCGGGCGACGTCGGCGGCCTTGGGAAGGTCGGAGCGATAGATGGTGAGCCTGGCTGCGGGAAGGCCGCAGACGCCCCGGACGACCTGGGTGAAGCGGGCGGCGGTGACGCGCTCGACGACGAGCACCGAGGCGCGGGGCGGGAGGGCCGCGCACATGGCCTCGACCGCGGCGAGCTCGTCGCGGTCGACCGGGCTGAACGCCGTCCCCCCCGAGGTGATCACCGGCGGGACGAGGAAGAGGACCGCGCCGACCGCGACGAGGCCCCTGCGCACGCCCTGGCCGTACCCCGACCTCCGGACCCTGTCACGCGTCCAGCCCAGGCCCCAGACGGCGAGCAGGATCAGGCCGGGGATGACGACGGGGACGAGCCGCCGGGCGGCCCACGGGTGGTCGGGGGTGATGCCCGGCCGGTAGAGCGTGGTGACCGTGGTCCAGCCGATCACGGCGAGCGGCAGCAGCCAGCCGGGCGCCGTCCCCTTGACGAGCCTGCGCGCGAGCACCGCCGCGGCGAGGGTGGCCATGATCGCCACGGGGAGTCCGACGTACCAGATCACCCAGTGCGCCGAGTTCTCGTAGTAGAGCCGGGAACCGTCGAGCGGCAGGCGCTCGACCCGCTGGACCCCCTCGATGAACTGCGCGGTCATCCGGTCGCCCGAGGTGACGGGGGGCCGGATCACGGTCTCCAGCCACGGCCGGGCGGCGAAGGCCGCCGCGACCAGCACCACCAGTCCGGCGGCGATCTCGGGCAGTCTCCCGATCCCGGCCATCCGCCGCGACGGCGCCGCGAGCCACGGGGCGAGCACCGCCGCCACCACGGTGAGCACCACGACCGCGCCGCAGACGGCGAGCAACGGGATCAGCGAGTCCGACAGGTACTTCAGGTACGGCCTGGACAGCAGGTATGCGGCGGCCAGACCCAGTCCGGTCCCCACCGCGAGCCCGCCGAGCAGCGGCATGCCCAGCCGTCCCCCGTCGCGGTTCCCCGCCCGGCTCAGGGCGATGAGCAGCCCGGCGTAGACGAGCACCGGGAGCACGTCGCGCAGCCCGTCGATCCTGATCAGGATGGCCAGCCCGAACACCAGCCCCGCCAGGGCTGCGCCCGTCCGGGCGCCCGTTCGCGCCATGCCCTCGCCGGGGCCGAGACCAGGGCCGGGACCGGGACCGGGGTTGAGGCCGGAGGCGAGGCCGAGGTCGGAGGCGGGGGCGAGGTCGGAGGCGGAGACGGGGGTGGGGGTGGGGCTGAGGGCGGGGGCGAGGTCGGAGGCGGAGACGGGGGTGGGGGTGGGGCTGAGGGCGGGGGCGGGGGCGGGGGGCATGTGCGGCGGGGCGCCGGCGCCGACGGTGTGGGAGCGGAGCCTCACCTCGGCGTCGTACAGCAGCGCGAGACCGCCGAAGAGCAGGACGAGGGACGGGATCTCGCTGAAGGTCGTCCGCGAGGTGTAGAGGATCGGCAGGCAGACGGCGAAGACCAGCGCGGCGAGAGGTGCCCAGCGAGCCCCGGCGAGCCGGGCGACGACCCCCGCGAGGACGAGCACGGCCGCCGCTCCCAGCACCGGCGGTACCAGCAGCAACCCCGCGATGTCCCCCAGCCAGGCGCCCACCACGTGCAGCATCGGCGCGCCCGGCATGAACTGCGGTACGACCGCGCCGCCGGAGACGTAGAAGCCCACGCTGTCGAAGTGGAGCGCCGGGTCGGTGCCGCCGAAGGCCCAGTCCTGGAAGGGGATCGGCAGCGAGCCGTGCCTGGCCAGCCAGATGCCGTACTGCGCGTAGGTTGCGGGGTCGCGACGGACGATCAGCTGTTCGCCGTGGAGCAGGCCGTTGAAGATCCCGGAGGCGAGGGCGACGGCGACCACCCCGGTCACCTGCCAGGCGGTCGCCTCGACGATCTCCGGCAGGCGGCGCAGGCCGTACCGGCACAGCAGCGCGATGGCCACCAGCCCCAGCGGGACCGCGACGAGCGGCCGGAACCAGCCGAGCAGCAGCAGCGGCAGTCCTGCCAGCAGCCAGCCCGCCAGGACGAGCACGGGCACGACGGAGACCACGGCGAGCACCCTGCCCGCCGAGGGCCTGTGTGTACGGTCCAGCCAGCCGATGGTCATGACCGAACCGAGCGTAGTGCCACCTCCCGCCCGCACCGGGCACGCCGGGCCCGGCCGGACACGCGTCCGGGCGGGCACCGGGTTTCCGGCGAGGCCCGACCGGGGCCGGGCGGGCACCGGAGCGCGGACACGAGGGCCGGTGCGAGCACGGAGCCGAGGGAGAGCCGGTAGCGTACGCGCAGCGTGCGAGGAGGGGGACGAGTGATCGGGTGGGTGCGGGGTGGTCGCGGGGGCGCGGGCGGTCGCGGGTTTCCTGAGCGCCGCGGGCTCCCCGGTCGCCGCCGGCTCACCGACCACCGCTGGTTCCTGGCCGTGCTCGGCGCGGGGATCGCGCTGCGGGTGATCACCATGCTCGGCTACCGGCCCGCGCTCTGGTTCCCCGACTCCTACACGTACGTCGTCACCGCGCTGAAACCCCGGCCCGACCTGGTCCGTCCCGCCGGATACCCGATGTTCATGCGACTGCTCGAACCGTTCCACGAGTTCGCCGTCGTCGTGGCGGCCCAGCACCTGCTGGGGCTGCTCATCGGCGTGCTGGTCTATCTCACCGCGCGGCGGCTGCGGGCGCCGGGCTGGGCCGCGACGCTCGCGGCGGTCCCCTCCCTCCTGGACGCCTACCAGATCCAGCTGGAGCACCTGCTGGTCTCCGACACCCTGTTCGCGGTCCTGGTCGTGTCGGCGGCCTGCCTCGCCGTGCGTGACTCCGTCGGATGGCGTACGGCGTGCGGGATCGGACTGCTGCTCGCGGCGGCGACGCTGACGAGGACCGTCGGGCTGCCGCTGGTGGCACTCTTCGCCGCCTGGCTGATCTTCAGGGAGCGGGGGCGGGTGCTCGCGGCCGGCGTGATGATCGCCGCCGCGACGGTGCCGATCGTGGGGTACGGGGCCTGGTTCTACGCGACGTACCAGCGGATCGGCATCGTGGGCGCGAACGGCGTCTTCCTGTACGGCAAGACGATGACCTTCGCCGACTGCGACGTGATGCGCCCGCCGCCCGACCTGGCGGTGCTCTGCGATCCCCGCCCGCCGCACCTGCGGCCTCCCGCGCAGGAGTACGTGTGGGCGCAGGACTCCCCGCTGGTCAAACTGCCAGGCATCACCTTCACCCGGACGAACGACACGCTGGCCGGGCGGTTCGCGTCACTGGCGATCATGAGCCAGCCGCTGGACTATCTCGGTTCGGTCGCCTCGGAACTGGCCCGCTCGTTCACCGTGGGCCGCCCGGTCTACCCGGATCAGGAGATCTACGACTACTACCGGTTCCCCGCGACACCGCCCGCGCCGCCGGGGCGCTATCCGGCGACGGTGGGCGCCGAGGCCGCGAAGCGCTACGAGCGGGGACCGATCTCCACCCGGATCGTCGAACCGTACGCGGGCTGGATCCGTACCTATCAGGGAGTCGCAGGACTGCCTGGCGCGGCTGTCCTGGTGATTCTCCTGCTGCCGCCCGCGGCGGCGTGTGTCCGGCGCTTCCGCCCGGAGTCCACGGCGTGGGCGCTGCCCTGGTCGGTGGCGGTGGTGCTGCTGGTGCTGCCGCCGGCGGTGGCGGAGTTCGACTACCGGTACGTCCTGCCGGCCGTGCCTGCCGCCTGCCTGGCAGCGGCACTTGCCGTACGTAAACCTAATTTCAGTAACATTCCTACTAATGTCCGTATTTGAGTATGCTGGCCGCCGGATCCAAACATGGCGGTTGTCAGGGGGCGGTCTTGGCCAAGTTCGCATCATCATGTCTCCTGGCGCGCATCTCGTGATCTACCCTTTGGGCTCGATGACCGAGCATGAGCACCGGACGACGCCGCCGAGCGGAAGGATCGCATGAGCGACCACCGGCAGGCGGCCGTCAGAGACCGCCGGAGCGAACCGACCTCCCCCGGCCACCGCGGACCGCGGCGCTCAAGAGGGGACGCCCCGCCCCAGGGCCCGCCGGGAGACCTCCCGCCGCCTCCGCAGGAGAAAGCACCGAAGGGCCGGGGCCGCAAGCAGCGGCGGCTCAGTATCGGCGCCTGGGCCGGCATCGCGGCGACCGGAGTGCTGGTGCTCAGCACCCTCGGCGGCTACAAGGTCTACCGCGACACCCTCGGCGAGTTCCAGACCGTCGACCTCAGCGGCAAACTCGGCCAGAACCGGCCGGCTGCCGTGAAGGGCGCCCTCAACGTGCTGATCGTGGGCTCCGACACCCGCGAGGGCGACAACCTGAAGTACGGCCAGAAGATGGCCGACGCGGGCAAGCGCACCGACACGATCATCCTCATGCACGTCTCCCCCGACCGCGACAAGGCGACCTTCATCAGCTTCCCCCGCGACTCGGTCGTCGAGATGCCCCCCTGCAAGTCGGAGACCGGCGCACCGGTCGCGGCCCGCACCGAAATGATCAATGCCGCCTACAACGAGGGCGGCATCACCTGCACGATCACCACGATCGAGGCGCTCACCGACATCCGCATCGACCACTTCGTCGAGGTCGACTTCACCGGCTTCAAGAACATCGTGAACGCTCTCGGCGGCGTCAGGATCTGCCTGACCAAGCCGGTCGACGACAAGAAGTCCAAGCTCACCCTCCCCGCGGGCTGGCACCTCCTCGCGGGCGAGAAGGCGCTGGGCTACGTCCGGCTGCGCAACTACGGCGACGGCAGCGACATCGGCCGCATCAAGCGCCAGCAGGTCTTCCTCAGCCAGGTGGTGAAGAAGGCGACCAGCAGCGAGCTGCTGACCGACCCCGCCAAGATGCTGAACTTCATCACCACCGCCGCCAAGTCCGTCCGGATGGACGAGGAACTGGCCAAGGACACCAACACCCTGCTCCAGATCGGGCAGAGCGCCCAGAAGCTGACCGCGAGCGGCGTCAAGCTGATCACCGTCCCGTGGGGCCCCCACCCCGACGACCCGAACCGGGTCGCCTGGGTGCAGCCGTACGCGAACCAGCTGTTCGCCGCGATCAAGAACGACACCGAGGTCACCCCGCCCCCCGACCCCAAGGCCAAGCCGGCCGTCAAGCGCGAGCAGGTCAGGCTCCAGGTCTTCAACGGCACGGACACGCCGAACAGGGCGAGGGAGGTCGCCGCCGAGCTGGCCGACCAGGGGTTCGTGGTCACCCATGTCGGCAACGCCCGCCCGGCGACCGCCAACGTGCCCACCACCACGGTGCGCTACGCCAAGAAGGACGCCGCCGACGGCGCCTCGTACGGCGACGCGGTGGCCGCCAGGCTCTCCGGCGACAAACGGACCCCTGTCGCGGGCAAGATCAAGCCGGTCACCACCGAGAAGTACGTCCCGGCCGTGGCGCCCCCGCCCACCCCGGAGGGCAAGGCTCCGACCGGGCCGGTCATCCAGCTCGTCATCGGCGCCGACTGGCCGGGCGTCCGCGCCCTCCCGAAGATCCCCGACGCCCTCACGGACAAGGTCGTCGACAGCAAGACCAACCCCTGCAGCTGAGACGCCTCCCCTCACCCCCGGCCGCCCCGCGGACACGGCCGGGCCCGTGACCCCGTGGACAGTCACGATTACCCGAGAACCGTCCGAATCAAAGTGCATGCGTGCGACAGAGGGCGCACAGTCGGTTTAGGGTTGGTCAAGGCGGCGAGGCGAACACCTGCCCGCGTCCCCGACCCTTCCCCTGGGCGCCCCGCCGATCTGCCCGACACTTCCCCCGGTCTCCGACAGATAGCTGAGCCTCCCCCTCGTGAGCGACATCCGACCCTTCCAGGTGCCTGCCCCCCAGGACGACGGCGGTTCCGACCCCGGCTCCGATGGGGCCAACGGCGGGCAGGGCAGGAGGTCCGCTCCGTGGCCCACGCCCGGCCAGGCGCAGGCGTCCGGTGGATCCCAGCCCTCGTGGCCGGAGCCACCGGGACCGGTCACCTCCGGCGGGGCGTCCCGGCGCGACGCCGGGGACGGCCGCGAGGAGAGCCCCGGCGAGGTCACCGAGTGGGGGGGCTACCCGGCGTATCGCGAGCCCCACCCCGGCGGGACCCGTGCCGGCGGACCCTCCGCCGGCGAATCCCACCCCGGCGGACCCCACTTCGGCGAGACCCACCCCGGCGAGCCTCGTCCCGGCGGGTCCCCCTTCGGTGAACCCCGGCCCGGCGGATCCCCGTTCGGCGAGTCCTACTTCGGCGAGCGTCCCGGCGGCCCCTCGTTCGGCGGGGCCCACGGCTCCCACGACCCGCTCGACCTGTCGAAGCCCCTCGCGCCCGAGCCGGTCGTCCAGGACCCCTCGTGGGACCGCGAGGAGCCCGGCTGGGCACAGGACGGCCCGTCGTGGACGCGGGAGTCACCGTGGGCACAGGAGACGCCGTCGTGGGCGGAGGGGCCCACCCCTCCGCAGGGCGCCCCCCGTGCGCCGTCCCCCCGGCCCGACTGGGCCCCGCCACCCATGACACCGCGCGTCCCCGCGCCGGCCTCCCCACCGCCAGGAGCCGCGCACCCTCAGGATCCCGGCTGGACGCCCGCTCCGGGGCGGCCCCGGTTCCCCGAGGAACCTGAGCTCTCCGGGCTTCCCGGACGTCCCAGGCTCCCCGGGGAGCCCCAGGCTCCCGTGCGGTTCCCGGACGCGGAGACCCCGAGACCTCGGCAGGAGCCGCGACCGTCCGGTGAACGCCCCTTCTCGTACTGGGAGAACACCGCCAGGGACGGCGGCCCCTCGTACTGGGAGAACACCACGAGGGACGGCGGTCCCTCGTTCTGGAACCAGGGACCGCGGGCCGAGCAGGAGCTGCGGGCGGAGCGTGAGCGCGAGACGGTCGCCGAGGAGGAGCCCCCGGCCCCTCCGGTCAAGAAGAAGCGCGAGCCGTACCTCGACAACGTGAAGTTCGTCCTGATCGCCCTGGTGGTGATGGGCCACTCGCTCGTCCCCACTCTGAAGGCGCACTCGTCGGAGGCCGCGTACCTGTTCATCTACACGTTCCACATGCCGGCGTTCGTGCTGATCAGCGGTTATCTGGGACGCAACTTCTGGAACTCCAACGCGAAGATCAACAAGCTGGTCGACACCCTGTTGATCCCGTACATCGTCGTGGAGATCGGTTACGCGCTGCTCCGCTACGGGCTTGGCCAGAAGTGGACGCTGACGATCATTGATCCGGCCTGGCTCAACTGGTACTTGGTCGCCCTTGTCCTCTGGCGGATCTCCACGCCCATCTGGACGCGGATGCGACAGCCCCTGCTGGTCGCGGTCGTCATCTACCTGGTCGCGGGCTTCTCGGAGATCTCCGGTGACTTCAGCATCGACCGCTTCTTCGGCCTGCTGCCGTTCTACGTGCTCGGCCTGCTGCTCAAGCCGGAGCACTTCGACCTGCTCAAGCCCCTCTGGGTCAAGATCACCTCAGCGGTCGTCCTCATCGGCGCCGCCGGGGTGGCGATCCTCATCGCGCCCCACGTCCCGCGCGCGCCGATCTACTTCCGCTACAGCTTCAAGGCGATGGACATGTCCTGGTGGGTGGGCCTCGGCGTGCGAGGCGCCCTGCTGATCGCGGCACTCGCCATGACGGTGGCGCTGCTCGCGCTGATCCCCCGGGGTGAGACCTGGTTCTCCGACCTCGGCACCCGCACCCTGTACGCCTACCTGCTCCACGGCGTCGTGGTGGTCATCGCCAAGGACCAGGGCTGGCTGAGCTTCCCCTGGCTGTACGGCCCGCTGGGCGTGGCGGCGATCGCGTCGAGCTCGCTCGCCCTCGCCATCGTGCTGTGCCTGCCCGAGACCCGCAAGCTCTTCAAGTGGATGCTCGAACCCCGGCTCGTATGGCTCTACCGCCGGCCGTCCCCTCCCCCCGCCGCTACCACCGCACCAGCCGAGGGCGCACCCGCCGCCAAGGAGAGTTCAGCCTCAGTTCCCCGCTAATTAACGCAACACATCCGGTGATGACGGAACGAACACTCAACATCGGGACATGCGGGTATGCGTCGCGACGATCGCTCATCACCCAGAGGACGCCAGGATCATGCATCGGCAGATCCGGGCGCTCCTCGACGCCGGGCATGAGATCACCTATGTCGCCCCCTTCACCGACTGCAACGTCACCCCGGATCCCGGTATCCGCGCGATCGACGTACCCCGGGCGATCCCCAACCGCCGCAGACGCGCGCTGAAGGCCGCGCGGGGGGCTCTCAAGCGCGGGGTGGAGGGCGCGGACCTGCTGGTCGTGCACGACAGGGAGCTGCTGTTCCGCCTGCCCAGGCACCGTCCCGTCACCGTCTGGGACGTGCGCGGGGAGATCGGGGACGGCTGGGGCGCGACCGCCGCGCTCGGCCTCACCCTCCCCGGCCACCTGAGCCGCGCCCTGCCCGCGCTCGCGCGCCGGATCGGGGCCTCCCCGGAGCACCGCCTGCACCTGATCCTGGCCGAGGAGTCCCACCGGGAACGGCTCTCCGGCCCCCACCAGGTCGTTCCCGACACCGCCTACGTCTCCCCGCGCCCGCCCGCGCCGCCCGGCAGAAGCCGGGTGGTCCACGTGGGCCACCTCTCCAGGGCCGGAGGCGTGGGCGAGCTGATCGAAGCGGCGAGGCGGCTGCTCCCGCACGGGATCAGGCTCGACCTGATCGGCTCCGCCGACGTCCGCGTCAGGCCGCTGCTGCGGGACGCGCAGCGGGAGGGCCTGCTCGACTGGTACGGCTACGTGCCCAACCGGCACGCGCTGCGGATGGCCGAGGGGGCGATCGCCGGCCTGTCGCTCCCGCACGACGCACCCGGCACCCGGCCCGTACCCGCCAAGATCATCGACTACATGTCCAGGGGAGTCCCCGTCGTCACCACCCCCCTGCCCGCCGCCGCGTCCATGGTCGAGAAGGTCGGGTGCGGCGTCGTCGTACCCTTCGGGGACGCCGAGGCGACGGTACGCGCGGTGCTGGCGCTGCGGGACGACCGGGAAGGGGCGGCCGAGATGGGAGCGCGCGGCCACGCCGAGGCCCTCGCCCGCCACAACTGGCCGGATCACGCGGGCGCCTTCGTCGGGCGGCTTGAGGAATGGGCCGGCAAACCAGTGACGTCCGGCCGGGAGATTGGTGTACTGGAGGCATGGCACGCCATCTGATCCAGGGGCGCGAGGTCACCATGCCGGTCCGCGTCCGCGACGTCATGGTCTGCAGCGCGTCCTACCTGGTCCGGGCGGACGCCGCGCGGGCCGTGATCGCCTACTCGCACCTGGACGTCGCCGAGGTGTTACCCCGCAAGGCCCTGTGCACGCTGGTGTTCGCCGACTACCGCGACGGTGATCTGGGCCGCTACCACGAGTTCGGCGTCGCCTTCCTGGCGAGGCCGCCCGGCGCGGGCCACGTTCCCGGCGGGGGGCTGCGCGCGAACCTGTCCGAGCTGCGCCGCACCGGCGCCGGGGCGTTCGTCCACTGGCTCCCGGTCGACCAGGACTTCACCTTGGAGGCGGGCCGCGCCATCTGGGGCTTCCCCAAGGAGCTGGCCGACATCGACCTGCGGATCTCCTCCCCCTACAAGCGGTGCGTACTGCGCAAGGACGGCCGCCTGGTGCTGGACCTGCTGATCAAACCCGGCGTCCCGGTGCCGGGCACCGGGATGATGACCGCCCTCGACGCCTACAGCCACCTGGACGGCGTCACCCGCCGCATCCCGTGGTCGCTCTCTCCCCGCGGGGTCCGCACGCGTCCCGGGGGCGCTCTCATCCGCCTGGGCAACCATCCGATCGCCAAGGAGCTGAGCGAGCTCGGTCTGCCCAAACGCGCCCTGATGACGAGCACGATCTCCCACCTGGCCATGACCCTCGGTGAGGCCAAGGAGCCCTGAGGCTCCTCGTGAGAGGCCCGGCCGGACAAGGCAAGGCCCGTCCCGGCCCGGCGGAGCGCTCGGAGACCCTCGCCCGGCGAGGAATCGGGCACCGGAGCAGGCACCGGGCCTCGAAAAGGCCCTGACCCGCCCGCGCACGGCGAGAAGCCGCGCGGATCGGCGGGTCAGATCCTGTCAAGGACCCCGCGGTCGGTCAGAGGTTGGGTCAGACCCCGCCCGGAGGCGCTCACCCACATCCTCACCGTCAGGTGTCGAGCTCCAGGAGGGGCAGTTCGGCCCTCGTCGGCAGGCCCTGCCAGTCACTCGGCCCCGACGAGGCGAAGGCCGCGAGCAGGCCGCCCCTGCGCAGCCGGTCGGCCGGGTGAAGACCTTCGAGCAGCGCGCTGAGATAGCCCGCGACGAAGGCGTCCCCCGCGCCGTTGGGGTCGACCACGGGCGCGGAGAGGCTCGCGGCGTCGTGGCGTACTCCGTCGACCCGCACGCTCGCCCCTCGGGCACCGCGCGTCACGATGACCTCGCGATCCCCGGTGAGCGCGGGCTTGACCAGGTCGAGCTCGCTCTGCCGGACGAACAGCACGTCGGCGGAGCAGGCCAGCACGCTGAGGATCTCCTCCGCCTCGCGCAGGTCGGGCCAGAGCTGGTCGTGGTAGTCGATCGCCACCGAGACCGCGACCCCGGCGGTCCGCGCGGCGCGTACGGCCGCGTGCATGGCGTCGCGCGCGCTCAGCGCGGCGGTGATCCCGCTCACGTGCAGGATGCGCGAGGCCGCGATCCGGTCCACGGGAACGTTCCCCTGGGCCAGCCTGACGCCGGTGCGGTAGTAGGTGACCCTCGCCGCCTGGCCGAGCCTCGACTCCTTCAGCAGGATCCCGGTCGGGGACCCCTCGTCCACCCTGGCGTCGGAGACGTCCACGCCCTCGCCGCGCAGCACGGTGAGGATCCTCGCTCCCAGCTCGTCGCCGCCGACCTTGCCCAGCCAGCCCACCCGGTGGCCGAGCCTGGACAGCCCGACCGCGACGGTGAACTCGGCCCCGGCGACGTCCAGCCTGGCCTCGTGCTCGTGGCGGATCCGGCCGCTGGTGACGACGCCGAACGCCTCGCCGAGGGTGTATACGTCCACTGCTGATCGGAGGTCAGACGATCGGTGGACGGCCGAGGCGGAGCATCCGCCAGGCGGTGTTCCAGCCCATGGGGCGACGCTCTCCCGCGGGCTCGCGGAGCCCTTCCGTGAAGCCCTTGAACCAGGCGCGCAGGGCGGGCCTGGAGCGCTCGCGGACGAGGGTGAGCACCATCCAGTTGAGGAGGTAGAGCCCGGCCAGCGGCCATGGAAGGTTGCGCCGGGCGAGCCAGACCCGGTTGCGGGCGTTGAGGCGGTAGAAGTCGGTGTGCCGGGTCGGGGGGACCTGCGGGTGGTACATGACCGTCTCGGCGTCGTACTCGATGCGGTATCCCTCGCCGAGGAGCCTCCACGCCAGGTCGGTCTCCTCGTGGGCGTAGAAGAAACGCTCGGGGAGCCCGCCGACCTGGAGGAAGGCCGAACGGCGGATGGCGCACGCGCCGCCCAGGAAGGTGGTGACCGGAGAGGACCGCTCGGGGTCGCCCGCGCGCAGGCGGGGAACGTGACGGCGCTGGCCGATGCCGCCCTCGGGGTCCTTCACCCGGAAGGAGACGACCGCGAGGTCGTGCTCGGTGGAGAAGCGCTCCCGCAGGTGGGAGACGAGCCCGGTGTCGGCGTACCAGCCGTCGTCGTCGAGGAAGAGGACGACGTCGCCGGAACACTCCTCGACGCCTCGGTTACGGCCCGCGGGAATGCCCGCGTTGTGGTTCAGCCGCACGCTCCTGATCGAGGCCGAGGACCCCGCGGGCACGGTGGCCGAGAGTTCGGGGACGTCCGCGCCGTTGCCGACGATGACCACCTCGACGTCACCGTCGACCTGGTTCAGCGCGGACTCGACCGCGCGGTCCAGCTCGGGGACACGGTTGCCCATGGTGAGGATGACGCACGAGATCTTCAACGGGTCATCGTCCTGACGCGTCGAGAGCACGTACGGAGCATACTTTCATGATCACCGAGTCTGCTGGGTCGGGAATTCTGGCAGGGCTGGAGTTTCCTGGTATACCGGGGCACAAGCGTATCGGAACCGCCGACGAACACCCGCCAAACAGCGGTGTGTTCGCACCTACGACGCGCCCGGACGCCATCCGGTTCCTCATGAAAGCCGCCTGGACGCCAGAATGCTGATCAGATGCAGGATCATCTGCAGCACTGCGACGATCACGCAGGCCACCACGAGGATCCTCGTCGCCGCCAGCCCTCCGTTGATCGCGTCCCAGATCGCGGCGACCACGATGAGGAGTGACAGCTCGACCGCCTGCACGATCCGGTGGAACTTCAGCGCCGCGGCCGCCTTGCGCGCCATGCCCAGCCCGCGCGACCGGAAGTGCTCGGCCGAGGCCTCGGTCGCCGCGACCAGCCCGGAGCGGGCGCGTGCCACGTCGACCAGGTCGGTCTCCGCCTTGATCAGAATCGCGCCGAGCGCGGCGGCGAACCCCGTCACGGTGTACCAGTCGGGCAGGACCTCCGACGCCCGGAAGCCCAGCCCGATGAGGATCGCGGCCTCGGCGAAGTAGTGGCCGACCCGGTCGAGGTAGACGCCCGTGATGGAGGTGCGCCCGGTCCAGCGGGCCAGCTCGCCGTCGGAGCAGTCGAGCAGCAGGTAGAGCTGGACCAGCAGGGCCGCGAGGACGGCCGCCCAGAGTCCGGGCAGCGCGAGCACGGCTCCGGCCAGCAGGCCGGTGAAGATCATCAGCCAGGTGGTCTGGTTGGGTGTGATCGGCGTCTTGGCGAGGAACCAGGTGACGTAGATCGACAGCTTGCGCATGTAGAGAGCGCCGGCCCAGTGCTCGCCGCTGTTGCGGTCCATGGTCGTGTGCGGCTGGGCCACCGCACGGAGCTCAGCGACCGACGGCCCGGACATAATCCTCCACCCGATCGCGAATCTCCGGCTCCGACAGGCGCAGGTGCTCAAGAATCGTGTAGCGGCCGGGACGCGTGGCCGGGGCCAGCGCGACCGCCTCGGTGAACTCGGCCGGGGACAGCCCCACATCGGCGGGGGTGACCGGCAGCTCGTGCCCGCGCAGGCAGTCGACGACCTGATTGAGCCTCCGTGAGTCCTCGCGGAGGAAGAAACAGAACGCGGCACCTATCCCGGCGAGCTCGCCGTGGTTGGAGGTGCCGGGAAAAAGCTGATCCACGGCATGCAGGATCTCATGATCTCCGCCACTCGAAGGACGTGAGGAGCCGGCGACCACCATCGACATGCCCGACAGGATAAGCGCCTCGGCCAGCACGGTCAGGAACGCGTCGGACTCGATCGAGTCGGATCTGCCGATCACCGCCTCCGCCGCGGTGCGGGCCATCGCGCAGGCCAGGCCGTCGATCGGCTCCCCGCGCTCGCCCGCGCCGAGCTGCCAGTCCTCGATCGCCGAGAGGTTGCTGACCACGTCACCGACCCCGGACCTGACCAGCGAGGCGGGCGCGTCGTGCACGAAATCGAGATCGACCATGATGGCGAGCGGCATGGGGACGCCGAAGGAGCCCTTGCCTCCGTCGTGCGTGAGCGAGGCCACCGGCGAGCAGATCCCGTCGTGCGACAGGTTGGTGGCCACCGCCACCATCGGGATCCCGGCCAGCGACGCGGCGTACTTGGTCACGTCGATGGTCTTGCCGCCGCCGATGCCCACGACCGCCTCGTACGCCCCCTTGCGCAGGTCGGCGCCGAGCGAGATCGCCGCGTCGACCGATCCGTCGGGCACCCGGAAGACCTGGGCCTGGCCGAGCGAGGGAGTGATCACCGAGGCGATCCTGTCTCCCTGGCCCGCGCCCACGGCCACCGCCACCCGACCGGAGGTCGCCACCCTGCTGTCGGCCAGCAACGTGCCGAGCTGGGCGACGGCGCCCCGGCGCACCTCCATGGACAGGGGCGCCGGGAGCATCCTGGCTAGTATCGGCACGCGATCTCCCGCGCCTTGGCGAGGTCGTCGTGGTTGTCTACCTCGACCCACGGGACGTCGCCGATCGGAGCGACGGCGATCTTCTCACCGCGGGCGACGAGCTCCTGGTAGCCGTCCTCGTAGTAGAGCTGCGGGTCGCGCTCGAAGGTGGCCTGGAGGGCGTCGGCGAGGCGGTCGCCGATGCCGGAGCGGATGAGCGTGGCGCCGATGTACTCACCGGCGGCGGCGGCCGGGTCCATCAACTTGGTGATCAGCCGCAGGTGGCGGTCGTCGTCGAGGGTCACCTTCATCTCCTCGTCGGCGAGCTTCTTGACGTCGTCGACCGCGAGCAGGATGTCGCTGGTCACCGGCGCGGAGAGCAGCGTCTCCTCCACCGAGACGGGGTGCACCGTGTCACCGTTGACCAGGAGCACGCCCTGGTCGAAGTAGTCGCGCGCGCACCACAGGGAGTAGGCGTTGTTCCACTCCTCGGCCTTGTCGTTGTGCACGAGGGTGAGCTTCACACCGTGCCGCCGCTCCAGCTCGGCCTTGCGCTCGTGTACCGCCTGCGCCTGGTAGCCGACGATGACCACGACGTCACGAAGATCGGCCGCCGCGAGGTTGCGCAGCGAGATGTCCATGATCGTGGTGTCGCCGTCGACCGGCACGAGCGCCTTGGGCAGCGTGTCCGTGTACGGCCGCAGGCGTCGTCCGGCCCCGGCGGCCAGCACCATTCCCAGCAACGTGCACTCCTCATTCGGGTGAGAGCCTCCCGGCGGGCACTCCTAGGCCCCAAAGATTAGTTGCCTTCACGCCCTGATCGTGTAATCGGGCATTTGCCGGGCGTTCTCAATCGTGGGCGCCGAGGTCGGCCGCGTCCACCCCGAACCTCGGGGCGGCCAGCCAGCAGGTGACACTTTCCCAGGAGAAGAGGCACCACAGGTAGAGCGAGAGCAGGGCGAACATCAGCGTGACCTGCCCGGCGAGCCCGCCGAGGGCGATGAGCAGCATCCGGCCGTCCCAGCCGAGGCCGGATGTGGCCAGCCAGGCGGGCGGGTAGACCCGCTGCCTCAGCCGATAGACGACGTCGTAGTGGTGGAAGGCCATCGCGCCGAGCAACATGAAGATCAGCCACGGCGGCACGTCGTGCGCGAAGCCCACCGAGGCCACGAAGCCGTACTCGGTGAGGCGCAGGATCGGCGGCACCAGCCAGTCGAACCGGCCGTCGTGCGGATGGGAGCTGCCGGGACCGGCCAGCAGCAGCGCCACCGCCGGGGCGAACACCGCGGGTCCTTCGGTGCCGGCCACGCCGACGAGGAGCAGCACCCCGGTGACGAACATCCCGACGATCGCGGGCGGCAGCGGCGGGAGTTGCCCGGCCACCATGGCGCCCATGCCCCTCGACAGCACCCCGTCGTCCCGGTAGGCGACCACGGCGCTCCGCGGCACCGGCGCCATATGCACAGAAATCATGATCGCACCTGCTTCTTCCACTTACCTGAGGGTCGCCTGACGGGAGATCCGTCCGGGTGAGGAGAGACCCGAGGCGAGATTCGTCCCGGGTGAGGAGAGACCCGAGGACGGATTCGTCCCTCGTCCGGCGGGACATCCGTCCCCGCCGGTCATCGCGCCCGCGGCCTCCGGTCATCGGCTGAGCGATCTGCCGGTCCGGCCGAAGAGGACGTAGAGGGCCGCGATCCCACCCCAGACCAGCAGCGCGACGAAGGTCACCCGGGCGTTGAAGAAGGCCGCGGTCACCGCGATCAGGGCCATCCGTTCCCCGATGGGCAATACGATGATCTTCTTGAACCAGCGGGTGGGCGACGCCTTCTCCATGGTCCGCGAGAGCCACAGGATCGGGTTGCCGCCTCCTGTCCAGGCATCGTCCGCGGCGGCCGCCCTGCTCAGCGAGTCCGTCCTCCCCAGCGAGCCCGCCGCCCTGGTCCAGGCCGCGCCCACCCGGCTCGCGTCGGCCCGCGCGCCCGCGTACGAGAAGTCGATCATATGGCGGAGCATCTGCAGGATCATCGCGGCCACCGCGAGCGCCCAGATGCCGTCAGGGCCGCCACCCGCGACGTCCGCCCCCGCCGCGTATCCGACGGCGAGGCCCAGGTAGACGGCGTACTCCTTGACACGGTCGAAGGTGGCGTCCAGCCACGCCCCGAGCGGCGAGAAGGTGCGGGTGTAGCGGGCGAGCTGCCCGTCGACGCAGTCGAGCACGAACGACAGGTAGAGCAGGACCGCCCCCGCGATCAGCCCCGGCCTGGTGCCCTCGGAGAACCAGACCGCCGCGAGCGCGGCGAGACCGACGGATATGCCGGTGACCGCGTTCGGGGTCAGGCCGAGCCCGGCGATCGGCTTCAGCAGGTGCCTGGACCAGGAGCTCACCGCGTACGTGGCGAAGAAGCCGTCGTCGCTCTTGACCGCGGCGTCCAGCCTGGCCTCGTTCTCGTCGACCTCGGCCAGCCGGGGCACGGCCACGTCGGCGTCCGCCTGCACGGTCATCCGGTCGGCGTGGAGGCGGCCGAGTCTCGCCGCGCGCACCTGGACGCCGGAGCGGACGAGGCCGACCAGGAGCAGGCCGGGGACCTCGCCGCCGTCCATCGGGCCGAAGCCGCCCGCCTCGGCGAGCTCGGCGAGCGTCTCGGTGGTCTCGGCGAAGCCCGCGAGGTCGGGCACGCCGACCTGGAGCGCGCCCCTGAAGGTGCCGTTGGTCTCGCCCACCTCGTGGAAGGAGGTGCCGGCGGCCACCACCGACCTGCCCTCGATCCTGACCGGCGGTCGCGTCGGCCCCGGCGGCTCGTCCTTTCCGCCCACCAGCGCGCAGGTGTCGCGGGCCGGGTGCTCCACGAGCATGGCGAGCGCCTCGGTGTGCGCCACCAGGTCACCGGCGACCACCAGCACCGGCCCGACGGACGAGCGGGCCGCCTTCGCGACCCTGCGCAGGTCGTCGGCGAGCCCTTTCGGCCCCTCCGTCCCGATCATGTGGGTGCCGCCCGGCACGTGGATGATGTCACTGGAACGGGCCATCACGTGCACATCCCGTACGGGAAGCGTGGCGAGCTGGCCGGTCAGCCTGTCGAGGAGCGTCCCGGCGGAACATCGCAGGTCGGACGCCTCGGTGGTGGCGAGCACGACCGCGACCGCCTGCGAGGCGTCGGACGAGACGGTGGCGCGAGAGTCAGGCAATCCGGGCTCCTTCGTATCCGACGGGATCACCGTACGAATCGGGGAGTGCGCACTCAGCGTAGCTAGATCTTGACGGGATAGCACGGGAGCACGCCGGACGATCAGGGACACACCCATTACGCTCGCCATACCCGAACTGTCAAAGGAATCCGATCGTGGCCGAACGTGAACCGCGTCCCCGAACCGTCGGTGTGGTCCTGGCGGGCGGCGTCGGCCGACGCGTCGGCCACGACACCCCCAAACAACTGCTGGAGATAGCGGGCAGGACGATCCTCGAACACACCCTCGCCCTGTTCCAGGAGGCACCGGAGATCGACGAGATCATCGTCCTGATGGCGCCCGGCTTCACCGGCGAGGTGGAGCGAATCGTCGAGCGCAACGGCTTCACGAAGGTCGGCAGGATCCTGGAGGGCGGCGCGAGCCGCCCGGAGACCACCTGGCGAGCGCTGCAGGCCCTGGGTGCACAGGAGTGCCACGTGCTGCTGCACGACGCCGTACGGCCGCTGGCGGACAGAAGGATCATCGCCGACTGCGTCGAGGCGCTGAGGACCTTCTCGGCGGTCGAGGTGGCGATCCCGAGTTCCGACACGATCGTGGTGACCTCGCCGGGGCCGCACGGGGAGATCGTCAGTGACGTCCCCGACCGTGCCCGCCTGCGCCGCGTCCAGACCCCGCAGTGTTTTCGGCTCTCGGTGATCCGCGAGGCGTACGAGCGTGCCTTCGCCGATCCCGGCTTCGGCGACCGGCCGGCCACCGACGACTGCGGCGTGGTGCTGCGCTACCTGCCCGACGTGCCGATCCACGTGGTGCCGGGCAGCGAGCGGAACATGAAGGTCACGCACCCGGTGGACCTCTTCGTCGCCGACAGGCTCCTCAGGCTCGCCGCGAGCGAGGTTCCCTCCCGCTCGGACACCGCCCTGCGCGAGGCGCTGGAGGGCAGGACCGTGGTGGTCTTCCGCGCGGACGACGGCGCCGGCGCCGAGGTGGCGCGACTCGCCGGAGAGTACGGCGCCCGGGTGTTCCCCTTCCCCGGATCACCGGCCCCCGGCGAAGTGCGCGTGGACGACCCCCAGGCGGTGGCCGACGCGCTCGCCCGGGTCGTCAAGGAGACGGGCGGTATCGACTACGTGATCAGCGCGGCGGGCACGCCACCACAGGGCAGGCTCGACGCGGTGGACGACGCCACGATCGCCGGGACCGTGAACGCGGACCACCTCGGTCCCGTCACCGTCGCCAGGGCGGCGCTCCCCCGTCTCCGCGAGACGCGGGGACAGTTGCTGTTCCACTCCCCCTCTCCCGGTGGGGACGGGGCGGGCGAGGGCCTGCGCTCCTTCGCGGGAGCCGCCGTGGCCGGGCTGACCCTCGCTCTCGCCAGGGAGTGGACGGAGTACGGGATTCGGGTCAACTGCGTGGAACCCGGACGGGCCGGAGCCGCGACGCCGACGGGCCCGTTCTCCTCGCACACCGTCGCCCGCACCTCGCTGGACGTGCTCGCCTCCGGCGTCACCGGTCAGGTGATCGACTCCCGTCCTTGATCAGCCGCCCGCGTGGTCGGGCTTTCCCAGCCTTCTCGGGCTGGTGAGAAAACCCCAGCCCCACGACATGTGCATGGTGACGTAGACCAGCGGCAGCCGGACGAGCGCCGGGGTGGGCAGGCCGCTGCCGGTGATCGCGGAACCGGCGAGGATCGCCGCCAGGTAGCCGCCGGGGATCAACAGCCCCGGCCAGAAGAACGGGGAGACCACCAGGCCCGCCAGGATGGCGAGCACGGCGAGCGGAGGCGCCAGGTAACGCAGGTTGATCGTGCCCTCGTGGGTGCGGGCGACCACCCTGCGCCAGCGGCCGTAGTGGAAGTACTGCTTGGCGAGGGCCCTGAGGTTGGGCCTCGGGCGGTAGGAGACGCGCATCCGGGGCTGGAACCAGACCAGGCCGCCCGACTCGCGGATGCGGTGGTTCATCTCCCAGTCCTGGGCGCGCTGGAAGTGTTCGTCGTAGCCGCCGACCCGCTCCAGCGCGGCGCGGCGGAACACACCGAGGTAGACCGTGTCGGCCGGGCCGGCGGTGCCGCCGGTGTGGAACCGGGCGCCGCCGACACCGATCTTGGACGTCATCGCGCGGGCCACGGCCTGCTCGAAGGGAGTGACGCCCTCGGCCGCCATCACGCCGCCCACGTTGTCGGCGCCGGTCTCCTCAAGGGTCTCCACCGCGACCTGGAGGTAGTCCTCGGGGAGCATCGCGTGGCCGTCCACCCTCGCGATGATCGAGTTACCGGACGCGGCGATCGCCGCGTTGAGCGCGTTGGGAGTGCGGCCGGTCGGGTTGGGAACGACGATCACCCGAGGGTCGGCGGCGGCGATTTCGTCGGCGACTTCCTGGGTACGGTCGTGGGAGGGGCCGATCGCGAGCACGACCTCGATCGGTCCCGCGTATCGCTGCGACAGCACCTGACGCACCGCCTCCCTCAGATGGCGCTCCTCGTTCAGCACCGGGATGACGATGGAGATGGGGGGCCAGACACGTGTCTCGGAAGACGACGCCGGCGAGGGCGAGTCGGGGAACTGCTTCATGGCGTCGCTCACGCTACTGTACGAACGGGTACCTCATCGACCCAGCTGGAGCCTAGGGGGCCATGCATGCGCGACCCGGAGGAGGATTCGGGTGTGCACGTGGGCGGTGACGCCTACGGAAGCGTCCGGGTGGACCCGAGGCGTGTTCGCAGGTCGGCGAGGGGCGCCCGCACCAGGCGGCGCGGCCTGGTGATCGCCGGCGCGCTCTCCTGCCTGGTCCTGGGCAGTTCTGGAGTGACCTGGGCGTTGACCAACTACGCCACGAAGAAGATCGAGGCGGTCGACGCCGGGGTCCAGGGATCGCGGTCGAGCACCGGCGCGATGAACATCCTGGTGGTCGGGGTCGACAAGCGTGACAACCTCACCCGCAAACAGCAGAACCAGCTCAAGCTGGGCCGCGAGACCGGCGAGCGCACCGACACCATGATGGTGATCCACGTGTCGGAGGACCACCGCAAGGTCACCGTGGTCAGCCTCCCCCGCGACACCTGGACGGCGATTCCCGGCAACGGCGAGCACAAGATCAACGCCGCCTACCAGTTCGGCGGCCCGAAGCTCACGACGCGCACGGTGCAGGCCGTCACCGGCCTGACCATCCATCACTACGTCGAGGTCAACGTGCTGGGGTTCATCGAGGTGGTCGACGCCCTCGGCGGCATCTCGGTCTGCACCCCGGTCCCGATCAACGACCCGAAGACCGCGCTCAACCTGCAGCCGGGCACATACTCCTTCGACGGCGTCAAGGCGCTCGCCTACGCCCGCACCCGCGCCACCGCCCGCTCCGACCTCGACCGCATCGACCGCCAGCAGCAGGTGATCTCCGCGTTGCTGAACCAGGCGCTCAGCGGTGAGACGCTGACCAACCCGGTCAGGCTCGCCTCGTTCGTCGACACGGCTCTCGACACGATCCGGGTGGACGACGCGCTCCGCGGGGACCTGCTCGGCCTGGCCGACCAGCTCAAGGACGTCTCCACCGACGACGTGACCTTCGCCACGGTCCCGCTCGCGGACGTCGACTACAAGACGCCGACCGGTGAGTCCGCCGTCCTCTGGGACAAAGCGGCGGCCAAGGAGTTGTTCCGCAGGATCGCCGCCGACGAGACGCTCGTCAAGCCCTCCAAGCCCCCTAAGGCCACGCCCACCCCGACGGCCTCCCCCTCGGCTCCCGCGCTGACCGTCGCGCCCTCGCGGATCGCCCTCACCGTGCTCAACGGCACCACGATCACGGGGCTGGGCGCGCAGACCAGGGCGGACCTGCAGAGGGTGGGCTTCCTGGTGCCCGAGATCCCCGGCAACACCCCGCAGAAGGACTTCGACAAGACCGTCATCCGGTACGGCCCCGGCCGCGAGGACTCGGCACACACCGTCGCCGCCGCGCTGCCCGGAGCGGACCTGCGCCCGGTGGAGAGCCTCGGTGACAAGATCGAGGTGGTCGTCGGCCGGAAACACGAGCGGGCGAAGAAGGTCACCGTGCAGGAGACCGCCGCGCCTACAGCGGTCGCCACCCCTACCGCGACCCCGACGGCAAGAACAGCGACCGACAATATCTGCAAAAAGTGAGCTACGTGCATAACAACCTTCTGCCAGGGAAGCTGAGAAGGCACGGAGGTGATGATCGTGATCTCGACATTCGACGTTCAGACGTGGCGCAGTGGCACCTGTGTGGTCGTACAGGCGGCGGGCGAGCTCGACATGGCCGTGGCTCCGCGGTTGCGCGCGGAGATCGACCACGCCCTGGAGGACGCCGGAACCCCGAACCTGGTGCTGGACCTGACGGGCGTGCCGTTCTGCGACTCGGTGGGGCTGGGGGTCATCGTGGGCACGCTCACCCGGATCAAGGAGGCCCACGGTCACCTCATGCTGGTGGTGAGCCCCGGCATGATCACACACCTGTTGACGATCACGAATCTCGACAGGCACTTCGAGACGCGAGCCACCCTGCGCGACGCGCTCGACGCCATGGCCCCGAGCCATTCCGCGGGCTGACTCCGCCCAGCTCAGGCCCGCTTTCCCACCCGGCGCAGGACCCTCTCCCGCCACTCGGGAACCGCCCTGACGACCCTTCGGGGACACGGCTACAAAGCTGTTTCCTTGAATAGCTGGCACATATCCAGGTTGGCATCTACACTTCGCTTCGAAGCTACACGATCACGGAAAGCGATGGTTCGCACCGTTAGGGAGTATCGTGGCTTCAGATCGTCCATCCCCTCCGCGCCCGCACGACGCGGCCAGGGAGGCGGCGAGCTGAGGCCAGGCGTCCGAGCGACACCCCCTGGCCGGATACGTACATTCACGTCAGCCTGCAGGGAAGTGGGCGATGAACGCACTGCAACTCACGAGCGAGCACGCCGATGGCTTCGTGGTCATCACGGTGGCCGGTGAGCTCGACCTCGCCACCAGGCCGAAACTGTCGGTCTTCACCCAGGACGTCATCGACGCCCGCCCCGGTACGGTCATCATCGACCTGTCAGGCGTCACCTTCATCGACGCCTGCGGCCTGAGCGCGCTGATCGCCATCAGGCGGCACGCGCGCGAACGGGACACACCTCTGCTCCTGGCCGGAGCCCCGCCCGTGGTTCTCAAGCTCCTGAAGCTCACGAACCTCGACGCGTCCTTCACCGTGGTCTCCCGCTCGGGAGCGATGAGCCCTCCGCCGGGCTGTCCCGAGGCCGCCTCACATCCTCAGGCGGCCTCCCCTCTCGCCGACCGGTAGAAGCCGGCCCACACCGCCGCCCAACCGGAGAGGTTTTCCGCCCGGGATCGACTACTCCTCCCGGGTCGGGCGACTCTCCGTTCACCAGGGCCGGATCGAAGATCCGCGAGGTCCGCGGATGGTCAGGGCACTCGATGTGGGTCGGCCCGCGGTCATGTCCTCAGCCCGACGGCGGACGGCGGGGAGCGGTGGGCGCCGACATGTGGATCACCTCGATCTCGCCGTCCAGGAGAAGCGGGCCGGCCACGTACGGAACCAGCAGCGTGTCCCCCCTCCTGAGCGACAGGTCGTCCTTCCCGCCGGTCAGCCTTCCCACGCCCGACACCGCGACCAGGACGCCGAACCCCTGGTCCAGGCGGTCGCCGCCGCGCACGCGGCGTGCGGAGAAGAACTCGTCGGCGGCCTCGGGCAGCAGTCGCGCCGGAGTGCCCCGAAGCCCGTCCAGGCGCGACGGCGTCCACGCGCCGCGGTCGACGCAGCCCAGGGCGAGGTCGTAGTCGAGGCCGAGGTGGCCGTCCGACAGGCCGAAGCCCTCGTACTCCAGCAGTACGGAGAAGTCGGTCGGCTCCTGGATCTCGACCAGCAGGATGCCGTCGCCGATCGCGTGCGGCAGTCCTGCCGGGCAGAGGATCGCGTCACCGGCCGCGACCGGGACCTTGTTGGTGGCGGCGAGCATCCGCTCGGTCTCCTGGCCCGCCACCCAACCGGCCAGTTCGCCGGCCTCCACGTCCCGGGCGAAACCCAGGTGGACGTACGCGTCGGGCCGCGCGGAGACGATCACCCATGCCTCGGTCTTCCCGTAGGGCGAGGCCAGGTGCGCGTTCGCGAAACGGCGGTCGGGGTGCACGTGCAACGGCAGCCGCTGCCCGGCGTCGAGCAGCTTCACCAGCACGCCGGTGTCGGTGCGCCCGGGACCGAGCCACCAGGCGGGGTCGGCGGCGATCGCCTCGGCCAGCACCCGGCCGTCCCGCAGGGTGGACAGCCCGGAAGGGGCGAGCCCGAACCTGCTGGTCACCGAGCCCACCCAGTCCTCGGGGCGATCGGGCAGCGCCGGTGCACCGCGGAACTCCGCGATCCGGCCTGCGCCGCGGTAGAACGTCTCCGGCTGGTTGGCGGACAGTATCTCGATGGTCATCGGGCCTCCTTACGAGCCGACGCGCCGGGAGACGGTCATCGGTTTTCCATACGCGCCGGCGCGGCGAGAGATCGTCGGTTCTCCGTGCGCGCCAGCGCGGCGAGAGGCCGTCGGTTCTCCGTGCGCGCCAGCGCGGCGAGAGGCCGTCGGTTCTCCGTGCGCGCCGACGCGGCGAGCGATGGTCATCGGCGCTCCTCGCGGGCCAGCGCGGCGAGAAAGCCCCCGACGAACGTGTCCCCCAGCCCGACGGTCGTGGGGTTCTGGACGTCGAGCGAGAATCCCGGGACGCAGTGGACGGTGTCGCCCATCCGCTCGTGCAACGCCCTCGCGAAGGCGACGGACTCGATCCTTCGCGGTCGTCGGCGCAGCCGGTCGACGTCCTCGCCGGTGAAGTCGTCACCGTGGCAGTAGCGGGTCGCGGCCATCACGGTGCCGGTGTCGAGGGCGTCGGCGTACTCGCCCGCGCCTTCCCCGAACGCCGCCGCCCAGTACTTCGTGTGCAGCACCAGCGTCGGCACCGGGATGAGCGCGCGGACCGCCGTGAGCGCGGCTGCGACGTCCTCCGCCGAGAGCAGGTCGACCTGGCGTCCGAGGTACGACTGCATCTCGTCCTCGTTCAGCCCGTACACGTCGATCTCGTCGAGCAGCGCGTCCCTGACCCGGTGGCTGAAGGCGGGCTCGTGGTACGCCGCGTCCTCGAAGTAGGTCACCGCCCCCGGCGGCAGCCGCCGCATGTGCGAGCGCAGCTCGACAAGCCGCCGGTCGAGCTCCGCCTCGTCCTGCATCGCGTTGAGGCCCGAGATGAGAAAAACCTCCGCCTTGGCGAGCCGGTCGCCCAGGTCGTCGGTGAGCAGCATGTCGCCGTTGGCCGGGTCGTTGACGTAGATCAGCCGGTTCGGGAACGGCGCGGTGATGTCGAGGTCACCGCTCCGGATTCGCAGGCCCTGGTCGTACTGGACGATCAGGTGGGGGTAGAAGGTGTCCTCGACGCCGCTGGAGACGTAGTCGCCGTCCGCCGGCAGCAGCCGCCGGATCGTGTCGTTCACGCTGACCAGGTGGAGCGTCGACGGCACGCCCAGCCGGCTCATCAGGATCCCGGCCCGCACCGAGGTGCCGCCCAGGGTCGCCCGGTAGGGGAAACGGGCGGCGAAGGCCTCGAGCGCCGGGGCGGAGGCGACGAAGTGCTCGCCACCACGGCCCCGGGCCACGTATCCGAGAATGGACACCACGAGGTCCCGCTCGCCGGTCACGGTGGCCGGCGGCGACGCCGGTTCGGCGGCGGCGATGCCGTAGTCGGCGACCAGCCGCTCCAGGACGCCGGCGGTGAGCGTCAACTCGTAGTCGACGCAACCGCCAAGGCCGAGAACCACACGGGAGGCGTCGGCCATGTCAGTAGAGCGAGCCCTTGCCGGCGGCGCCGAACAGGTCGATCTTGTGGGCGGCGACCACCTTCATCGCCTCGACGCACGCGGGCTGGATGCTGTTCGGCTCGCGCAGCTTTCCGTCGGCGAGCATCTCGCGCATCTTGTCGTGGTACGCGACCTTGATGTCACTGGAGATGTTGATCTTGTTGATGCCGATCCGCGCGGCCTCGGCGATCTCGTCGTCCGGGTTGCCGGAGCCGCCGTGCAGCACGAGCGGAATCGGCAGCCGGCTCTTGATCTCCTTGAGCAGGTCGAGCTTCAGCTCGGGCTTCAGGTGCGCCGGGTAGATGCCGTGGTAGGTGCCGATCGCGATGGCGAGACTGTCCGCGCCGGTGACCTCGACGAAGGTGACCGCGTCGTCCGGGTCGGTGTAGATGATCGTGTCGGCGCCCTCCTCGGCCTCGCCGTCGGTCGCGCCGATCGTGCCGAGTTCGGCCTCCACGGAGATGCCGAGGGCGTGCGCGGAGTCGGCGACCCGCTTGGAGATGGCGATGTTCTCGTCGAACGGCTTCAGCGAGGCGTCGATCATCACGGAGGTGAAGCCGTACTGGATCGCCCGCAGGATCTGCTCGTAGGTGGCGCCGTGGTCCCAGTGGATCGCGACCGGGACGCTCGCGTTGTGCGAGCGCTCGATGATGCCGGTGATCATCTCGCGGCCGATGTGCCGCGCCTCGTCGGGGTGGATCCCGACGATCAGCGGCGCGTTCTTCTCCTCGCTGATCTCCACGATGCCCTTGAACATCGCCCAGTCGCTGATGTTGAACGCGGGCACGGCGAAACTGTGCTCGTTGGCGACGTCCAGAATCGCCTTGCCGGTCGTCAGCATTTCGGTATTTCTCCTTATAAATGGGGGTGTGTCTGGTTACTGGGGGGTGTTCAGCGGCCCGGAGGGATCAGGCCTTGACGGCGCCGGCGGTGAGCCCGCCGATGAACCGCCGCTGGAAGAGAAGGAAGAGGATGAGAACGGGGATGGAGCCGAGGATGCTCATCGCCATCATCTGGTTCCACTCGTAGGAGTGCTGGCCCATGAGCAGCTGGATGCCGATCGGCACCGTGCGCATGTCGTTGGTGCGGGTCAGCGTGAGCGCGAACAGATACTCGTTCCACGAGATCATGAACGTGTAGATCCCGACCGCGATCAGACCCGGCACCGAGACCGGCACCAGGATCCGCCACAGCGCGGTCCAGCCGGTACCGCCGTCCACCTTGACCGACTCGTCCAGCTCTCGCGGCAGCGTGTTCAGGTACGCGGTGATCATGATGATCGCGTACGGGAGGGTGAACACCATGTGCGTGAGGATGAGGCCGGGATAGGTGTTGTACAGGCCGAGCCCGACGACGAGCCCGAAGTACGGGATGACGAGCGTGATCGGCGGCACCGCCTGGACGCTGACGATCACGGCGTTGATGGTCCGCTGGAACGGGAACGTGAAGCGGCTGAACGCGTACCCGGCCAGGATCGCCACCAGGAGCGTGAGGACCGTCACCGCGAGGGCGACGATGTAGCTGTTGAGGAAGAACCGCAGCTGCTCGCCGTTGCCCAGGATCTCGCGGTAGGCGTCCAGCGAGAAACCCTCGGTGATCAGCTGCGGCGGGCTCTGGAAGACCTCTCCGTTCCCCTTGAACGAGGTGGAGAGCATCCACAGGACCGGCAGGACGGCGAACAGCGCGCCGAGGACGAGTCCCGTGACGACCCCGGCCTTCGCGAGGGTGTGCCGCGTCTTGACGGTCATCCTGACGCTGCTCTTGACGCTGGCCATCTCACCGCTCCCTTTGCTGGCGTACGTAGAAGAAGGCCAGGACCATCGTGAGCAGCAGTACGACCACGGCGGCCGCGGACGCGGTCGCGAACTCGTACTCGCTGAAGGCCTGCTTGTAGGTGTAGGTGCTGAGCATCTCGGTGGTGTTCAGCGGCCCGCCGCCGGTCATCATCCAGATCAGCGCGAACTGCTGGGACGTCCAGATCAGGTCGAGCACCGCCATGCCGATGATCACCGGCCGCAGCTGCGGGAGCGTCACGTTCAGGAAGCGCCGGAGCGGGTTCGCCCCGTCCACCGCGGCCGCCTCGTACAGGTCGGCGGGGATGCCCTGCAACCCGGCGAGCAGGCTGATCATGAAGAACGGATAGCCGGACCAGATGTTGACGAAGGTGACCGCCCAGAGCGCCGTGCTCGGGTCACCGAGCCAGTTCACACCCTCCTGGATGAGGCCCAGCGTCTGCAGCACATAGTTGACCACGCCGGCCGGGTCGAGCAGCAGCCGCCAGATGACCGCGATCACCGCGATCGTGAACAACCAGGGCAGGATGTAGACGATCCGGAAGACGGCCTTCGCGACCCCGCCCAGCAGCCGCGTGTTGAGCATCATCGCGAAGGCGAGGCCGAGGACGAGGTGGGCCACGGTGCTGACCGAGATGAAGATCGCGGTGTTCTTCAGCGCGGCCAGGAAGTCCGGGTCGGTGAGCACCTTGGCGTAGTTGGCGAACCCGGCGAACACCGAGTTCTCCTGGATGATCACGTTGTCCCGGAACGAGTAGCCGACCACCATGACGATGGGGACCACCATCAGGAGCACGATCAGCAGGATCGTGGGGGACAGATAGCCGTACGGGACCAGGCGCCGGGCCGGGGTGGAGCGGTCGCGGCCGGGGGCGGCCCGCCCCGGCGGCGGCGCGCTCTCCGGCGCGGTCATGGGTTCGACTTGCGCCGATGTCATCGCTGTCTCCTTGGTCAGGCGCCGCGCCGGCGGAGCGGCGCGGCGCCCGGGCGGACTACTCGATCACCGAGGACCAGGACTCCTGGGACTTCTGGAGGGCCTCGTCGACGCTCGTCTTGCCGGTCAGCACGAGCTGGAGCTGCTCGTCGAAGCTGCGCATCAGGTCCTCGGCCTTGGGCAGGCCGACGAACTCGTTGGCCGGGTAGCCCTGCTGGTAGATCTCGAAAGCGGTCTTGAACATCGGGTCACCGCCGCTGAAGTCGGGCTCCGCGTTCTTGTTGCCGGGGAAGCCGTTCGCGATCGTGCTGAGCTTCGCGTTCGCCTCCTGGCTCATCAGGTAGGACACGAACTTGAACGCCTCGGCCTTGTGCTCGGTGGAGTCGGAGATGCCGATGCCCCATGACGCGTAGGGGATGCCGCGCTTGCCGGTGTAGCCGTCCTCGGCGGGCAGGGCCGCGATCTCGAACTTCAGGTCCGGCTTGTTCTTCTTGATCAGGTTGATGTGCGCGAGCGAGTCGATCATCATGCCGACCTGGCCGTTGGTGAACTTCTCGACCTTGTCCTGCTCTTTCATGGTGAGCGAGCCCGGCGCGATGGCGTCGGCGTCGTTCAGGCTCTTCACGAACTCGACCACGCCCTTGACCTCGGGGCTGGTCAGGTTCGGCTTGCCGTCCTGCAGCATGCTGCCGCCCGAGGCCCACAGCCAGGACATGACGTCGTTCTGGATGCCGTTGGGCACCGCGGTGTCGAGCGGGAGCGCCCAGCCCTTGGCGTTGCCGCCGGTCGCACTGATCTTCTTGGCCGCGTCCAGGAACTCGGAGCGCGTACCGGGCACCTTCTCGATGCCCGCCTTGGTGAGCAGGTCCTTGTTGACGAAGAGCGGGTAGACGAAGTTGACCACCGGGATCATGTACGTCTTGCCGTCGAGCTGCACCTGGCTGGCGAGCTGGCTGTCGTCGTAGCCCGCCTCGGTCATCAGCTTGGACATGTCGGTGATCGCGCCCTGCTTGGCGAAGTCGTTCACCCAGGCGCCGTCGAGACCGACCACGTCGGGCAGGGTCTTGGACGCCGCACCGGTGAGCAGCTGCTGCTTGGTCGAGGCGTACGGCGCACTCAGCAGCTTGATCTTGATGTTCGGGTTCTGGGCCGTGAAGTCATTGATGATCTTGTCGAAATCCTCGGCCGGAAGCTCGGCCCCCCACCACTGCGCGAACTCCAGCGTCACGGTGCTGTCCGCACCGGCGTCAGCCGAGTCGCTTGTGCTGCCCGAGCCGCACGCCGCAACGAACGCGACCATCGCGGCCGCTGTCACCGCCCCTGTCAGTCGCCTCAGCCGGGCTGCGCGAATCGTCATGGCCAGCTCCTTCCACATCTAGATCTTTCTGTTTTCTGCTGTGTGGCGGTCACGTTAGCAGCGCATTACGAACGTAAACAAGAGAAGAACAGCAGAAAGCTGCGCACTATGGCAAAGTCTCGCGCCGCACGGCGAGGCATGTGTCTCGGCCACCTTCTTCGACCTGGAGATGAACAGGGAGATGCACGGCTTCGAGGACCCCGCCCACCCTTGCAGGTTTTCGCTGTTCTATGCTGCGATGCACGCGAGCGGGGTGCGTTTGTGGCATACTGCCGCACTACCGAAGGGAGATCAGTGAGCGGCGACAGGGACGATCGGCAGCGCCACCTACCTGCCGGACGCAAGGCCCAACTGGCCGCGTACGTCTCCGACACCGGGCAGGTCACGGTGAGCGAGCTGGCAGAGCGCTTCGGCGTCTCCATCGACACCGTGCGACGCGACCTCGACCAGCTGAGCGCCGACGGCATCCTCGTGCGCACGTACGGCGGCGCCGTCAGCCTGTCCACGATCTCCCGCACCGACCGCGCCGTCGACCAGCGACTCAACGAGCAGGAGAAGGAGAAGGAGAAGATCGCGGCACTGGCCGCGGCACTCGTCCAGGACGGCTCGACCATCATGATCAACGGCGGGACGACCACCCTCGCGTTCGCCCGCAGTCTGCGCCAGCACCGCGACCTCACGGTGGCGACGAACAACCTGCTGGTGCCCGGCGCGCTGCCGCCGACGGCGATCCGCGACATCTACATCTTCGGCGGCGCGGTGCGCTCGCTCACCCTCGCCACGATCGGCCCGGTCAGCTTCCGCACCAACACCGGCACCGAGCTGGACGTCAGCTGCGACCTGGCACTCATCGGCGTCGGCGCCGTCTCCGCGGACGCCGGCTACACGACGAGCAACCTCGCCGAGGCCGCGATGATGCAGGAGATGCTCGCCCGCGCGGCCCGCGTGGCGATCCTCGCCGACTCCTCCAAGTTCGGACGCCGGCTGTTCGCCCAGGTGTCGGAGCTCGGCGCCGCCGACTACCTCATCACCGACACCATGCCGCCGCCCGACCTGAGAGACGCCCTCGCCGCGAACGAGGTGGAGCTGATCACCCCCGCGGCTCCACCGAGGCCACGAGAGGCCAGGAGCTAGCCCGTTTCCCCCATGCGAAGGAGTAACGAATGGCACGTCCGGTGTCCGCCGGTTGGACCGGAGCGGTTCTCGCCGCTCTCCTGCTGACCGGTTGCTCCTCCGACCAGTTGGGCGATCGCGGCGGCAAGGAGAACGCGGCGCCGGACAAGGTGGGCGACGTCGACTACGTCGAGGTCTTCCGCAACGCCGACAATTTCCCCAACGTCGCCCGGATCTGCGTCGAGGGCCTCGCCTTCGCCAGCACGTCGAGCGGGGCACGCGGCGAGAGCGGTGTCGCCAACCCTGCGCTGCTCCGCATCCCCGAATGGGACACCACGTGCGCAAAGCACTCGAAAACCCCGCCGGCCCCCAGGACGAGCCCTTCTCCGGGCTGACCCGGGATCTGTGACTTCCTCGGCGGGAGTTCCGATCTCGAAGCACCTCGACGCCGGGGAACGAGGCTTTCAGATCGCCCCGACGTACACCCAGTCTCCCCTGTGCCGGACGAAGCGGCTGTGCTCCTCCAGGTGGCCCTCTTCGCCGTGCTCGACGTAGTGGGCGCGGAAGCGGACGGTGCCCTCGGTGTGGAAGGCGCTGCCGCCGGTCGTCTCCGTCACCTCCAGTCGCGTCCACCGCAGCCCGCCACCGAGGTCGACGGCGGGCGGGCGCATCGACGGGTGCCAGGTGCGCAGGAGGTAGCCGGCGTCGCCGACGCTGAAGGCGCTGAACCTCGACCGCATCAACGCCTCGGCCGTCGTCGCTGACGCCTCCCCGCGGTGCAACCGCCCGCAGCAGTCCCCGTACGGCGCGGGCAGCCCGCACGGACACGAGGCGGTGGGCGCGAAACGGACTCGGGACCGTGGATCACGTCGTGGCACGCCCTCCAGTATGCCCGCGCCCTCCACCAGGCCGGTTCCCGACGCCGGAAACCGGCCGGATCCGTTCCGCGGGCATGCCGCGTCCCGTTTCCCCGACCTGCTCCGACGGGTCGTATCGCCAACGCGGCATCGGCCTCGGAGAAGATCCCGAACGTCGCCACAGTGGGCCGCGGGCGGCGCGTACGACCGCCCGCGGCCCGGTGGGAGCTCACGTCAGTTGCGCAGGCTCCACTGCTGGTTCGTGCCGCCGTTGCACGCCCACAGAATCATCCTCGTACCGTTGGCGGTGCCGGCACCGTTGGCGTCCAGGCACAACCCGGACTGCACACCGGTGATGGTGCCGTTGGAGTTGACGTTCCACTGCTGGTTGGTCTGTCCGTTGCAGTCCCAGATCACGACCTGAGTGCCGTTCGAGGTGCCCTGGCCGTAGGCGTCCAGGCACTTGTTGCCGAACACCTGCAGCTGCTTGCCCGAGGTGTACGTCCACCGCTGGCCGGTGCCGCCGTTGCAGTCCCACAGCTGCGCCTGAGCGCCGTTGGTCGCCGTGCCGCCGTTGATGTCCACGCATCGACCCGACTGACCGCCCACGATCGTGCCGTTCTGCTGGTTGCTTCCGCCGCTTCCCTGCCTGACGAGCGATTTCGACTCGGCCGACCGGTTCCCCTGGGCGTCCACGATGTAGAGCCGATATTCACCGTTCGACGTCGGAACGGCGATGGAGGTCGCGGTTCCGCTCGCCCTGGTCATCGTGTTGCCGGCGGCGAAGGACGTCGTACCCAGGGGGGCGAGCCAGACCGACTTGCTCGCGTCGCCGGCGCTGCGGATGGGAATCGACGTCGCACCGGCGCTGACGACGGTGCTGGCGGGCAGGACGTAATCCGGCAGGGAAAGATTGCTCTGCGGAATGATGTTTCGGTACGCGTCCTCAAGTCCGGAATTCACCGCGATGCTGTACGCCTGCGACGGCCAGACGTAGTCGGAGGACACGAGGATGTCGTGGACCGTGCTGTTCGGCAGGTTCTTGTTGGAGACCTTGTTGATGGGGCCGTACGTCTGCGTGATGCTCAGATCGTGCTTGCGCCCGAAGTCGTCGGAGTTGATGAGCCACGTGATGTTCTTGTCCACGCTCAGGAGGTTGTCGCGGAAAACCATGTTCCCCGAGCCCTCGTCCGGGTGGAGTCCGTACTTGTGGCCGGACGGGACGCCCTGCATGTAGTTGTTGGTGATCGTGGTTCCCGGCTGGTTGCCCAGCGTGTAGACGGGAGCCGTGTCGCTCAGGCGCTGCACCGTGTCGATGAAGTGGTTGTAGCTGATGGTGTTGTTCTTCGCCGTGGTGGTCGGCCGGTTGGGCGCGATCGAGCCTGACGATCCGTCGAAGTTCCACCATCCCCAGCCGAGCGTCACACCGGACCACGGGGTCTTCTCGATGCGGTTGCGCTGGATGGACAGGCCGTCGGCGAAGTACGCCGAGATGGGGCTGTGCCCGTTGAACAACACGGCGCTGTCGTAGATGTAGTTGTTCTTGATCTCGATGTTCTTGGGTGCGCCTTCGACCTGGGCGGGATACTTCTCGCGGTTCGTCGAGGTGTGGTCCCCGATGTACACGTGCTGGGGATGGCCCACGGCGATGGCGGATCCGGCGATGTCGTTCGTGTAGTTTCCGATCAGCTTCGTGTTCACCACGTCGTTGACCATGTTGATTCCGTCGACGCCGGTGTGCTGCACCCGGTTGTTCTGCAGGACGAGCCCGTCGGCGTTCTCGATCTGGATGATGCCGGGCGCCATGTCGACGTTGCGGTAGTAGTAGACGTGGAAGTTCTGCCTGGCGTACGCCTGCGCGCCGAGGTTGCCCTGCTGGGCCTGCTTGAGCACCGAGCCGGCCACGTTGAACAGGTTCCAGTCGGAGTGCTGGACCGTGAGGCCGGAGAAGGTGATGTTCCGGGCGCGACTGCTCGTGGAGGCGCCGGCGACCCTGAGGAGGGTGGACACGTTGTTCGGCGCGAAAACCGTCGCGGTGGTCATGTTCTCGGAGCTCGCCTTGTAGTAGTACAGCGTCCGGCTCGTCTTGTCGAAGAAGAACTCGCCCGGCGCGTCCAGGAACTCGTAGGCGTTCATGACCTTGTGGCTGCCGTTGATCTGGGCGTTGCCGTTGAAGGCCCCCTGGGCGATGGCCGCTCCCGGCTGCTGGAACTGGACGATCCGGTTCGCCCCGTCAGAGGTGACCTGCCGGGCTCCCACGATGGCCGTGGTCCAGGTCGTCCCCGTCTCGATTTCGATGTCGTCCTGATTGGCGGCGACGGCGGGAAAATCATTCAGGTTGTACTTCACTCCCGCGCACTGCGAACCCGATTCCCACGCCCAGGACGCCTGCCCTGCCGTGATGCTGTAGGTGCCGTAGCATCCCGCGGAGTTCATCGTCTTCGAAGCCATGAACGCTCGCTTGTCGTTGACGTAGAGCGCGCGAAGCTTGTTGCTGCGATTCAGCGGGGCTTTCCAGATGTTGCCGCTGTGCTGCGTCCATCCGGTCACCTGAACGCCTCCGCTGAGGATCGGCGTCTCGTTCTGGTACGCGGCGTATATGACCCGGTAACCATTCGTGCCGGAGTCGGCCGACGTGAAGTCGACGGTGCTGCCGATCGAGTAGTTGCCCCCGCGGAGATACACGTAGATGTCGTCCGTCATGTTGGCGTTCACCGTACGGACGACGTCCCGCGCGCGCTGCAGGGTTCTGAACGGCGACGTGATGGTTCCGGGGTTGGCGTCGTTGCCGTCGGGGGCGACGTAGTAGGTCGCCTGGGCCGCCGCCGAGGCCGAGGTATTACCCACGAAGGTCGGCAGCACCGCGGCGGCGAACACCGCGAGCGCTGCTAACACCTTCCCAGTGGTGGACGAGGCTGACTTCACGCTCTGTTCCTTTCGCTGATTCCGAGCAGAGTGGTCGCCGCGTGATCACCCGTCGCCGTAGAACTCATCGGGGTGTGCCGTCGCGCGGATGTGACGCCTGTCTTGCGGTTGAGGGCATCGATCGGAGGGCTGTGCACCTTTCCGGCCCGAGGGTCGGCCCGCCCGCACGCCATGCGCGGCGATCGCCGGCAGAGCGTGGGACTCGGCAGGCTCGTCGTCGGCGAGGCCGAATGTCCTTGTCGCGGGATGAGCGGTGCCCGCCGTCTCGTGGCATCGAGCATTCGCCCCAGGCGGCTCACGGGCTCTCCGGTACGCGAAGGACGATCTCGTCGGCGCCGAAGGAACCCTGGTCGCCCACCCCGGCGCCGCGCTGACGAGGGTCATCGCCGCCGGGGCGCGAGAGCTCTCCTCATAGCGCGCCCCAAGAATCCGTGGCAGACGCAGCGTTACTATTTCGTAACGTATGACGTATGCCGACTGATGTCTGGGTGTAATGTCCCATTAACAGGGATGTCTCGCAATAGTCCACGGAGCGGGTGAGGCGCACCTTTGTCCATCCCGGCGCCACGACATCAGATGATCTTCCACGACACGGTGGACCTCTCGCGGGGCGCGGCAGAGGCCTGTCGCTCATGCGCACGATGCGACCCGGCGGACAGTGAGTCCGATCTTGCAGGTCAGGAGCCGATGTCTCCGTCGTCGCGCCGGTCGCCGACGGCTGGGCGCAGTCCTCCACACGGCGCTCGCGACGCACCGGATCCCTGCCGGATCAGCCCGCGCTCCGGGCAGAGCGGGGGAGGAAATCACTTACTTCGGCAGTGGTGAATCACCGTCGCCGATGTAACTTTCATCGGCGACGGCGATCACGTCCGCCGGTTCGCTCAATCTTGCGGTAGGTGCCGAAGGCCACCCCACACCGACCAGACCGAAACCCGGAGGCACACGCGAAACCCGGTCCATGGGCATGGTTCGGACCGGGTTTCCGCTGGTCGACGGTCTACTTGAAGAGCTGGCGGGCCATCACCATGCGCTGGATCTGGTTGGTGCCCTCGTAGATCTGGGTGTTCTCCGCTGCACACTCAGACAACCAGGGCGTGGGGCCTTCCTAGGAGGACGGCCCGCGCCGGACTTCAGCCAATCGGTTCTGCGCCATCACTTCGCCGCCAGCAAGGCTGCGGCGCGGGCAGGGACCGCATCGACGTCGTCAAGCGTGTGCACCGCCGCGTCAAGACCAATGAAGACTTGCTCTGCCTCTTCATACGCGAACTCTTGCTGTGCCGTCTCTGGGGGCACTACGACAATCTGGAGATCCACGTCGGAGGCTACCTCGCTGACCGAGTCCTGCGCGTCGATCAGGCGGGCCTCGTCGCCTCGCCGGAGTCGCTCTATGGCGTAACCCCATGCCTTGACCCGGGTGGAGAGGTCATCGATCGAGCTGATTTGGAAGGACCATGCTTGCGTGAGCTGAATTGCGGAGCCGTTGGCGACGGCGATGTCGATGAGAGAGTTCAGCCGATCCCCGATGTAGATCCGACATTTCGGCTTCAGTAGCGATCCTGGGATCTCCGCCCGATTGTAGGCGTCTTTCAGGTCCTGGACTGCCCTGATCCTGCTTATCGACTGCTGGCGCGGAGGCAAGGCGGGATCGATCATCATACTGTCGAAGATCATCGCTAGCGCCTCTTCGGCCCGTCTCGCGATGACGGGAGCGGGCGCGCTGAGTTGAACGGTATTGCGATGGTCTCGGCAGAGTCGATCAAGCCACGCTTCCCCGAGTGGTTCTCCCCTGTCCGCCTCCACCGCAGCCCTGGCGTCGGCGATCTCGCCTGTCACGCGGGCCATGAAGCGTTCAGATACCTCTAGAACCGGCTGCGGAGCAAACCTGCGGATCCGCTCGATGTTGGACAGGCGGCGAACGGCCCAGTCCCCGGTGACCGGATCCCCAGCGATGACCCCGACGTTCACAAATTCACCTGTCTGCGGATCGGGGAGACAGCGGATGATCGAGTACAGGTAGCGGCTCATCGATCTAACCCTCCCTCCGGATCAGGTTGCGCACCCGGCCCGCTACGACTGGAGCGCGGTATTCGAGGAACCAGCCCAGTGTGGCCAGTTCTTCATCGGTTGCTGGCCATGATGCTGGCACGCCGCACATGATGTTGACGAGAACTTCGCGGTCAATTTTCTCAAGGGCATCCGCTACCAGAGCAACCGCCTCCGCGTTTAGCCCATTCCGGACGTCTGGCAACTCGTTTGGCTCGTCCTTCGCGTCACGCAGGACCTGAGGCGAGATCTCTCCCGTGTTCGGCGGGAGATAAAGACCGTGATCATGAGAGTAGACGGTGTAGTCGTCTTCCAAGTCGTGTAGCCATTGCGGATCATCCCCGTAGCACCAGTCATAGAGCGCGTAGAGACCGACGTGCCGGCTGCGGTTGTCGTCACGCCGCCTGTGGCCGAGTCTGTCCCGCACTTCGTCGGCGTGCCGGATGGTTCGGCTCGCATGTCCTATCCCCGGAGTGAGTTCGACACCTCTGGCAATCCCATGCCCACGGAGCTCCTCCGGGATCCGGATGAGACTGCTCTGGCACACGGGTGCGCCGATGAGGGCTCCCACGCGGCTGACGACATACTCGGCCACGAGAGCGCCACGTGCCCAGTTCCGAGTGCAGCCCTCAAGGACCTTGACGAAGTAGTCGTGCCCGTCACCGGCCCTTACCTGAAAGGGTGAGCCCCACGAGGCCCGGCCGGGCTCCAGGACGGCGACAACCTGGAGTTCGTCGAAGTCGTCGTTGCGCCCGCCGACTCGTCCCGCCCAATCACTCTCGCCGACCACTTGGTCACCTTCCGCACGCAACCCAAAACCGTGAGTGAGAGTACAGGCGGGACGGACGTTTGCTTGTGGATTGGCGAACCTGCAATGGAAAATGTGACTCTCCGCACGTCACCGCGGCCTCCGATCACAAACCGGGGCTATCAAATGGCAGGTCGGCCGTCTCGATCAAGGCACTGGCCGAGCACCTCGGCTACGCCGATCCGGGGTTCGCTCTCCGTGTCCGCGCACACATGGTGCCGGCCTCACACGACCGCGCCCGCCAGGCCATCGACGACCCGTTGTCCTGGCCGCAGTTCCTCTCTCATGAAACAGGAAGGAACGGTGATCGTTCAGGGTGCGAAATCGGACGCCGGAAACCCCGTCACCGAACTCCGGTGGGCGGGGTTTCCGGCGTCGACAACTACTTCAACAGCTGGCGGGCCATCACCATGCGCTGGATCTGGTTGGTGCCCTCGTAGATCTGGGTGATCTTCGCGTCGCGCATCATGCGCTCGACCGGGTAGTCGCTGGTGTAGCCGTACCCGCCCAGGAGCTGGACCGCGTCGGTGGTGATCTCCATCGCGGCGTCGGAGGCGGCGCACTTGGCGGCGCTGGAGAGGAAGGTGAGGTCCTTCTGCGGTTCGCCGTGCATGGCGAGTTCCGACTTGGCGGCGGCGGCGTAGGTGAGCTGGCGTGCGGCCTCCAGCTTCATCGCCATGTCGGCGACCATGAACTGCACGCCCTGGAAGTCGGCGACGGCCTTGCCGAACTGCCTGCGCTCCTTGACGTAGCCGATCGCGTAGTCCAGCGCGCCCTGGGCGATGCCGAGCGCCTGGGCGGCGATGGTGACGCGGGTGTGGTCCAGGGTGGCGAGGGCGGTCTTGAAACCGGTGCCCGGCTCGCCGATCATCCGGGACGCGGGGATCCGCACGTTCTCCAGGATGACCTGGCGGGTCGGGGAGCCCTTGATGCCGAGCTTGCGCTCCTTCGCCCCGAAGCTGACGCCCTCGTCGCCCTTCTCCACGACGAACGCGGAGATGCCCTTCGCGCCGACGCCCGGCTCGGTGACGGCCATCACCGTGTAGTACTCCGACACCCCGGCGTTGGTGATCCACATCTTGGCGCCGTTGAGCACGTAGTGGTCGCCGTCGAGGACCGCGCGGGTCTTCATGGCGGCGGCGTCGCTGCCCGCCTCGGCCTCCGAGAGGGCGTACGAGAACATCGCGTCACCCCGCGCGACCGGCGGGAGATAGTCCCGCTTGAGCTCCTCGGAGGCCGCGAGCATCAGCGGAACGGTGCCGAGCTTGTTGACGGCGGGAATCAGCGAGGACGAGGCGCAGGCCCGCGCCACCTCCTCGATGACGATCACCGCCGCGAGGGCGTCGGCGCCGGCGCCCCCGTACTCCTCGGGGACATGCACGGCGTGCAGGTCCGCCGCGACGAGCGCCTTGTAGACGTCCCAGGGAAACTCCCCGGTCTCGTCGGCCTCGGCGGCGCGAGGGGCGATCTTCTCGTCGGCGAGAGCGCGGACCGTCTCGCGGAGCATCTCGTGCTCCTCGGGCAGTGCGTAGAGAGGGTAGCTCATGGGAAAATACTAGGACGTCCAACAAAACATGGAGCGCTCCACCCCATGTGGTATGCCCTGCGGCGTTTGCGCAGGTGGCAAAGTGGGACCACAAGGTGCCGATACCCTGTCGGCAAAGAATTGGGCAGAACGAAGGGAGCACCAGTGGCCTACCGCCTCACGATGGTGGGAACCGGATATCTCGGTGCGACGACTTCCGCGTGCATGGCCGAGTTGGGCTTCGAAGTCCTCAGCCTCGACGTTGACGCGGAGAAGATCGACCGCCTGCGGGCCGGCGATCTGCCCATCTACGAACCGGGCCTGCAGGAGATCCTGCGACGCAACCTGGCCAACGGCCGACTGCGCTTCACCACCTCGTACGAGGAGGCCGCGGCCTTCGGCGACGTGCACTTCCTGTGCCTGGGCACGCCGCAGAAACCGGGAGAGTACGCCGCGGACGTGTCCTATCTGGACGCCGCGATCGAGTCGCTCGCCCCCCACCTGGACCGAGAGTGCCTGATCGTCGGCAAGTCGACCGTCCCGGTCGGCACCGCGCAGCGCCTCGCCGGCAAGCTGGCCCGGCTCGCCCCCATCGGCGCGGGCGCCGAGCTCGCGTGGAACCCCGAGTTCCTTCGTGAGGGCTTCGCGGTGAAGGACACCCTCCACCCCGACAGGATCGTGCTCGGTGTCGCCTCCGACCGGGCCGAGAAGGTCATGCGGGAGGTGTACGCCTCCATGCTGGAGATGGGCACCCCGATGGTGATCACCGACTACCCCACGGCGGAGCTGGTCAAGGTGGCCGCCAACGCCTTCCTCGCCACGAAGATCTCCTTCATCAACGCGATGGCCGAGGTCTGCGAGGCCGCCCACGCCGACGTCAAGCAGCTCTCCCTCGCGCTGTCCTTCGACGACCGCATCGGCGGCAAGTTCCTCAACCCCGGTCTCGGCTTCGGCGGCGGCTGCCTGCCCAAGGACATCCGCGCCTTCATGGCCCGGGCCGGTGAGCTCGGCGCCGACCAGGCACTGACCTTCCTGCGGGAGGTCGACGCGATCAACATGCGCCGCCGCGCCCGCATGGTCGACCTCGCCCGCGAGCTGGCCGGAGGCTCCTTCCGCGGCTGTACGGTCGCGGTGCTCGGCGCCGCGTTCAAGCCCAACTCCGACGACATCCGCGACTCGCCCGCACTGGACGTCGCCGTCAAGATCAGCGAGCAGGGTGGCCGGGTCACCGTCTACGATCCCGTCGCCCAGGAGAACGCCCGCAAGGCCCACCCCGGACTCGCCTACGGCACCTCGGCCCTGGACGCGGCCAAAAACGCCCACGTCGTGCTGTTGCTGACCGAGTGGCAGGAGTTCGTCGCGATGGATCCCGAGGAGCTGGGTTCCGTGGTGATCTCCCGCAAGATCGTTGATGGTCGTAACGCCCTCGACGCCGAGACCTGGCGGGCCTCCGGCTGGCACTACCGCGCTCTGGGCCGCCCCTGAGCACAGCCCGTCATCCCGCGCGGCCGTCCCTTTCCGCCCCTCCCCTCGTCAGGGTCGTTCCGAGGCGACCCTGACGACACGGCCGGGCGTACATCCCTTTGCCGCATCTCTCCCGGGTCGAGGCATGTCGCCCTGAAGCGAACCCGCCGGTCTCGCCAGAACGGCGTGGACGTCGCGAGGTCCGCTCACCTGGCAGGCGGAGCGGACACGTCGGCGGGTTCCCGGTTCGTGCCGGATACGGGCCGGATGGTCGTCGACTTCTCGGATATCGCGTCGGTCGCCACTGTCTCTCAGGTCACCAGTTCCAACCGCCCCAGTGATACCTACGATGCCAGCGCCTGCGGCGATGGTAGTGACGGTGATGGTGGTAGTGCCAGTGCGGGTCGTGAGCCGGCCAAGCACCCCCCGGGAACATCGTGATACCCATCGGGACACCTCTCTCGTAGTAATCCCTCGGACATGACAATTACTACGATATTCGGCATTTCATGGCAAAAAACACCAAATCGCCCCCAAGTTATCCATATAACGCTTTTGGCAGCGATTACGGCGAAGTCGCTCGCACTGCAGCAGGGCGAGCCGCCTCACAGAACCAGCTCTTCCTTTTCTTTCGACAAAAGGGTTTTTACCCTCACCGGAGAGCGGTGGCCGAAGCGTGAACCCCGAGGGTGGCGCACCTTTCACCGGGTCGAACCGGCGGGCGATCCGATCGCGGCGACGAGAGAGAAGCCCTGGAAGCGCGCAGCAAGAAGGCCCCCGTCACCGACGAGGGCCTTTTGTCCGTCCCGATCCCGTCGGGTCAGTTGTCGAACTCGCCGAGTTTCACGCCCCCGACGAAGGCGTCCCACTCCGAACGGGTGAAGAACAGCTTCGGTCCGTCGGGATTCTTGGAATCGCGCAATACGTAAAGAGAACCCGACCCGGCCTTGTGGCCCTCCTCGGGAGCGTCGACAACGGCCACCTCGACGCAGGGACCGCTGTCGTCCCCCTCCGGGGCCGCCTTGCGCCAGACGGCGTTGCTGAGGTCTGCTTCCACGTCGTCATCACCCTCGCTATGTCGGCGGTCGCCCACAACGGGCGCGGTCATTCGCGCGGATCGCCCCCGCAACGCCGACAAGCCTCCGTCACGTCCCGAGGATGATCTCAGTGACGTGCCCTCCTGTGACGGCTCCGCGAACGGGTGGCGGGCTCCACGCACACAGTATCCGGGCCGTCCGAGACACCCGCAACGACGAAGAGACCAAGCCGGAGCACCAGGAAGTCAGCGCGTCGAGACGGAACTCACGGCGGAGTCGGTGGTCTTCTGACTCTCACCCATGCCCAGGCTTCCGAACACCGCCAGCACCGCCACCGTGAGCCCGAGGACGGCGCGGATAGCGTTCCTCATGATCCCCACCTCCAAAATCCGTGGAGATCTGCTCCTTCCCTCCGAGTCCTCATATATCCGTATTGTTGTCAAGCTATTGGCCAAAAGCGGCCGTATCAGGCGCCGAGCTGGGCGGCTTCGGCGCGAAGCTTCGCGCCCTTGGCATGGGCTTGGTCCTTGAGGGCGACCTGGAACGCCTCCATCTTCGCCCGCAGCCCCTCGTCGGCGGCGGCGAGGATCCGTACGGCCAGCAGGCCCGCGTTGCGGGCACCCCCGACGGCGACCGTCGCGACCGGGACCCCGGCGGGCATCTGGACGATCGAGAGCAGGGAGTCCATACCGTCGAGATACTTCAGCGGGACGGGGACGCCGATCACCGGCAGGGGGGTCACCGAGGCGAGCATGCCCGGCAGGTGGGCGGCTCCCCCGGCACCCGCGATGATCACCTTCAGACCGCGCCCGGCCGCCTCCGCGCCGTACGCGATCATCTCCTCGGGCATGCGGTGCGCGGAGACCACGTCGGCCTCGAACGCCACCCCGAACTCGGCGAGCGCCTCGGCGGCGAGTCTCATCACCGGCCAGTCGGAGTCGCTGCCCATGACGATGCCGACGGTGGTCATGCTTTCTCCCTGTGCCTCGTCGCGACCGGCCGGCCGCGCGTTCGCGTTGGTGTCCTGCCCCGCGGAGGGGGCAGCGGTCTTCTGTGTCGCCGAAACCTTCAACCGCCCGGGTCTTCCGGCGTTCGGGACCTCGGTGGTGCCGGGGTGTTCCGCCGGCACCACCCCGACGGCCCCCGACGGCCCCCGACTGCCGCCGACTGCCGCCGACGACAAGGTGTCCCGGAAGCGAGCTCAGGTGTATCTTCCCTCGGCGAGATAGACCGCGGCGTGCCTGGCACGCGCCCGGACCTCGTCAAGATCGGTCCCCATGGCGGTGACGTGGCCGATCTTGCGCCCCGGCCGCACCTCCTTGCCGTAGAAGTGGACCTTGATCCCCGGGTCGTGGGCCATCACGTGCTCGTACCGGGAGAAGATGTCGGGGTCGTCGCCGCCCAGGAGGTTCGCCATCACCACCACGGGGGCGGTCGGCGCGGGCGACCCGAGCGGAAGGTCGAGGACCGCACGCAGGTGCTGCTCGTACTGTGAGGTGCGGGCCCCGTCGATCGTCCAGTGGCCGCTGTTGTGCGGGCGCATCGCCAGCTCGTTCACCACCAGCCCCGAGGGGGTGGCGAACATCTCCACGGCGAGCAGCCCGGTCACGCCCAGCTCCTTGGCGATGGTCAGGGCGATCCGCTGGGCCACCGCGGCCCACTCGGGGTCGAGGCCGGGAGCCGGGGCGAGCACCTCGACGCAGATGCCGTCGCGCTGGACGGTCTCCACCACCGGGTAGCTGACCCCCTGCCCGTGCGGCGACCTGGCGACCAGCACGGCGAGCTCCCGCTCGAACGGCACGAACCCCTCGGCCATCAGCGGTACGCCGGAGGCGAGGACCTCGGTCGTCTCGCCCGCCGAGTGGCAGACCCAGACCCCGCGCCCGTCGTAGCCGCCCCTGACCGCCTTGAGCACGACCGGCCAGCCGTTCTCCGCGGCGAACTCCTCGACGTCGGCGACCGTCTCGACCCGCCGCCACGGCGGACAGGGAACGCCGATCGCGGTCAGCCGCTCGCGCATCACGGCCTTGTCCTGGGCGTGGACGAGCGCCTCCGCGCCGGGACGCACGGCGAAGCCGTCCTCGGCCAGGGCGCGGACGTGCTCGGTGGGCACGTGCTCGTGGTCGAACGTGACCGCGTCACACCCCTTGGCGAGATCGCGCAGGTCCGCCAGCGACCGGTAGTCGCCCAGGCGCACGTCGGCGATCACACGGGCGGCGCTCTCGTCGGGCGAGTTGGCCAGGACCCGCAGCTCGATGCCGAGGGCGATCGCCGCCTGCTGCGTCATCCGGGCCAGCTGGCCCGCTCCGATCACGCCGACGACGGGTCCGATGGGACTGGCCAAAGAAGGGCTGCTCACAGCGGTTAAGTTTACCGTCGCACGATGCGCGGCCAGGCGTCGGGCGGACGGCAGGTGGCCGGCGGACGTTGTGGCAGGGTCGTGACGGGGTGAGGTCAGTCCGCCGTGAGGGTGGCGAGGCCGCGGCGCAGGCCGGTGGTGGCGAGTTCGGCACCCTTGCCCATGATCTCGGTGGCGACGAGCACGACCTCGGTCCCGGTCAGCCTGGCGGTTCTGGTCCTGCCGGTGAAACCGCGCAGGTCGGCCTTGCCGTAGAGGGGGCGGGCCAGGGCGGAGCGCCCCTCACGGGCCCTCTGCCGGTGTTCGATCTCCAGGGCGTGGATGACCAGGGCACCGCCGCCGGGCAGCAGCAGCGCGCGCTGGGGGCCGACGAGCAGGCGGACCTCGGTGGTGAGACGGTCGGGCCGCACGCTCTGCGGGCGCCTGACCAGATCACCGAAGAGATCACGGGCCGGGTCGCCCTTGGGGAAGGTCACCCCGCTCACCCCCGCCGGGTCGGTCAGGTAGGCCAGGTAGCGCTGCGGCACAAGGCGGGCCTTCACCCCCACCGACGGGTCGTCGGCGGGCACCGCGCCCTCGGTCGGCTCGCGGACCTCGCCCCTGATCGGGATGGGGCCGGCGCCGAGCCGCCACTCGCCGCCCTCCTGGACGAAGAGGAAGTAGGCCGGGTCGGGCTCTCGGGCCAGGGCGACGAACCAGCGGTCCTCGCCGACGGTGCCCGGCAGGTACAACTCCGCCACGCTGTAGGACTTCCTGGCGGGGGCTGGGCGGCCGTTCCGGGTCGCCTCACAGGCACGACCGCCCAGCGCTCTCTCCGCCCAGGTGGTGAGCCTCTCGACCGTCGCGCAGTCCTTGTCGCGCCAGGCGTCGTCGAGCCTGCTCAGCAGCGCGAGGGCGTCGGTCGCCTCGCCGAGCTCCACCTCGGTGGACGCCTCGCGCGACGGGCCGCCGGCCTCGGGGGTGGTGACCCGCGTCTCGCTCCTCGCACCGCAGGCGGTCGTCATCGACAGGCCCAGGATCAAGGCGAGGAGTCGGCGGCGCAAGGGTGGATCCCCGGGGTAGTGGCCGTCGCGTACGGCAGTCCGTCTGGACCGACCACGGGAGGCGGAGCTGCCGAGGGCTTCCCGTGATCTACCGGGTCAGCGTAACGTCACCGCCCTCATTTATCCCGTGTTATGAGACATTTGTTGAAAAGGCACTTGCTGACGGATATCTACACCGACGAGTCAACCTCGCGCGGATCATGCCCCCTCACCGGTAACCTGACCCGAAGAGTGTTCGAGATCCTCCGAAGCGGCGGATCGGCGGCCGACCCCCGAAAGGACCGTGCAGGAAACGTGGAGTTTCTCCGACACGCCTACCGGCGGCTCGCCGACCTGGCGCGCGAGCTGGCGAAGTTCGGGACGATCGGCGCGATCGCCTTCGTGGTCGACACCGGCGGCACCAACCTGCTCAGGTTCGGTCTCGGCTGGGGACCGCTCACCTCCAAGGTGATCGCCACGATCGTCGCGGCGACCCTGGCCTACCTGGGAAACCGCTACTGGACGTTCAGGCACCGCGAGCAGAGCGGTCTCGCCCGCGAGTACTTCCTGTTCTTCGTCCTCAACGGCATCGGCCTGCTGATCTCGCTGCTGGTGATCGGCTTCGTGACCTACACCCTGGGCCTGCAGGACGTGCTGAGTTACAACATCGCCCTGCTCACCGGTACCGCCCTCGGGACCCTGTTCAGGTTCTGGTCGTACAAGAAGTGGGTCTTCCTGCCGATCTCGCCGCCCGTGGGGCAGGCGGAGCCCGTGCCCGGTAGGCCGCCCAACCGGTCGGCGGCGCCGAACAGCCAGGTCAACGGCCACATGTATCTCCTGGGCAAGTCGGCGGAAGAGAACACGCCCCCCACCGGCCCGCGCCAGTCCGGCTGATCCGCGCGTTCCCTCGCCCCGGGGTGATCGTCCGCCGCACCGGATCGGACGGCCACGAGATGGCACCCGCGGAAACGAGTCCTGCTTCGATCGGGGCGCGCCGGCCGGCCGCGGTCAGGCGGGCCCGCGGACGACGCGGTTCCTGACGGTCTCGCCCACCTGACGCAGGAAGAGCGCGAACGTCGCGGGACGCGCCTTCACGAGCTCCAGACGTCCGCCGTCCGCCGCGGCCTGTGCCCTGGCGAGGGGCAGGCCGAGCCCGGTGCCGCCGCCCCCGCTCACGTTCCGCTCGAAGACCCGCGGAACCAGGTCGTCGGTGATGCCCCTGCCCTCGTCGGCCACCTCGATCACGACGGACCTCTCCTTGGTGCAGGTGGTCACGGTCACCGTGCCGCCTCCGTGCTTCAGCGAGTTCTCCAGCAGGGTGGAGATCACCTGGCCGATGCCGCCACCGGTGCCCAGCGCCTGGAGCCCGCGCGTACCGGCCAGGCTGAGCCGCCGCCCGGCCCTGCGAAACGCGGGGCCCCACTCGATGAACTGCTGGTCGAGCAGCGTGTCGAGCTCGACGACCTCGGACTGTGCCTGACGCTGCCTTCTGGCGGTGGCCAGCAGCTCGTCGATCACGGCGGTGAGCCGTTCGGCCTGCACGATCGCGGCCTCGCCCTCCTCCTTGACGATGCCCGGCTCGTCGGCGGCGGCGACGATCTCCTCAAGTCTCATGGTCAGGCCGGTGAGCGGGGTGCGCAGCTGGTGGGAGGCGTCGGTGGCGAACTCCCGCTCCCTGGACAGGAGGTCGGAGATGCGGGTCGCGCTGCGGTCGAGCACCTCGGCCACCCGATCGAGCTCCTGGATGCCGTAGCGGTGCTTGCTCGGTCTGGCGTCGCCGGAACCGAGCCGCTCAGCGATCATCGCAAGGTCGCTGAGCGGTAAGCTCAGGCGGCGCGACTGCACTATGGCGAGCCCCACCGCGACCGCGAGGGCAGCCGCGGCGAGTCCCAGGATGAGGAACAACCACGCGCGGACCTCGCGCTCCACTCCCGTCCTGTCCCGGCTGACCGCGACGTACACGCCGTTCTCCGACTGCGCGTCCTCGGTCATCTTCTGGTTCTCGGGGGGCTCGGTGCCCACCGTTATCACCTGGGGCGGCGTCCCTTTCGCGTAAATCTGAATGTAGAGATCGGAATACTTGCGCTGCAGCTGGTGCTCGTCGACGGGCTGATCCTGGATCCGGGCGTACTCGACCTCCCCCAGCAGGCTTCTGGCGTGCGAGGAGAGCTCCTGGGTCGCCTCCTCCTCGATGAGCCGGTTGACCGCCACACCGAGGGGGATGCCGAGCAGCAACACCCCGATGACCGCGACGAGGAGGGTTGAGGAGAGCAGGCGGCGACGCATCCCCTACTCGCGCTCGAACCTGAAGCCGACTCCTCGAACGGTCGTGATGTATCGGGGCTTGGCGGCGTCGTCACCGAGTTTCCGGCGGAGCCACGAGATGTGCATGTCCAGGGTCTTGGTCGACCCCCACCAGTTGGTGTCCCACACCTCGCGCATGATCTGCTCGCGGGTGACCACCTTTCCCGCGTCCCGGACCAGGACCCTCAGCAGATCGAACTCCTTGGTGGTCAGATGCAACTCCTTGTCTCCCATCCACGCGCGACGTGAGTCGGCGTCGATGCGCACGCCCTGGACCACGGGCGTCTCGGACGTGCCGCGCCGCAGGAGCGCGCGGACGCGCGCCAGCAGCTCGGCGAGGCGGAAAGGCTTGGTGACATAGTCGTCGGCCCCGGCGTCGAGGCCCACCACCGTGTCGACCTCGTCGACACGGGCGGTGAGGATCAGCACGGGAGTCCCGTGGCCCTCGGCGCGAATGCGCCTGGCCACCTCCAGGCCGTCCATCTCGGGCAGGCCCAGATCGAGAACGATCAGGTCTATGCCACCCGACAGAGCCCGCTCCAGAGCCTGCGGGCCATCAGGGCTCACCTCTACTTGATAACCCTCGCGGCGCAGAGCTCGCGCCAGTGGCTCGGAAATCGAGGTGTCATCCTCGGCGAGTAGTACACAGGTCATGTTGCGATCGTAGGACCTTAGAGGATCGTTTCCCGGGTACAGCGCGCGGTTTGACTCGTCGTTGACCTATCCATTGACCTGGGCAAACACTGATAAATCCCGGATAGTCATCCCGCAACGGCCGAGGGCCACGGAGTAGGTCTCCCGCATTGGAAGTGCCTGGAAAGCACAGCGCCCCAAAAGGGTGCGGCGACAAAACAGAACACGCCCACCAGAGGGGATCTGGTGGGCGTGTTCATGCTTTATTACCTCAAGACGCCGAGGGCGGCTCTGCGTAGCGGGCGAGGTAGAGCTGCTCCCCGAGGCTCCCGATGAGACCCAGCTCGGTCTCCAGGTAGTCGATGTGGTGCTCCTCGTCCTCCAGGATCTCCTCGAAGAGCCGGGCCGAGGTGGTGTCGCCCTTCTCGCGCATCAGGATGATGGCGGGCTTCAGCCGGTTGACGACCTCAAGCTCGACGTCCAGGTCGGCGCGGAGCTGCTCGGCGACGGTCTGGCCGATGTGGAGGGTGCCCAGCTTCTGGTAGTTGGGCAGTCCTTCAAGGAAGAGGATGCGGTCGGTGAGCTTCTCCGCGTGGCGCATCTCGTCGATGGACTCTTCGCGGGTGTATTTGGCCAACCGGGTATACCCCCAGTTCTCCTGCATCTTGGCGTGCAGGAAGTACTGGTTGATCGCGGTCAGCTCCGCGGTCAGCTGCTCGTTGAGCAGTTCGATGATTTTCTTGTCGCCCTGCATGGCGGGCTCCTCGTGCTATGCGGTCGGCATCAAATCTTCAGACCGCTTCAGGATCGCACAGATTTTTCGCACGCAAGAAGCACAGTCGCCGCCGGCGCCCGTGGCATCGCGGATCTGGCGCGCGCTTCTGGCCCCTGCCGAGATGCAGTCGTGCACCTCGTTCTCGGTCACCGCGCGGCAGAGGCATACGTACACGGGAGTGCGACCTTTCTGGAGGCTACCATAGGTTAGGCACACCTAAACTAGCTCATTTGGTAAGCCTTGCCTATGTGAACTAGGGCACACGACCTTAATCTCTCTGTCATCGGTCCGAAGTTCCCACCCGGGCGGCAACCGGTCGACGTGCGGAAAACCTCACGACCTCAGGGCCACCTGGCGGGCGATCATCGGAAAAGGTCCGCCGGAAACCCGGGAAGGGGACCCGTGGACACGCCACCGGGACAGGGGGGCGGGAAACGCGAACGCGCCCCGGCGAAGGCCGGGACGCGTGAGCGGATCGAGTGCGGAAAGACGCGGGTCAGTGGCCCCTGGCGAGCCATTCCTCCAGGTGCCCGACCTCCGCGCCGATGGAGGTGGACTCGCCGTGACCGGTGTGCACGGCCGTCCCCGGCGGCAGGGTGAGCAGCTTCGCCGTGATCGATTCGATGATCGTGTCGAAGGAGGAGAAGGACCTCCCCGTCGCGCCGGGGCCCCCGTTGAACAGGGTGTCGCCGGTGAAGACCGCGCCGATCTCCGCCCCGTACAGGCAGACCGCACCCGGAGCGTGGCCGGGCGTGTGCAGCACGGTCAGCTCGACTCCGCCGGCCGAGAGCACCTGCCCGTCCTTGAGCGGGGTGTACGGCAGGTCGGTGTAGACCATCTCCCACAGCACCTGGTCGGCCGGGTGGAGCAGGATCGGCGCGCCCGTCCGCTCGGCGAGGTCGGCCGCCGCGTCGATGTGGTCGTTGTGCGCGTGGGTGCAGACGATGGCCTTGACCTCGCGGCCACCCACCCTCTCGGCGATCGCGGCGGCGTCGTGGGCGGCGTCGACGATCAGCACCTCGCTCGCCGAGCCGACGATCCAGACGTTGTTGTCGACGTCCCACGTCCCGCCGTCCAGCGAGAACGTTCCCGAGGTGACGACCTTGTCGATCACAGGATCACCACCGAACGCAGGACCTCGCCGCGGTGCATCTTCGCGAAGGCGTCCTCGATGTCGCCGAGACCGATCGTCTCGGAGACGAAGCGGTCGAGGTCGAGCCGCCCCTGGAGGTAGAGGTCGATGAGCATGGGGAAGTCGCGGCTGGGCAGGCAGTCGCCGTACCAGGAGGACTTCAGCGCGCCACCTCGGCCGAAGACGTCGAGCAGCGGCAGCTCCAGCGTCATGTCCGGGGTGGGCACCCCGACCAGGACGACGGTCCCGGCCAGGTCGCGGGCGTAGAAGGCCTGCCGGTACGTCTCCGGGCGGCCGACCGCCTCGATGACCACGTCCGCGCCGTTGCCGCCGGTGAGCTCCTTGACCGTCTCGACCACGTCGGAGGTGCGGGAGTTGACCGTGTGGGTGGCGCCGAACTCCTTGGCCCAGACGAGTTTGCGGTCGTCCACGTCCACCGCGATGATCTTCGAGGCGCCCGCCAGGGCGGCGCCGAGAACGGCCGCGTCGCCGACGCCGCCGCATCCGATGACCGCCACGCTGTCACCGCGGGTCACGCCGCCGGTGTTGATCGCCGCGCCGATGCCCGCCATCACGCCGCAGCCCAGCAGCCCGGCCACCTGCGCCGGTGCCGCAGGGTCGACCTTGGTGCACTGCCCGGCCGCGACCAGGGTCTTCTCGATGAAGGCGCCGATGCCCAGGGCGGGGCTGAGCGGCGTGCCGTCCTCCAGGGTCATCTTCTGGGTGGCGTTGTGGGTGTTGAAGCAGTACCAGGGACGGCCTCGCAGGCACGCCCGACACTCGCCGCAGACGGCCCGCCAGTTCAGGATCACGAAGTCACCGGGGGCCACCTCGGTGACGCCCTCGCCGACGGCCTCGACCACTCCCGCGGCCTCGTGGCCGAGCAGGAACGGGAACTCGTCGTTGATGCCGCCCTCGCGGTAGTGCAGGTCCGTGTGGCAGACACCACAGGCCTGGACCGTCACCACGGCCTCGCCAGGGCCGGGATCCGGCACGATAACGGTCTCCAGCGAGACGGGCTCGCCCTTGCCACGCGCGACCACGCCTTGCACGGTGTACGGCATGTCCTGCACCTCATCTGTCATGGTTTCGACCTTCACGGGGCCGCTTACCGATTGAACGGACTTGGGCACCCGGCAGTCAATGATTACCAGCCCGGCGCAACACGTAGGGCTGCACCACCCCCAGGCCACGGGCCGGCCGCTGGCGGATGCGGCCGATCTCGACACCGGGCGCGCCCTTCAGCGCCTCGGCCAGCCTGTCGTCGACGACGACCGTGCCGGGGCGGGCGATGGCGGTGAGCCTGGCCGCCAGGTTGACCGTCGTACCGAAGACGTCGCCCATGATCGGCAGTACCGGACCGTACGCGAGCCCGATCCGCACCTCGGGCCCGTACCTGCGAATCGCGCCGACCAGGTCCAGGGCGATCACCGCGGCCTTCCTCGGGTCGGCCGCCGTGAAGAACACCTCGTCCCCGAGCGTCTTGACCATCCGTCCCCCGTGCTCGGCGACCACGTCCGAGGCCCGTGACTCGAAACCCTCGACCAGCTCGGCCAGGCCCCGCTCGTCCAGCTCGCGCGAGACCCGGGTGAAGGAGACCAGGTCGGCGAAGCCCACCGCGAGGGTGAGCCTGTCCGGCACGATCTCGTCGGTGATGTCGGCGAGCGTGAGCAGGCGGGTCCCCGCGGCGGCGAGCTGGGCGCGCCAGATGTGGACCAGTATCTGCTCGAAGTCGGGGAGCAGCCGACGCGAGGTCTCCATGACCGCCGCCAGGTCCTCGTCGGTGGGGCGGCGGCCCGGGTCGAGCATCGCGCCGATCATGATCTCGGCCTGCCACTGCGCGAGCCTCGCCGTCGTCTGGCCGAGCGCCCTCGCCATCCGGATGACGGTCTGGTCGTCCAGCAGGTCGCCCTCCATCATCGCCCGGACCCGCTCCAGCACGGCCACGTCCGCGTCGGTGAAGGCCACGGCGTCGTCCGGAAGCGTGGCGAACCCCAGCGCGCGCCAGATCCGCTCGGTGAGCTCCTGCGGCACCCGGGCGAGGCTCGCCACCTGGATCCGGGTGTAGCGAGGAGACGCGCCGACGAAGAGGCGCTCGATCTGCTCGGCCGTCGGGCGTTCGGCGTGAGCCTGCGCGGCCTCCGGACGCCCGGCGCGGGCCTGCGCGGCCTCCGGACGCCCGGCGTGGGCCTGCTCGGCCGCCGGACGTCCGACGGGGACCTCCCTCTCCTCGCCGACCTCCCCCGGTTCTGGGAGATCACGCCCCACGGGTCACCGTCCGGGTTCCGAGGGCTCCCCGTCGAGCGCGTCGTCGAGCGCGCGGAACAGCTCGGCCCGGACCTCCTGGATGTGGGGGATGTCCCGCAGCGTGATCCGGCCCTGCTCGCTCGCCGACTCGACGACCAGCGTGCCGCAGCCCAGGAGCCTCTCCATGAAGGTCTGGTCGGCGCTGACCGAGTTCACCTTGACCATCGGGATGTCGTCGATGGACTTGTTCAGCACCCCGGTGCTGATGGTGAACCGGTGCGAGGTGAGGATGTAGACGGCGTTCTTCCAGCGCAGGTACGGAATGAACGACCACACCGTCAGCAGGCCGACGGCGATCACCGCCACCGCGACGCTCGCGTAGAGCCGGTACTCGAAGTCGGGCATGAAGTAAAGGGCGGCGCCGGATCCCACGCTGATCAGGATCAGCATGAGGAACGGGCCGGTGAGTCGCTTCCAGTGAGGGTGGAACGACGTGATCCGTCGCTCCCCCTCCGTCATGTGGTGATCGGGTAGACCCATGGGGCAAATCGTGACACGTGCGCATGCCCTGCGTCACGAGGTGTGAGGCCGAACATGCACGACGTCACCCGCGCTGAGCGTGTGCTCCTCCCCCTTGGAGCTGACGAGCAGGTGCCCGGCGCGGTCGACGCCGGTGGCGGTGCCGGTCAGCACCCGCTCGCCCGGCAGTTCCACCCTCACCTCCCGCCCGACCGTGGCGCTGACCGCGAGATAGGCGGCCCGCAGGCCGCACGCCTCGACGTCGCCGTCCGCCTCCGACCACTCGCGGTAGTGGGTCTCGATCTCCCGCAGCACCGCGCGCAGGATCGGGTCGCGGTCGACGCAGACGGCCTTCTCGACGGCGAGGGAGGTCGCGGTCTCCACCGGCAGTTCCTCCGGGCGCACGCTCACGTTGAGGCCGACCCCCACGATCACCGCGCTGTCGATCCGCTCGGCGAGCACCCCGGCGAGCTTGCGTTCGCCGATCAGCAGGTCGTTGGGCCACTTGAGCCGTACGTCGACCTCCGCGACCTTCCGGACGGCCGACGCGACCGCCAGGCCGACGAGCAGGGGCAGCCACCCCTGGGTGGACATGGGCGGGTCGGGCCGCAGGAGCACCGAGAACGTCAGGCCGGAACGCGGCGGAGCGCTCCAGACACGGCCGAGCCTGCCGCGCCCGGCGAACTGGGACTCGGCGACGACGACGGCTCCCTGCCGCGCGCCGTCGCGGACGGCGTGCGCGAGGTCGGCGTTGGTCGATCCGGTCCTGTCGACCACGGTGATGCCGGACCAGAGGCCCCCGGGACGGACCAGGGCGCGGGTGAGCGCCGCCTGGGAGAGCGGCGGGCGGTCAAGATCGGTGAAGGGCGAGTCGAGCACTTAGCCATCTTGCCTCCACTAACGACCCCCTGTTACCGAATTAATCCAATGACCAGGGAATACTGTTACCGAAGTCTGGGTCGGCGGGCAAGGTCAGGCCTTTGACCGGGTCGGGAAACCGTGCGGAAGGTCGCGAAAAGAAATGATGAACGCATGAGCAAACATCTCGGCGCACGGAACGCCACCGGCACGAGGGACGATCCGGGCTTCGAGGCGGTGGAGGCGGCGCGGAGACCGGGGCCCACCACCAGGGCGCGGGTCGGGCAGATGCGGGCGGGGACCCTACACGAGCGCCGGGACGACCTCGCCACCGAGGAGCCGATGGAGATCCGCATCCAGGCGGGCGAGGAGCGTCGCACGGTCGCGATCACCATGCGCACCCCCGGGCACGACTTCGAGCTGGCTGCCGGATTCCTGTACGGCGAGGGGGTCGCGGCACCGGCGGACGTCGCGTCCATCGCCTACTGCACCGACGAGGACGTGCCGCAGGAGGCGCGCTACAACACGGTGACCGTACGGCTGCACGGTCGCGTGCTGCCCGACCTGCCCTCGCTCGACCGGCACTTCGTGACGTCGAGCGCGTGCGGCGTCTGCGGCACCGCCGGCCTCGACGCCCTGCGCGGCCGCTGCTCACCGCTGCCCGACCAGGAGGACCTGCTCGTCTCCCCCGAGGTCCTGTACGACCTCCCCGACCGGCTGAGGAGCGCCCAGGGGGTCTTCGGCAAGACCGGAGGGCTGCACGCGGCCGGCCTGTTCACCCCCGACGGTGAGCTGCTCGCGGTCCGCGAGGACGTGGGGCGGCACAACGCGCTGGACAAGCTGGTCGGCTGGGCCATGATGGGCGGAAGACTGCCGCTGGGCGGGCACGTGCTCATGGTGAGCGGGCGGACCAGCTACGAGATCATGCAGAAGGCCCTCACCGCGGGCCTGCCGGTCGTCTGCGCGGTCTCCGCGCCGTCCTCCCTCGCCGTCGACCTGGCGAGGGAGTTCGGGATGACGTTGGTCGGCTTCCTGCGCGAGGAACGCTTCAACGTCTACGCGGGAGCCCACCGCATCGGCCGCTGAACCGTCCGCCCGCGCTCAGCCGGTGTTCTGCAGGCCGGCGGCGACGCCGTTGACCGACAGGAGCAGCAGCGTGGACAAGCGCTCGCGCTCGCCCTCCGACAGCCCCTCGTCCGCGCGGAGCGTGGACAGGGCGCGCAACTGCAGGTGGGAGAGGGCGTCCACGTACGGGTCGCGGAGCTGCACCGCGCGGGACAGCACCTTGCGGTCCTCCAGCAGGCGGGTGTGGCCGGTGATCTCCAGGACCAGGCGGCGCGTCAGGTCGTACTCGGTCAGGACCTGCTCGACGAAGTCGTCCCTCGCGCCGAGCGCGAGGTAGCGGGCGGCGATGTCACGGTCGGTCTTGGCGAGCGACATCTCCACGTTGTCCAGCAGCGAGGCGAACAGCGGCCACTCGCGGTAGGCGGCGCGCAGCTCGTCCAGGCCCGCCTCGGAGATCACCGCCTCCAGGCCGCTGCCCAGGCCGTACCAGCCCGGCAGGTTGACCCGGGTCTGTGCCCAGGCGAACACCCACGGGATGGCCCGCAGGTCGTCCAGGGACCTGGGCGCGCCGAGACCGCGCCGGGCCGGGCGGGACCCCAGGCGCAGCGAGCCGATCTCCTCCAGCGGGCTGACCAGGGAGAACCACTCGGGAAAGCCGGGCGCCTCGGTCAGCAGCCGGTACGCCTTCTCCGAGGCGGAGGCGACCCGTTCGGCCACACCGCGGAAGCGCCCCGCCGCCTCGGCCGTCCGGGCCTCGATGGACGGGGTGGAGGCGAGCAGCACCGCCGAGGTGACCTGCTCCATGTGGCGGCGGGCGATGGCGTCGTGGCCGTAGCGGGCGAAGATGACCTCGCCCTGCTCGGTGACCTTGAACCTGCCGCCGACCGAGCCTGGGGCCTGCGCGAGCACGGCCCTGTTGGCCGGGCCGCCGCCTCGGCCCAGGGCGCCGCCCCGGCCGTGGAACAGCGTGAGCGGCACGTCGTGCTCGGCCGACCAGGTGGCGAGCGCCTCCTGGGCCTCGTAGAGCTTCAGGGTCGCGGCGGCCGGGCCGAGTTCCTTGGCGGAGTCGGAGTAGCCGAGCATGACCTCCAGGCGCCGCTCCTCGGCGAGCCTGGCCTGTACGGCCGGGATCTGGAGCATCCCCGACAGGACGGCCGGGGCGGCGGCCAGGTCGGCGCCCGACTCGAACAGCGGGACGACGTCGAGCCTGGGTGCCCGGTCGCCCATCGCGTGCGCGGCCAGCGCGTGGACGGCGGCGATGTCGTCGGCCGAGCGGGTGAAGGAGACGACGTAGCGGCGGCAGGCGGTCACCCCGAACCGCTCCTGGATCCAGGCGATCGTGCGGATCGTGGCCAGGACCTCCTCGGTCCGCTCGGAGGTGCGCCCGGCGGCGATGTCCTCCAGTGCGGCGGCGTGGACCTGCGAGTGCTGGCGGACCTCCAGCTCGGCCAGGTGGAAGCCGAACGTCTCCACCTGCCAGATGAGGTGCTGCAGCTCTCCGTACGCCTGCCGGTTCGCCCCGGCCTCGACCAGCGAGTCCTGGGCCGTGCGCAGGTCGGCGAGCAGCTGCTCGGGCGAGCGGTAGGCCAGGTCGAGGCCGCGCTGGCGGGTGGCCGCGATGCGGGCGGCGACGAACATCAGCCACTGCCGGTGCGGCTCCCTCGGGGAGCGGGTCGCCATCTCCGAGACCACGTCGGGGTGGTCGTTCACCGCGCTCGACAGCGCGGCCCTCAGCCCCGCCGAGGCGGGGGTGTAGTCGGCGGTGAGGGTGAGCGAACGGCCGATCCTGAGCGTGGCGTTCTCCAGGGCGATCAGCACGTGCTCGGCCTGGATGAGCACCGCGTCCCTGGTCACCTTGGAGGTGACGTTCGGGTTGCCGTCGCGGTCGCCGCCGATCCAGCTGCCGTACCTGATGAAGGCGCGGGCCCGGGGCTTGGCGGTGCCGCCTCCGCCGCCGAGCGCGGCGTCCAGGGCGCGGTAGACCTGCGGGACCACCCGGAAGAGGGTCTCGTCGAAGGCCGCCATCGCGGTGCGCACCTCGTCCAGCGGGTCGAGCTTGGTGGACCTGAGCTGGGCGGTACGCCACAGCAGGTCGATCTCCTCCAGCAGCCGCCGCCGGGTCTCCGCCCGCTCGGCCGCGCCCCTGTCCGAGCTGTTGTAGGCGGTGAGCTGGCCGCTGATGCGCTGGATCGCGGTGACCACGGCGCGCCTGCGGGCCTCGGTGGGGTGCGCGGTCAGCACGGGGTGCAGGCGCAGTCCCTCGACGAGTTCGGCGACCTTGCCGTCACCGAGCTCCTGCACGGCCTGCGCCAGGGACTCGGGCAGCGGCTCCTCGCCGGTGTCGCGAACCCTGAGCGTGCGGATCCTGAAGTGCTCCTCGGCGAGGTTCGCCAGGTGGAAGTAACAGGTGAACGCGCGGGCGATCTGCACCGCGCGGTCGATCGGCCACTCGGCCACCATCGCGGTGATCTCGTCGACCGACACCTGCTTTCTGCGGGCCCCGATGACGGCCTTGCGTAGCCGTTCGACATCGGCGAGCAGGTCATCGCCGCCATGCTCGGCGATGACCTGCCCCAGGAGCTCGCCGAGCAGTCGCACGTCCGCGCGCAGCTCGTCGGGCATCTCGGTGACAGCGGAGGAACGCTCTGCCTGATGGGACACGGTGGCGGGCATGCTCGCCAGCGTACCCAGTCCGTTTTGTCGAACGGAGACCGGTCTCACCCATTGGACTAGACCACTGAGGAGGCTGCTCCCCGGCCGTTACCGGGGCCGTGCGTGACAGCCGCCGAGGACCGTTCTTCACCGTTCCGGCAGCCGTCGGGCCGCTCCCCTCCGGGCCCGCGTACGGCCCGGAGGGGAAGCGCGGGGGCGTCAGGTGGCGACGGAGGTCGCCTCCAGGAGCGCCGGATACCTGGCGAAAGCGATCTTTCCCGCGATCCTGCGGCCGCCCCAGGAGAGCAGCAGCCCGTACGGCACCGCGAGCGCGCTGACCCAGGTGAGGCCGAGCAGGACCGGCAGGACGATCGGCAGCGCGAGCAGGCCGGTGCAGATCAGCGCGCCGAACGACGCCACGAAGGCGATGCCGCCCTGGCCGGGGGCCGCGCCGGTGAAGGCGTTCAGGCGCTCGGGCACGGTGTAGGGCACCAGCACGCTGGTCAGCGCGCCCACGCCGAGCCCGGCCCCCAGCACGCCCCAGGCGGTGAGCGCGGCGGGGACCACCCACCCGACGTCCCCGGCGAGCAGCGCCGCGACCGCGGCGAGCAGGAGCAGCAGCGGGACCGCGATCGTCGCCACGGCGAGGTGCCTCCCGGCGATGTCGGTACGCCAGTCGCGGTCGCTGCCGTAGGCGACGGCGTTCATCCACAGGGAACGGCCGTCGATACCGAAGGCGTTGCACCACTGGATGCTGATCATCACCGCGCCGATGCAGGCGGGCGCGATCGCGAGGACGCCCCCGGCCGCGCCCTCGCCGTCCCCGTACATGGAGAAGGCCATCACGCCGGTGACCGCGATGGCGGCGAACCAGCCGACCCTGCCTCGCGGGTCGCGCCTGGCGTACCTGAACTCCTTGCCCACGACCGCGGCGAGCGGGCCGTCGGGCAGGACCTTCGCCAGCAGGCCACGGGAGTTGCGCACCGACGCGCCCTGGGTGGAGGCGTCGGGGGTGACCAGGGCGCGGCGCAGCGCCGTGATCCACAGCCACCCCGCCCCGGCGATCAGGAGCGCGAGCAGGGCCGCCCCGGCGAGCGCCGTCAGGCCGCCGTCGGCGATGGAGCGGGCCGCGACACCGGAGGGGGTCCAGCTCAGCGCCGAGGCCAGGGCGTGCAGCACGGCCCTGGGATCGGCCGACACGCCGCCGTTGATCAGCAGGTTGGGCAGCTGGGCGGCCAGGACGATGAAGACCACCGAGACGGCGAGCACGTCGCGGCCCCTGCGGGTGCGCAGGATCCCCGACAGCGACGTGGTGACCAGCCGGGAGAGCATGACGCAGAGCGCGAAGTGGAGCAGCACCACGACCGCGCCCAGGAGCACCCCGCCGATCCCGGTGGCCAGACCGGCCACCGCCCCCGCCGTCACGGCGAGCGAGGCGAGCGGCCACACGCCGGTGATCGAGGCGGCGAACATGCCGGTGACGAGCTGGCCGGTCCGCAGCGGGAACAGGGCGAGGCGCGACGGGTCGAGCGTGTCGTCCACCCCGAACGCCAGCAGCGGCACGATCGCCCAGCTCACCAGGAAGACGGTGAACAGCACGGTCACGGTCTCCACGGCGACGTCGGCGGACGCGAGGCGCAGCGAGGACATCATCAGGAAGCCGACGGTGCCGAAGAGGAGCGCGGCGATCGTCGTGAAGACGAACCCCAGCAGGCGCTGGGTGCTGCCTCGCAGGTTTCCCGCGACGAGCCGCAGCTTGAGCCGCACGAACACCATGGGCCCCACCCGTACGGTCCCGGCGTTCACGAGGGGGTCGCGCCCAGCCACGACAGGCCCTCCCGTCCCGCCGGATCGCCGTCGCCCCTCGCCCCGACCAGGGCGAGGAACGCCTCGTTGAGACTGCGGCCCGCCCTCACCTCGTCCAGCGGCCCCTGGGCGACGATCCGCCCGCGGTCCATCACCGAGACCCAGTCGCACAGGCGCTCGACGAGCTCCATCACGTGGCTGGAGAAGACCACCGTCGAGCCGGAGGCGGTGTAGCGCCTGAGCACCTCGACGAGGGTATTGGCGCTGACCGGGTCGACGCCCTCGAACGGCTCGTCGAGGAAGAGCACGTCGGGGTTGTGCAGCAGCGCCGCGGCCAGGCCGATCTTCTTGCGCATGCCGGTGGAGTAGTCGACGACGAGCTTGTCCGCCGAGCCGGTGAGGGCCATGACGTTCAGCAACTCCTCCGCCCGCCGGTCCACCTCGGCCTTGGGGATGCCGCGGAGCTGGCCGTTGTAGGAGAGCAGCTCCCTGCCCGACAGGCGCTCGAACAGGCGTAATCCTTCGGGGAGCACCCCGATGCGGGCCTTGACCGCGACCTGGTCACGCCAGACGTCGGCGCCACCGATGTGGACCGAGCCGTCGTCGGGGCGGAGCAGGCCGGTGACCATGCTGAGGGTGGTGGTCTTCCCCGCCCCGTTGGGTCCGACAAGCCCGGCGAAACCGCCCTGTGGCACGATCAGGTCGACACCTCCCACGGCGACCTGCTGCCCGAATCTCTTGACCAGCCCCCGTGTTCTTACCGCCTCCGTGATATCTGCCATGGCGCCGCCCTTCCCCCAGCTTGACCGATCAGTCCACTTCGGTTCACTCGCAGGGAGGAAACGAACGATCGCCCCCGATGGTTCGCGATGTGAGCGGACGGTTACCCTGCTGGAATGAGCGAGCCCCTGAGCGCCGAACCGCTGGATTCCGGACCCGACATCCACACGACGGCCGGCAAGCTGGCCGATCTTGAGCGCCGCCTGGGTGAGGCGGCCCACGCGGGTTCGGCACGAGCCGTCGAGAAGCAGCACGCCGCCGGGAAGATGACCGCGAGGGAGCGGGTGCTCGCCCTCCTCGACGAGGGCAGCTTCGTGGAGTTCGACGAGCTGGCCAGGCACCGGTCCACCAGTTTCGGCCTGGAGCGCCAGCGGCCGTACGGTGACGGGGTCGTGACCGGGTACGGCACGGTCGACGACCGCCCGGTGGCGGTGTTCGCCCAGGACTTCACGGTCTTCGGCGGGTCCCTGGGCGAGGTCTTCGGAGAGAAGATCGTCAAGGTGATGGACCACGCGCTGAAGACCGGTTGCCCGGTGATCGGCATCAACGACTCCGGAGGGGCGCGCATCCAGGAGGGCGTCGTCTCGCTGGGCCTGTACGCCGAGATCTTCCGGCGCAACGTCCACGCCTCCGGGGTGATCCCGCAGATCTCGCTCGTCATGGGCCCCTGCGCGGGTGGCGCCGTCTACTCGCCCGCGCTCACCGACTTCGTGCTGATGGTGTCGGAGAAGTCGCACATGTTCATCACCGGCCCCGACGTGATCAGGACGGTCACCGGCGAGGAGGTGACGTTCGAGGAGCTCGGCGGGGCGCACACGCACAACTCCCGCTCGGGTGTGGCCCACTACGAGGCGTCCGACGAGGCCGACTGCCTGGATTTCGCCAGGGCGCTGCTGTCGTACCTGCCGTCCAACAACATGGACGAGGCACCGGCGTTCGACGCCGATCCGCCGCTGGAGACCACCGACTCCGACCGCGAGCTCGACACGCTCATCCCCGACTCGGCGAACCAGCCCTACGAAATGCGGACGGTTCTCGAACACGTCCTCGACGACGGCGAATTCCTTGAGGTGCACGCGCAATTCGCGCCGAACATCCTCGTGGGTTTCGGCAGGGTCGAGGGGCGTTCCGTGGGGATCGTCGCCAACCAGCCGATGAGTTTCGCCGGAACGCTGGACATCGCGGCCTCCGAGAAAGCCGCGAGATTCGTTCGTACTTGCGATGCCTTTAACATTCCCGTACTGACATTCGTCGACGTTCCCGGATTCCTGCCGGGCACCGACCAGGAATGGAACGGGATCATCCGGCGCGGCGCCAAGCTGCTCTACGCCTACGCGGAGGCGACCGTGCCCCTGGTCACGGTCATCACCAGGAAGGCGTACGGCGGGGCGTACGACGTCATGGGGTCCAAGCACCTGGGCGCCGACATCAACCTGGCCTGGCCGACCGCGCAGATCGCGGTGATGGGCGCGCAGGGCGCGGTCAACATCCTCTACCGGCGCGAGCTGGCCGCGGCCGAGGAGCCGGACGCCGCGCGGGCCAGGTTCGTGACCGAGTACGAAGACACTCTCGCCAACCCGTATCTCGCGGCCGAACGTGGGTATGTGGACGCCGTGATCCGCCCTTCAGACACCCGCGTCCAGATCGTCAAGGCGCTACGGGCCCTGCGTGGCAAGCGCGCGACCCTGCCCCCGAAGAAGCACGGGAACATCCCGCTATGAGACACCTGAAGATCATCAAGGGGGACGCGACCCCCGAGGAGATCGCCGCGGTGGTGATCGCCATCTCGGCGCGCGCCACACCGGCGAATCCGGTGCGAAAAACCCCGCAGACCTCGAAATCCTGGAGCAATCCCTCAGATCGCATGCGAAAAGCACTTCCTGTCGGACAAGGCGCATGGCGATCCAGCGCGCTGCCGAGATAGATCCAAGGAACGGGGTGTCAAGTTGCGCGAGAGTTGGGACCATCTAAGAAATGGGCGCATATAGTCAGCCGATCAGCTAGTTCCGAGGCCTGGAGGACGACATGAGCATCCTGGACCTCACATCACATCCCATCGCCGCGAAGTACGCCGTCCTGGTCGACGTCGGCTATCTGTACGCGGCGGCCGGGGAGGTGCTCCTGGGCGCCAAGGAGCGCAAGGAATACCGGGTGGCGGCGGACGAGCTGATCCAGGCGTTGCAGAAGCACGCCGAGGAGCGCATCCACGGCGAGCTGCTCCGGATCTACTGGTACGACGCCGCCCGCGACCGGGTGCCGACCGTCGACCAGCGGGTCATCGCCCAGCTCCCCTGGGTCAAGGTGCGCCTGGGCAACCTGAACGCGCGAGGCCAGCAGAAGGGCGTGGACGCGCAGATCAGGAGCGACCTGGAGGCGTTGGCCAGGCACCACGCGGTGAGCGACACGATACTGCTCGCCGGGGACGAGGACATGGTCCCCGCCGTCGAGGCCGCCCAGGCCTACGGGGTGCGGATCCACCTGTGGGGCGTGGAGCCCCCCTACGGCACCAACCAGGCGGAACGCCTGGTCTGGGAGTCCGACACCGTCGAGATCATCAGCGCCGACTTCCTGCGCTCCTACTTCAGCCGCGCCCCCGCGCCGGTCCCCGTGCCGGTGCCCCCGATCGCCCCCTCCCCCGCCCAGGTCTTCGCCGGACGCACCGCCGCCAAGCCCAAGGCCCCCGTGGGCCAGGTCACCAAGCTGGGGCCGAGCCGCCCGCGCGTCGAGGAGGTCGGCGAGCACGTCGCCCAGAAATGGATCCTCACCCGCGGCCGCGACAACATCCGCGACCTGCTGCCGGGACCGATCCTGCCCACGGTGATCGACACCGAGCTGCTCATCGAGGCGGAGAAGGAGCTGGGCCACTCCCTGCGCCCGTACCCCGAGGCGCGCGTCTGGCTCCGCGACGGATTCTGGGCCCGCGTCTACCGGGAGTTCGAGATCGGCGTCGGCGTCTCCTCCAAGTGACCTCCGCCGGACCGTCCGGTCCCCGGCCTGTGTCGCGACGACTGCCGCGGCCGGTTCCCGGCCCCCCGTGGACCGTCCCGGCCCCGACGCGACGGGCCGCCACGGCCAGGTCCGATTCCCGCCAGCCGTCCCCCCTGAGCCGCGGGTAGCGTCGTCACCGTGCCCGTGAGAGAGCTCGACTTCGACTCCTGTTACCGCGCGGTGGCCGCGAGGGACGCCCGGTTCGACGGGCGGTTCTACACGGCGGTCACCTCCACCAACATCTACTGCCGGCCGATCTGCCCGGCACGCACCCCCTCCACCCGCAACGTGCGGTTCTACCGCCACGCGGCCTCGGCCGAGGCGGCCGGGTTCCGGCCGTGCAAGCGGTGCCGGCCCGAGCTGAGCCCCGGCGATCCCGGCTGGGACCACCGGGGCGACCTGGTCGGCCGGGCGCTCCGGCTGATCGACGAGGGGGTGGCGGACGACGGCGGGATGACCCGGCTGGCCGGGCGGCTGCACATCACCGGACGGCACCTGCACCGGCTGTTCACCGCGGAGATCGGCGTGGGCCCGCTCGCCGTGGCCAGGACCAAGCGCCTGCTGCTGGCCAAGCAGCTGCTCACCGAGACCGGGCTGCCGATCGTCGACGTGGCGTTCGCCTCGGGTTTCGGCAGCGTACGGCAGTTCAACGCGACCATGAAGGACACCTACGGCTTCACCCCCGGCGAGCTGCGGGCGACGACCGGGGCGAGGCCGGAGATACGCGGCGACGCGCTCACCCTGCGGTTGCACCGCAGGGAGCCCTACGACGCCGAGACCCTGATGCGGTTCCTGGCGGCGAGGGCGATCCCGGGGCTGGAGCACGGGGACGGCACCTCCTACCGCCGGGCCGTCCCCGGCGGAACGATCACCCTCACCCCCGTGCCGGGCCACGTACGGCTGGAGGTGAGCGTCGACGACACCCGCCACCTGGCCAGGATCGTCGCCCGCTGCCGCCGCCTCCTCGACCTCGACGCGGACCCCGAGGCGATCTCCTCCGCCCTCGGCGAGACCTCGCTGGCTCCGCTCGTCGCCGCCCGCCCCGGGCTGCGCGTGCCCGGCGCCTGGGACGGTTTCGAGATGGCCGTCCGCGCCGTGGTCGGCCAGCAGATCTCCGTCGCCGGTGCCCGTACCATCCTGGGCCGCGTCGCGGCCAGGGCCGGGCGCGCAGGCGGCGACCATGGCCTGCCCCACCTGTTCCCGACCGCGGAGGAGCTCGCCGAGGCCGATCTCGCCGGGCTGGGCCTGACCGGGCGGCGAGTGGCGACGCTGAAGGCGCTCGCCACGCGGGTGGCGAGCGGCGAGATCGACCTGGACGGCGCGCAGGAGCCCGCGCGAGCGGTGGCCGCCCTGCTGGAGGTCCCCGGCATCGGGCCGTGGACCTGCGGTTACATCGCGCTGCGGGCACTGCGCGACCCGGACGCCTGGCCTGGCGGAGACCTCGGCCTGCGGCGGGCCATGGCCTGCCTCGGCATCCCTGAAGATCACATCGAGCGGTGGCGTCCCTGGCGGGCGTACGCCGCGCTGCACCTTTGGAGCTCGGAATGATAGAGGCACAGGTTCTCGACACCCCGGCAGGTCCGCTCGCCATGCTCGCCCGCGAGGGTGTGCTGCTGGCGGCGGGCTTCACCGCGGCGGGACCCGAGGAGATGTTCGCGCGGCTCTCCCCCGAGGTACGCGCAGAAGGGCTCGTTCTCAGCGACGACCTGGGCGGGCCGGCGCGGGCGGTACGCGACTATCTGGACGGCGACCTCGCCGCCCTCGACGCGGTTCCGGTGGAACAGCCGGGCACGCCCACCCGGCAGCGGCTGCTCGCCGCCCTGCGCCAGGTGCCCGCGGGCGTCACGATCAGCTACGCCGAGCTCGCCGAGCGGGCGGGGCTGCCCAGGACCGCGGCCAGGGCCGCGGGGTCCGCGTGCGCGCGGAACCTGATCGCGCCGTTCGTCCCCTGCCACCGCATCCTGCCGTCCACCGGCGGGTACGGCGGCTACTACTACGGCACCCCGGTGAAGCAGTGGCTGCTCACCCACGAGGGGGCACCGGCCGCCGAACGGCTCAGAACCCACGAGGAGGGCCGCTGACCCGGCTATCCCCGCCGTGCTCCGCGTCTCACCGGCCGACCACCGGTCCGTGACCGGTCCTCCTCGACGCACCCCGCGCCGGGTCCCGGGACGACCGACGGTCCTCCCGGGACCCGGTGATCGCCCCGGACGGTCAACCGGCCTTTCTCACCGTGCTCTGCACCTCGCCCACCGGGACGTCGCGGGTCACCCCCACCTCGATCGGGTCGTAGACGAAGGGCACCACGTCGTCCTCGACCTCGATGGGCCAGACCGAGGTGACCTCCAGCACGTAGACGTCACGCGGCTGGTCGATCGAGGAACGCAGATAGCGGACGCCGCAGGTGAATTCGGCGCCCTGCTGGTACGGCTTGCCGCCCGGACCGCACTCCTCCTTGACCTCCGCCCGGTCCGCGGTGGTACCCGCGTCGATCTGGATGTCCTGCAGGGTGGCGGTCACGGTGGCGCTCATGATCCCGGGCAGCGTCGCGGTCACGGACCTGGTGGTCTCGCCGACACCGCTCAGCCAGACCCAGGTCGGCAGGTTGACGTAGCTCTTGGCGTCCGGGTTGAGCTCGATCTTCGGCTCGGGGACGGTGAGCGCGGCGCGGGCGATGTCGACCAGTTCGGCCATGGTGATCCCCGCGGGCGGGGTCGTGTTGGGCGGTACGAACACGTAGGTGTCCAGCCCCATCTGGCAGCTCACCCCGTTGGGATCGGACGAGTCGTGGGCGACCGTCCACCAGCGCCCCTCCTCGCCGAGCTTCTCCACGAAAGGCTTGAGTGCCTCCTGCCGGGTCTGCGGCGCGCCCGGGTCCACCCGGGTGGTCCGCTGCTGGAAGTCCAGCATCTCTGAGGCGTTCTGGGCGGGTTCGTACCAGCATGGCCGCTTGAGCCGGTAGCCGTCGCTTTTTCCCCCGCGGCCGTTCCCGCTGATGATGATCTGGGAGTTCTTGAGACTGACCCCCGCCGTGTTCCCGTCCTGGTTGCCTCGGACCTGAACATCGGAGCCACCACCGCCGCCACCGGGATTCGGACCGAGCAGCAGCAGCCCCGCGACCACCACATTCATGATCATCGATGACATCCCTTCGAGGCGTCACTGAAAGGTTTGGCGTGCTGGAGCAGCTTGATCCGCCAGACCCCGTCGTCACCCCGCCGGAGGCCGGCGACCTGGAGGAAGGGGCGCCTGGCCCAGTCGGGCTGCTTGCGGACCGCCTTCCCGGTCTCCGCGTCCAGCAGTCGCATCCCGGTCTCGTCCACGCACGCGTTCAACTCGGCTCCCCTGCCGGTGACCGAGACGACGTTCAGCGCGTACAGCCGGGAGACCCCGCGCACCGAACGGCGCTGGTCCAGGAACGCCTTCACCCACGCGTACGCGTCCATGCTCGCCCCCTCCTGGACCGTCTCGTAGTACGCGGTGTCCTCACCTCCGGTGACGACCGAACGGAAGGACCCGGCACGGTAGTCGCGGAAAGTGTTGATCATCGCGATGGTGTCCTCGTCGGTCGTGACCGGCCACTCCACCACCACCTGGACGTCGGCGGAGACCTGGACCGTCTCCACCCTCGGCGCCGTCGGCGCCGTCGCGGCGGAGCCCGGCGCGGAGGTCTCGGCGGGAAGGTCGACGGGAGTGAACCGCTCGGCCTCCGACGGGGCGCAGGCCGTCGACAGGAGTACGACCAGCGCGATCGCGACACGCACACCGATCACGCTAGGAGCGCCCGACCACCGAAACCACTGATATGCGCGATTCGGCATGACTCTCTCCTCGTCCTCCTCGCGGCCCCCCTCACGACGACCCGTCACACCTCCCGCCCGAAGGTCGCCGGGCGCGGCACCCGCCCGCCACCGCGTGACGTCCGGCGCACGGGCCGGGTCCGCCCGGCCCGTCATGCGGTCGGGGCCGAGCGCATCCGCCACGAGGGCAGCAGCTCGTCGATGAGGGCCTCGGTCTCGGGAGCCATCCCGCCGCCGTAGGGATGGGACTCGGCCCTGCGGTGCAGGGCGTCGACCACGGCGCGCAGGCGGACGGGGTCGGCGGTGAGGTGGGTGGCCCGCAGCAGGTCACGCCAGAGCCCCTCGTCGTCCGCGGCCAGCAGCAGCCCGGCACGCACCGCCGCGACGGCCTCGTCGGTCTCGCCTCGGGCCAGGCGCGCCTCGCAGAGCCGATGCGCGGCGTCCGCGACGCCCGCGGTCACGTTGTACTCCAGGTCGTCGGCGGCGAGCCAGGCGTAGCGACCACGGGGACGGCCGTTCAGCAGCGGGCCCCGTACCAGGCCGAGTGCCCGGTCAAGGAGCTCGGGACGCCCGGCGGGGCCGGCGTGCGACCGGCGGACGAGGTCGCGGAAGAGCATCCAGTCGGTGCGCACCTCGGGACCGAGCTTGAGCCGCCCTGACTCGTCGGCGTAGAGGTTGGGCCGCCCCTGGCTGTCGGTGCCCAGCCAGGCGACGACCCTCGCGATCGTGGCGTCCCGCACCACCGACTGCACGCCCCTCGGCCAGAGGATGCCGCCGAGCACGACGGGGTGGACGCCACCGGGGTGCGTCGCCAGGTAGACGGCGAGCTCGACGGCGATCACGGCCCGTCCCTCCTCCATCGGCGGGGGGCCGACGACCTCGGCCGGACCGAGGATGCGCACCTCGACCGAGGGAGTGTGCGGTACGGGCTCCGGCTCGTCGGAAAGCGGCTCGCCCTCCAGCCGCTCGGTCGCGAGGAACAGGTCGATCAGCGCCCGGTACTGGCGCCGGGGCAGCAGCTGCGCGGCCACGTCGAAGCCGAGCGCGTCGATCTCGGCGCGGCCCCCCTCGGTGATCGTCCAGTTCCAGGTGGCGTGCGGCACGTCACCCGCGATCACGTACCCGGCCGCGGTCCGTACGCCCTTCCTCGCGAGCAGGGCGAGGCGGCGGCCCTCCTCGGGGGTCGGGGCGATCGCGGACAGCAGGTAGTGCGGCGTGGCGACCGGGTCGCCGGCGCGCCCGTGGATCCGGCCGGTGAGCACCTCACCGGCGTGATCGCGCTTACCGGCCCCCGCCTCCAGCTCGGGCAGGACCTCCGCCAGGGCGCCCACGTATCTGATCCGATCGGAGGCGATCACGGTCAGCTCCTCGCCGAAGCCGACCAGCGTGAGGCGCATCCGGTCCGACCAGCGGTTGGTGGCCAGCTCCACGGCGAGCGCGGCCAGGGCCTCGGTGGTCCGCGGGCCGTTGATGCCGATCGGCCCGTGTGCGGCCTCCAGGTCGACGAGCACCCTGCCCTCACCGCCCTCGCCGTTGGAGCCGATCGAGACCAGTCCCGGGTAGGGGGCGGGCGCGTCGGCGAGCGTCCGCTCGTCGATCATCCGGCCCTCGTGCGCGGGAAGCCGCCAGACCTGGCCGCCGTCGTGGGAGGTCCAGGGCGCGGGCGCGTCGGAGTCCGGCGGGTGGATCCACAGGTCGAGAGTCTGCGGCGACAGGTGGGCGGCGTAGATCGTGGGCGGGACGCGGTTCTGGGCGGCGAGGGACCTGCCGAGGAGCCGGAGTCCTACGTCGAGCATCCGGCTGCCGGGGGCGTCGGCACCGAGCCTGAGCGCGAGTTCGGCCTGGGCGGCGTCGTCCCTGGGCCGGGTGATCCGGCGCCCGAACGCGCGGTGCCAGAGCTGCTGCCTGCGCCTGCGTCCGAGCGCGGCGAGCAGTCCCGCCGCCGCCAGCGAGGCCCCCGCCAGGTAGTCGAGCATCCCCAGGGCGGTCTCCTGCCCGGCGTTCTGCCCGATGTCAGGGGGTTCGGCCACCGCCGCCGGGTCTCGCCGCTCCACCTGCCCGGGGTCCTGCCGCCCGCTGTCGGCCGCCGTATCGGGCACGGTGCGGGCATTGTCACGGGCGCTGTCGCGAGCACTGTCACGAGCGCCGTCCCCGCGTTCCTGCGCCGGGCCGACCTCCCGCCTCCCTTCGGCCCCGATCCTGTCCCCGGCCCTTTCTCGGGGGTCGGAGACCTCGGGCGCGGGCTCCGCGGGAAGGTCGGCGCGGCCGGGGGTGATGGTCTGGGTACGGCCGTCCAGCTCCGTCGGCTTGTCCGGATGGTCCTTGAGGGTGTCGTCACGCGGCTGGGAGGCCGGGACGATGTGGATGTTGCGCGCGTCGTCCGGCATGTCCAGGACCCAGCCGGGCCTGATCAGGTCGGCCATGTGCAGGCGGCTGCCGTCGGGCTGTTCCTTGTGCTGGTTGAGCCGGTAGATCTCCGGATACCTGCGCCCGTCGCCGAGGCACTTCTCCGCGATCTCCCACAGGCTCTCGTGGTGGCGCCCGTGCGGCGGCTGCACCACGTAGACCTTCTTCGCCTTGCGTGCGGGCGCCAGCTCGGCCCGCTCGTCGGCGGCCGGAGCGGACGGCGACGACAGGCCGGTGGAGACGATGCCGGGAGCGGTGGGCGGCAGGCTGGTCATCTTCGCGATCGGCAGGGCCACCGCCGAGACGGTGAACAGCAGCATGGCCGCCGAGACCAGCCGGTTGGCGAACATCTGCGTGCCGCCCGACAGCGGCACCCTGGCCGGCATGCCGACCCGGCGCAGCCCCGCGTAGATCTCGACCAGCACACAGACCACCAGCTGCAGCCAGGCGAGCCAGACCAGCAGCACGAGGATCGCGACGATCGTGCTCGTACCCACCTGGCTGGTCAGCAGGTCGAGGTTGAGCAGCTCGGGCGGGAGCGGCGGCCCGGCCAGCCGGAGCAGGGCGTAGGGGACCCCCGCGATGAGCGCGACCAGGACGACGAGCGCGCCGAGGCCGGCCAGCAGGTCTCCCGGTGTGCGCCTGGCCTTGATGCGCACGGGCTGTCGTGTGGGCATTCGTCTCCCTCCCCGTTCTGATTCGTCCTCGGTCAACCGGTGGGCCGGCGATTCACGGCAACTGCTCTTCCCCGACGTCCGGTCCGGCCGTGGCCTCGGCCTCCATCTCCGAACCGGGGAAGCCGAAGGCGGCCAGGAAGAACGCCTTCCAGGTGACGGAGACGCTCACGGTGACCTCACCCTGGCCGCCGCCGAGGGTGCATTCCGTGAGCTGTACGTCGCCGCCGCCGTGAGCGGAGACGATCTCCTCGGCCTGCCCGCAGGACTCCCCCTCCCCCAGCAGCCGGGCCTGGCCGGTGGAGCGCAGGTGCTCGACGTCGATCTGGTCAGCGGCGGCCCTGGCGGCCTGTTCGGCGACGTCGGCCGCCCGCAGCCGGGCGTTGATGGCGGCCCCGCCGTCGACGAGCAGCCCGGCCAGCAGGAACACCACCACCGAGAAGATCACCGTGAAGATCGACATCGACCCCCGCTCGCCGGGCGCGGCGGGAGGAGACGGGTGTGCGGGGTTCACTCCTCGACCCTCCTGAACTGCTCCAGCGGGACCACCGAGTCGCCCTTGATGTCCTTGGCCGCCCCGAAGCCCAGGAAGTCCAGGTCCAGGGAGCAGGTCACCTCGGCGTGGACCTGGCCGCCCTCCTCCCAGGTCGTACCGGACAGGCTGACCTGCGGCTCGCACTCGCCCGACAGTGCTCCGCGGGCCGCCTCGTCCGCGGCGGCCTCGGCGTCGGCCAGGGTGCGCTCGACGGAGGCGGCCCTGGCGGCGTCCCTGGCGGCGCCGTTGACCTCGCCCTGGGCCTCGACCACCCTTCCCGCACCCACCAGGAAGAGCAGGAACAGCAGGAAGACCGGGGCGAGCAGCACCGTCTCGGTGCTGAGCGACCCGCGCTCGTTCCTGTCCCCGCCGGACGTCAAGGGGATCACTCGCATCCTTCGCTCCCGTCGTCGGGACGGAAGCACTCGATGGGACCGCCGAAGCGCGCGGTGACGGTGAACGTGGTGGACGGCAGCAGCGGGACGACCTGGACCGCCGAGGCACTCACCTCGACACCCCGCTGGTCGCCCTCCTCCCAGGCGGTGACCGTGGCGCCTTCGAGGAGTTTCGGGCCGATGGTGCGGATCAGCTCCTGGGCGCGGGACTCGGCGTCCTGCTGCCAGGACTCGGAGTCGACCCTGGCGAGCCGCGCTCCCTCCCTCGCCGCGGCGTCGGCGATCTGGCGTCCGTGGAACCACAGCGCGGACTGCACGATGAGCAGGACGACGACCAGCACCACCGGCATGATGATCGCCAGTTCGACGACCGTGGCGCCGCGCTCGCCGGCACGGTCCCCGGCGCCGGGGCGCGCGCTGCCCTCCCGGTCGCGCTCGCCGTCCCTGTCCCGGGCATCCCGGTCTCCTCGGGCTCCTCGGGCTCCTCGGGTGCGGCGTCGCGCGCGCTCACGGGTCTCCAAGTTCGCCGCCCCCGCCCCCGCCGCCCCCGCCGCCGAACTGGTTGGAGATCTCGGCCTGCTTGCCCTCGACGAGGCCCTTGATGAGGGTCGCGAGTCCGAGCGCCACCCCGGCGATGATGGCCGTGATGATGACCCATTCGACGGCGGAGGCGCCCCGGGTGGGGGCGCTGCGCGCCTTCTCGATCCGGACGCTCAGAACGGCGACCGCGTAGACGATCCACGGATGGCTCAGCATGGTCAGGACCCCAACATCTTCATAGCGGCCGGAAAACTCAGAAAGATCACAAAACCCGCGCAGAGCAGGAGCTGGGCGACGAGCATCGACTGGGAACGCTCGCCCGCCTGCCCCTCGATCTCGGCGAGCTCCCGGCGCCGCATGGTCGCGGCGCGGGCGGTGAGGGAGGCGCGGACCTTGGCGCCGTCGTCGGCGACCAGCCCGAGGGCGGCGGACAGGTCGCGCAGCTCGTCCACGTTGATCTCGTCACCGAGCTGGCCGAGGGCCTGCCAGGGGGTGATGCCGACGATCCTGGCGTTGCCGAGTGCCTCGCGGATGCGGGACATCGCCCAGTTGGCCCCGTCCTCGTCGGGGCCGGGGCTGCCCACCGAGACCGCCATCATCAACGCCTCGGGTACCCCTCGCCCGCCCGCCAGGTTCATCGCGACGAGGTCGAGGAAGGAACCGACGACGTGCCGGAAGTCGCGGCGCATCCGCGCGGCGTCCCGCTTGACCTGCAGGTCGGGCAGGACGAAGAAGACTCCGGCGACCAAGAGCGCCGCCCACAGCGGGACGGTGAGGGACAGACCCCACCCCATCAGCACCAGCCAGCCCGCCAGCAGCGGGAACGCGAGCAGCCCGGAGACCGCGAGCAGCACCTTGGTGGCGAGGAAGCCCTCGAACGACCTGCCGAGCAGCGCGAGGTCGGCTCTCGCCGAGCGGGCCTCCCAGCCCCGCGCGGCGTAGAAGCGGGCCATCCGCTCCCCCAGGCCGCGCCGGAACGCGCTCACCTCCTCGTCGGGCAGGATGAGCCGCGCGCGGGGCGCGTCGGTGCCCTCCCTGGCGGCGTCGAGCGCCATCAGGCGCGTCACCAGCCCGGGACGGGCCGGAAACAGCGCCCGCAGCAGCAGGAACAGGCCCATCCCGAGCACCGATCCCGCGAGCAGCGCCTCAGTCATCGCGCACCTCGCCTCCGGAGGGCAGGCCGAGCAGGCGTGCGGGCTTGTCGAAGCGGGCCAGGCGGCGCATCCAGGCGAACCCGGCGCCGAAGAATCCCGCGACCACCACGAGCACCGCCTGGCCGAGCGTGTTGTCGTACTCCTCGACGTAGGAGGGGTTGAACACGACGAGCATGACGGCGAAGGCGAGGGCCGTACCGACCACGATCTGCACGCTGCGACGGGTGGAGCGGCGCTCGGCCTCGACCCGGCGGCGCATGTCGAGCTCCTCGCGGGCCGACACGGCCAGCGCGCCGAGCACGTCGCGCAGGCCGGGGCCGCGCAGCTTGGAGTTGAGGATGAGGGCGGCCACGACCAGGTCGGCCGAGGGGTCGTCGAGCTCGTCGGCGAAGAGCCTGAGCGCGTCGGGCAGCGCCATCCTGGTATGCAGGCGGTCGACCATGGACCGCAGGTGCGGGCGCAGGGTGGGGGCGGCCGCCCGGATCGAGGACGGGATCGCCTGTTCCAGTCCGGACGCCCCGGCGATGGTGTCGCGGAGCGACTCGGTCCAGGCGGCCAGGGCCTCCAGCCGCCGCATCGCGGTCCGTTCCTCCGCGGCGCCGCCGGACAGGCCGCGCCAGGCCAGCGCGAGGAGCACGGCCCCCACCGCCATGACCGGCCACCCGGTCACCACGAGCACGAGCACCCCGGCGATGACCCCCACCGCCGACCGGGTGGACAGCGCGCGCAGGAACTCGCGCCTGCCCGCCGACCTGCCGGGGGTGGCCGGCCGGACGGGCACCCCGTACAGGGAGAGGAAGAGCAGGAAGAGCCCGGCGCCGAGCGCGAGGCCGGAGAGCAGCACCAGCGGGTCGAACAGGCCCGGAGGCAGGGAGGTCATGTCCAGCCTCCCGGGTCGTAGCCGAAGTGGGCGAGCTCCTCCAGGCACGACAGCGGAGCGTGCGGTATCACCCGGCCGTCGGGCGCCGTCGCGAACACCTCGGAGGAGAGCACCCGCCCGTCCACCCCGGCCACCTCGCGCACGCTCGACACGAAGCGGCGCAGCCTGCCGCCCACCGCGTAGTCGTTGCGCTTCTCGATGAACACCACGAAGTCGATCGCCCCGGCGATGAGCATGTGGGTGGCCTCGATCGGCAGGCGCTCCGAGGCCTGGAGGGCGTAGGTGGCGATGCGGTTGAAGACCTCCATCGAGGAGTTGGCGTGGATGGTCGACAGCGAGCCGTCGTTGCCCTGGGTCATCGCGTTGAGCATGGTGACGATCTCGTCGCCGAGGACCTCACCGACGATCACCCTGGACGGGTTCATGCGCAGGGAGCGGCGGACCAGCTCCGCCATGCTGATCTCGCCCTGGCCCTCGGAGTTGGGGAGCCTTTGCTCGAAGGCGACCACGTTGGGGTGCAGCTCGGGAAACTGGTCGAGGCCGAGTTCCAGCGCGCGTTCGACGGTGATGAGGCGCTCGGACGGCGGGATCTCGTTGGCGAGCGCGCGCAACAGGGTCGTCTTCCCCGCGTTCGTCGAACCGGAGATCATGATGTTCTTCCTCGCCGCCACCGCGGCCGCGAGGAACCGTCCCAGCTCGGGGGTGAGGGTGCCGTTTCCCACGAGGTCGCTGAGGAACACCTTGCCCAGCCGGGATCGGCGGATGGAGATGGACGGGCGCACCGTCACGTCCATCACGGCCGAGAGCCGGGAGCCGTCGGGCAGGCGCAGGTCGAGCTGGGGGTTGGCGGTGTCGAACGGCCTGCTGGACAGACCGCTGTATGCGGCGAGGATCTGGATCAGCTCGACCAGCTCCTCGTCGGATTCGGCCACCGGCTCGCGCATGAGCTCCTGGCCGTCGGCGTAGCCGACGAACACCCGGTCGCAGCCGTTGATGTCGATGTTCTCGACCTCGGGGTCGTCGAGCAGCGGCTGGAGGCGGCCGACGCCGAACAGGGCCGCGTGGATCCCCGCGGCCAGCGCCTCCTCCTCCTCGGCGGTGGGCGGCGTCCTGCCGACGCCGATCTCGCCGCGGGCGAACTCCTCGAGGATCTGGGCGATCAGCGCGCGGGCGAACTGGCGCTCGTCCTCGCCGCTCATCGGTGGCAGGCCACTCGCCTGGTCGAGGCGGCGCTGGTGGGCGAGCCTGTCGCCGACGTCCTGCCGGAAACGCTTCACCAGCGTGTGGTCGATGGTCACGGCCTCGCTCCGCTCGACGGCTCGGCGGGCTTGACCGGCGAGCGTGCGGCCTGCTCCCGTGCGCGGAAGGCCGACTCCGCCGACTCCTGGGCGCGGAGCTGAGCGTCGAGACGGCCGCCCAGCTCCCTGGCGGTGCGGATCAGCAGGGAGCGGTCCAGACGTCCGCCCCACTGGCCGCGCAACAGCTCGGCGCCCTTGGGGTCGTGCGCGAGCCCGCTCACGAAGGCGATGTGCCTGCCGGTGCCCGCGACGATCCGGCGCACCTCGTCGATGGTCGTGCGGTACTGGCGGGGGTCGGCGATCACCACCACGCCCACCTGGGGCTCGCGCGGCATGATCTGCAGGCGTTCGCGCAGGTGGGCGACGTGGTCGAGGCTCGCCCTGGTGAACAGCACCACCAGCGCGGCCTCAGCGGTCAGCTCGGCGAGCTGCGGGTGTCCGCCGAGACGCCCGCAGTCGGCGAGCACGTCGGCGTCGGGCAGTGTGGCCAGCGCCCGGCCGAGCGGACCCCAGAGCCAGGTCAGCCCGGACGCCTGCTCGCCGTGGGTGAGCCCGGCCAGCACGTCCAGACCACCGACGATCTTCTGGGTGTGCTCGTGGATCTGGTCGGGGTGCAGGCCCCTGCGGGCCGTGGCCCCCAGGGTGAGCAGTCCGCGCGCGGGGTTGAGCACGCCGCCGTCGGCGGCGGGCAGGCGGTAGGCGAGGTCGCCGCCCGCCGGGTCGCACTCGGCGAGCAGCACCGGGCGCGGCCAGATCGCGCCGAGCGCGGTGGCCGCCGTGGTCACGCCGGGCGCGCCCTTGTCGGCGGCCAGCACGATGAGCGCCACGTCAGCGCGCTCCCGGCAGCTCGGCGAGGGCGATCTCACCCGCGGAGGCGTACGCGACGATCTGCGGCGAGACGGAGCTGTCCACGATGATGGTGACCAGGCCGTTCGCCCCCGTCCTGCCCGGCGTGCCGATCTGGTGGACGAGGGCGCTCTGCGCCAGCACCCGGCTCTCCCGGTCGGCGCCGCCGCCCTTGCTCGGCACGTGGACGACCTGGACCCGGTCGCCGCGCTCCAGGGTGCCCGGTGTCTGGCCGGGTTTGAGCGCGAGGCCGACCTGGGCCTTGCCCGGGCCGAGCTCCCTGCTGGAGGAGACCACCATGTCGCGGGTGAGGAGCGTGCCGGGCAGGAGGGTGACGCGGGCGAAGTTCTCGGTGACGCGGGCACGCTGGGACCAGGCCACGTAGCCGATGCCGGTGTCGGCGATCTGGACCTCCTTGAGCATCGCCTCGGTGAAGGGCTGTCCGGCGCCGATCTGCTGGGAGACGGCGATCGCCGAGACGCGGTCGCCGCTGCGCAGGACGAGCAGCGTGGTGGCGAGGGCGCCGCCCAGGATGAGGAGGACGGCGAGGGCGGCGAGGGCGGGTTTGCGCTCGCGTGGGGGCACGGGGAGCTTGCGCGACGCCGGACCCGACAGGGCGCCCGCCGAGGTCTGACGCTCGGCGTTCACCGGGACGCGGCCCGTTGGCTTCTCACTGGTCCTCATGGGTTAGGGGGACTCCCAGAGTGATCAAAATATGGGGAACTACTGGTCGAATTTACGCCATTATGCGCACCATGCGGACGGGCTGTCGGACAAAAGCCAGGACCCATGCTCGTTTGATAGGAACACCGCTGTCAACGCCACTTCAGAAGAAGATGTCCGTTTGGCTAGCTGACGGGAGGCTTATCCGGGTGATATGGACGGTAATTAACTCTCGCACCAATCACCCCAGCTTTTTCACCCCTCATTCCCGTGTCCGGCATGCCCGCCCCGCAAGGGGATGCCGCCGGTTTCCGGATCCGGAGCGGAGCGCGCGACTTCCCCCCGGTTCTCCGAACAGGTTTTCCACAGCCCCGCATCACGAGCAGGTCACCGCCCCGAAGCCTCCGCAGCGACAAATGCCCACTTGAGACGGTATAACCGGCCATCATCCCCAGGCAGTTATCCACAGGCTTTACCGTTTTCCACATACCGGCGGTGAGTCACGACATTGCCGCGAACACTCCCACCGGGATGGTTTTCCCTCTGTACGGTGGACCCGCGGCCCGACCCGAGGAGAGCGGCGATGCGAATCATGCTCACCGTGCTCAGCGAGCACGCCGACCGCGATGTCGTGGTCGAGGGCGACGAGACGACCACGGTGGCACGACTCGCGGAGTCCCTGGCGGGCCAGGGCGGCGAGCGACCGAGCAACGTGGTGCGGCTGACGCGCAGCAAGGCCCCGTACGGGCTGGATCGCGACTCCGCCGGGGCCGAGCCCCCGACGCTGTGGATGGACGGCCGCCCCCTCGACCCCGCCGCCCCCGCGCTCGGCCTGCTCCGCGACGGCGACCTCGTCACCCTCGACCGCTCCCTCGCGACGGCCACCCTCGCCGAGGAACCCGGCGGGATCGTGGAGATCCGGGTGGTCGGCGGACCCGCCGCGGGCTCCGTGCACCGCCTCAGCCTGGGCGTGCACACCATCGGCTCCGACCCCGCCTGCTCGGTCTCCGTGGCCGACCCCCGGCTGCCCGCGCGGGCCGCGGTGGTACGGCTCACCCCGGACGCCATCACCGTGGAACCCGGGGAGGGCACGGCGCCCCTGCTGGGCCGCGCCCCCCTGGAAGGCCCGCTGCCCTGGCCGGAACACGCCCTGCTGAGCTGCGGCGGCACCGTGCTCACCCTCAAGGCGGTGGAACCGCCCGACGCCCACCTGGACGCGCAACCCGACGGCGGGCTCGCCTACAACCGGCCGCCCAGGTTCCGGCCACCGGGCGGCGCGCGGCGCTTCGAGGTCCCGGCCGAGCCCAGGCGGGCGGAGACGATGCGGCTGCAGCTGCTCACCGCGTTCCTGCCCGCCGCGCTGGGCGTGGGCCTCGCCATCGCCCTCAAATCGCCGTACTTCCTGCTGTTCGCGTTCATGACACCACTGATCATGATCGGCCAGTGGTGGAGCGACAGGCGGCACGGCCGCAAGCAGTACCGCCAGCAGCTCAAGGAGTACAAGCAGCGGCTGGAGGTCTTCGAGGCGGCCGTGGACCGGGCGCGCGCCGACGACGAGACCGCCCGCCGCGCCGCCGCGCCCGACCCCGCCGAGGTGCTGCTCACCGTGACCGGCCCCCGGCGGCGGCTCTGGGAGCGGCGCGACCACGACCCCGACGCGCTGCGGCTGCGGGTCGGCCTCGCCGACCTCCCCGCCGACCTGGAGTTCACCCCCGAGCGCTCCGCACCGGCCGACGCCCCGCTGCCCGCGCTGCCCACCTGTCAGGCGGTACCGGTGGCGCTGGCCATGCGCCGCCTGGGCGTCGCCGGCCTCACCGGGCCGAGGAACACGACGGCGGGGGTGGCGCGCTGGCTGGTCGGCCAGGCCGCCGCCCTGCACAGCCCGCGCGACCTGGCGATCGTCGTCCTGTCCGCGCACGGCGACGGCGAGGAACGCTGGAACTGGGTCCGCTGGCTGCCGCACTGCGCCCCGCGCGGCGGCGAGGACTGCGTGGCCCTGGTCGGCGCCGACCCGGAGAGCGCGGCCCGCCGGGTGAGCGAGCTCGCCGCGCTGATCGACGAGCGCCTCGGCGACGACGCCGCCGCGGGTCCCGCGGCCAAGCTGGGCCGCATCCCGGCCGGCTGGGGCGACCTGGGCGGCGGCGCGGGCACCGGCGCCGACCAGTTGTACGCCGCCCCCGTCTACGACGAGCGTCCCTACGACGTGCTGGTCGTGCTCGACGGCGCGCAGGCACTGCGCGCCCTGCCCGGCATGCCCCAGGTGCTGCGCCAGGGTCCCAGGGCGGGCGTCCACACCCTGGCCGTCGACGGCGACCAGCGGCTGCTGCCCGAGGAGTGCGCCACCGTCGCCGCCGTGGAGGCCGACGGCACGGTGCGGCTGCGCGGCGGCGGCCTGGACGACCTCGGCGAGATCCTCGCCGACCAGGTGACGTCCGCCTGGTGCGACAGGCTGGCCCGCTCGATGGCGCCGATCCGCGACGTCAGCCGCGACGACGCCGGACTCGCCCTGCCGGACTCCGCGCGGCTGCTGGACCTGCTGGAGCTGCCCTCGCTCTCCGGCGCGGCCCTGACCGGGCGCTGGGGACGGGCCACCGAGGCCGTGGTGGGCGTGGGCCCCGAGGGGCCGTTCTCCGTCGACCTGCGCAGGGACGGGCCGCACGCGCTCATCGCGGGCACCACGGGCGCGGGCAAGTCGGAACTGCTGCAGACCCTGATCTCCTCGCTCGCGGTGGCGAACCGGCCGGACGAGATGACGTTCGTGCTCATCGACTACAAGGGCGGCGCCGCGTTCAAGGAGTGCGTGCGGCTGCCGCACACCGTCGGCATGGTGAGCGACCTAGACGGCCACCTCACCCAGCGGGCCCTCGCCTCGCTCGCCGCGGAGATCCGCCGCCGCGAGCGCCTGCTGCTCGCCGCGGGGGCGAAGGACATCGAGGACTACCACGAGCTGCGCGACACCCGCACCGCCCGCGCCTCCCGCGACCTGCTCGTCGCCGGAGGCGGCCCCCAGGTCAGGCCGCTGCGCGGGCGCACAGCGGCCTCGGCGACCTCTGCGTCCTTGGAGCCCCCGCCGCCGCTGCCCCGGCTGGTGCTGGTCATCGACGAGTTCGCGGCCATGGTGAGCGAGCTGCCCGACTTCATGACCGGGCTGGTCGACATCGCCAGGCGGGGACGCTCGCTGGGCATCCACCTCATCCTCGCCACCCAGCGGCCCGGCGGTGTGGTGACCGCCGACATCCAGGCCAACACCTCCCTGCGGATCGCCCTGCGGGTCACCGAGGCGTCGGAGTCGGCCGACGTCATCGACCGCCCCGACGCCTCGTACATCCCCAAGTCCGCGCCCGGCCGCTGCTACGTGAAGTCGGGCGCGGGAGCGGCGACGTCCGTGCAGACCGCGCGGATCGGCGGCCGGAGTCCCGGCGCCTCCGGAGGCGAGGTGAGGGTACGGGTGACGGAGGTCGGCTGGCAGGCCCTGGGACGGCCCAGGCCGGTCCACGCCGGGGCCGAGAGCGGCCACGTCACCGACCTCTCCCTGCTCGTCGACGCCCTGGTCGAGGCGGCCCGCCTGGACGGGGTCGCCGAGCAGCCGAGCCCCTGGCTCGAACCGCTCCCCGACCTCGTGACCGTCCCCGTCCTTCCCGCGACGCCCGTGCTTCCCGATGACGCGCCCCGCGCCCTGCCGTACCGCGCGGGGGTCGAGGAGGTGCCGCCGCTCGCCTTCGGGATCACCGACCTGCCCTGGGCACAGGACCGGCGCGCGCTCGCGCTCGACCTCGCCCACGGGGGGCACCTGCTCGTCGCGGGCGCCTCGCGCAGCGGTCGCTCCACCGCGCTGCGCACGCTGGCCGGGGCGATCGCCGCCGGAGCCTCCCCCGACGACGTCCACCTGCACGCGATCGACTGCGGCTCGGGATCACTGCTGCCCCTGGTGGCGATGCCGCACTGCGGGGCGGTGGTGACCCGCGACCAGCTCGACCGGGTGGAACGGCTGCTGGCCAGGCTCCGCGCGGAGGTGGGACGGCGCCAGCAACTCCTCGCCGAGGCCGGGTACGCCTCGCTCGCCGAGCTGCGCGCCGCCGAGGACGGGCCGCGGCTGCCGTGGCTGGTCCTGATGCTCGACCGGTGGGAGGGGTTCGTCGCCGCGTTCGAGGCGTACGACTACGGGCGGCTGATCGAGTCGCTGATGCAGCTGTTGCGCGAAGGCCCCGCGGTGGGACTGCGGGCCGTGGTGACCGGCGACAGGTCGGCGCTGATCGGGCAGATCTCCACGGTCTTCGACGACCGGCTGATCCTGCGGCTGGCCGACCCCACCGACTACGGCCTGGCCGGGCTGTCCATCAAGGACCTGCCGGCCACCCTCGCGCCGGGCCGCGCGCTGTCCACCGGCGAGCACGGCACGATCGAGAGCCAGATCGCGCTGCTGTGCAACGACCCCTCGGGACCGGCGCAGGTCGCCACGCTCCAGGCACTGGCCCGCTCGGCGCCGAAGATCACCGCGGAGCCGCCGATGCGGGTGGACGCGCTGCCGATGCGCGTCACCGCCGCGCAGGTCCTGGACCTCGCGCCCTCCTTCCGGCCTCCCTCACCGCTGTGGGCGCTGCTCGGCGCGGGAGGCGACTCGCTGGCACCGCTCGGCGTCGACCTGCTCGCGCACGGCCCGGCGGCGGTCGTCGCGGGTCCGCCCAGGTCGGGCAGGTCGACGGCCCTGCTGACCGCCACCCACTCGCTGCTCTCCCACGGCACCCCCGCCGTCCTCGTCACCCCTCGGCGCAGCCCTCTGTGCACGCTGGTGGACACCCCCGGCGTGCTGGCCGTGCTGGACTCGAACGGCGACCTGCACGAGGCCGTCGCGGGGCAGGACCGCTACGTCGTGATCGTCGACGACGCCGAGCTGATCTCCCCCGACTCCCCCCTGGGTACCGCGCTGGAACAGGTGCTGCGCAGCGGCAGGGACGGCGAGCACGGCCTGCTCGTCGGCGGCACCACCGGCGATCTGACCACCGCCTACCGGGGGTTCGCGGCCGAGGCCCGCAAGGGCAGGACGGGCCTGCTGCTCGCGGTCCAGAGTCCCGCCGACGGCGACCTGTTCACCGTCCGCCTGCCCCGCGGCGCGGTCGGCGGCCCTCCCGGCCGCGGCCTGCTCGTGACCCTGGGCTCGGTCACCCCCATCCAGGCCGCCGTCACATGAGAGGCCGCCGTCGTACGACGGTTCGTCATCGCACGAGAGGCCCTCGTGTCGGCGCACTCTCCGCTGCCGATGCGTCCAGTGCGGAAATGCCCCGTCCCTTGTGGGACGGGGCATTTCGGCGGACCGTTTTCTAGCGCGTGGCGGACTCGATATTGCCGCGGTAGGTGTTGATGACCCGAGAAGCCTCGGACAGCTCCTCGGACATGCGCTGGAAAGCGGCGCGGTAGTTCTGCCAGGCCTCGCTGAAACGCTGGGCACCGGGCCCCGTCCAGGCGGTGCCGACCTTCGCGGCCTCCCGGTCGAGGGCGGCCACGGTGGCCCTCACCTGGTCGGCCTGCTGGGTGAACTGGGTGGCCATCTGCTGCATTTCCGCGGGATTGCCGCCGAGCAAGTTCTGGCTCATGCCAGTCTCCTTAGGATCGGTGTCGGGGAGAGTCGGTCGCCAAACGAAAACACGATAGGCGCAAGGATCACAGAGGTGCCCGGGTTATGCCAAGCGGCTATGGACGTTCCCTCGGTGGCCGAGAGGCTAAACGTTCTCCATTGCTGTGATTTTTCGTAATTCAGAGGGGTTATAGGACTGTTATGCGAGATCGCGGTAAGGGGCGGGACCTCGGGAGCGGCCGGGCGGGGCTCCTCCGCGCCCCGGCCGGGGCCGAGACCGGGACGAGGACCACGACCGAGGTCGAAACCGGGGCCGGGGCTGAGAGCAGGGGCAGGGGCAATATCGGAAACGGGACCCGGAGGCATGACCAGGACTGCGGGACCCACCCACCCCTTGCCGTCAGGCGACGCCTACACTCCGTTGAAGGCCCGCCAGTCCTCTCCTCCGCACGTACTGGCACGTACTGAAGGGAACGACGTCGGTGCACAAGGTCCTGATCGCCAACCGTGGTGAGATCGCCGTACGAATCGCCCGTGCCTGCAAGGACGCCGGGCTGGCCAGCGTCGCCGTCTACTCCGACCAGGATCTGGACGCGCTCCATGTCCGGGTCGCGGACGAGGCCCGCGCGCTCGGCGGCGAGACTCCCGCGGAGACCTACCTCGACGTCGGCAAGCTGCTGGGCGTCGCCGCCGAGGCCGGAGCCGACGCCGTGCACCCCGGCTACGGCTTCCTCGCCGAGAACGCCGCCTTCGCCCAGGCCGTGATCGACGCGGGGCTGACCTGGATCGGCCCGCCGCCGGCCGCGATCACCGCGCTCGGCGACAAGGTGCAGGCCCGGCACATCGCCCAGAAGGTCGGCGCGCCGCTCGTGGCGGGCACCACGGATCCGGTCTCGGGGAGCGAGGAGGTCGTCGCCTTCGCCGCCGAACACGGCCTGCCGATCGCGATCAAGGCCGCGTACGGCGGCGGCGGGCGCGGGCTGAAGGTCGCGCGCACCCTGGAGGAGATCCCCGACCTGTACGACAGCGCGGTCCGCGAGGCCGTCACCGCCTTCGGCAGGGGCGAGTGCTTCGTCGAGCGCTACCTGGACCGGCCCCGGCACGTGGAGACCCAGTGCCTCGCCGACGCCCACGGCACCGTGGTCGTGGTGTCCACCCGCGACTGCTCGCTGCAGCGCCGCCACCAGAAGCTGGTCGAGGAGGCACCGGCCCCGTTCCTGTCGCCCGAGCAGCTCGACCTGCTCTACACCAGTTCCAAGGCGATCCTGCGCGAGGCGGGTTACGTCGGCGCCGGCACGTGCGAGTTCCTGGTGGGCCAGGACGGCACGATCTCCTTCCTGGAGGTCAACACCCGTCTGCAGGTCGAGCACCCGGTGACCGAGGAGGTAGCGGGCATCGATCTCGTACGGGAGATGTTCCGCATCGCCGACGGTGAGGAGCTCGGCTACGGCGACCCCGTGGCGCGCGGCCACTCGATCGAGTTCCGCGTCAACGCCGAGGACGCCGGGCGCGGCTTCCTGCCCGCCCCCGGCACGATCACGAGCATGAGCGCCCCCTCGGGTCCCGGGGTGCGCCTGGACGCCGGCTACGAGGCGGGCATGACCGTCCCGCAGTCCTTCGACTCGCTGGTCGCCAAGCTGATCGTGACCGGTGCGACCCGGCGGCAGGCACTGGAGCGCTCGCGCAGGGCCCTGGCGGAGTTCGAGATCGGCGGCATGCCGACCGTGCTGCCCTTCCACCGGGCCGTGGTGGACGACCCCGCGTTCACGGGCGAGCCGTTCTCGGTGCACACCCGGTGGATCGAGACCGAGTTCGACACCGTGATCCCGCCGTACGAGGGAGAGCCGGGCACGGCCGGGGAGCCGGGCGAGCGGGAGCGGATCACCGTCGAGGTGGGCGGCAAGCGGCTTGAGGTGGTGCTGCCCTCGGGATTCGCCGTCGGCAACGCCGCGGGGGCGGGCCGCGCGGCCTCGAAGGCGCCGCGCCGGAGCGGCGGCGGGGTGGCGGGGAAGGCCGCGAGCGGCGACTCCCTGATCAGCCCGATGCAGGGCACGATCGTCAAGATCGTCGTCGCCGACGGCGACACCGTCGCGGCCGGTGACACGATCGTCGTGCTCGAGGCGATGAAGATGGAGCAGCCGCTCGCCGCCCACAAGGCGGGCACCGTCACGGGACTGGCGGCGTCGGTCGGCCAGACCATCTCCTCCGGCGCCACGATCTGCGAGATCAAGGACACCTGAGCGCGCCCGCGGGCCACGGCCCGGTGGGCCGCGGTTCGGTGGAGCGGGAAAAGGGGCCCCGCGAACCCGCGCCGGGCCGGGGACGCGTGCGCGTACCGGGTCGAACCGGGCGAGGACGGGCGCCAGGCCGGGAGGGGCAGGGTGACGATCCCCTACCGAGGTGGGCGGGGGACGCCTGACCCGGCCCTGAAGGGGATACGGTCGATGAGTAGGGAACTCTGTCGTCCACTCATTCGTCTTCAGGACGAAGGAGGCTTTCTGCCGTGACCATCACAAAAGCCGCGCCAGGTCGTTTCGGTGCCATGATCATGGCATTGTTCGTCGGGCTACTGGCCATGTCCATGATCGCCCCGGCGGCCCACGCCGCGGCGCCAGACCCCAGTGCGATCGTCTCTGAGCTGACGGACGGGGACAACTTCTACGCCGATCCCGCTGCGGGTCTGCCCACCGATGCCGTCGACGCCATGCGCAAGGCTGCCGACGAGACTTCCTCCGTCTACGTGGCGCTGCTGCCCAAGGGCTCGATCAGCAGCCAGTCCCAGGCGAGGACTCTGTTGAGTTCGATCCTCAAGGGCGTCGGTTCCAAGTCCGTCGTCCTGGTGATGAGCGGCACCACGCCGTTCGGCGTCACCAACATCAAGGGCGTCGACGTCGACGAGCTGCTCGGGCGGGCGAAGACCGCCTCCAGCCCGACCGACAACGTGATCAACTTCGTCAAGCTGGCCGACGCGGCGGCCGTCGGTGGCGGTGCCCCGGCCGGCTCCTCTGACTCCTCCTCCGCTTCCTCCAGCCCTTCCGGCGGTTCCAGCACGGGCGTGCTGGTCGGCATCCTGGTGCTCGCCCTCGCCGGTGGCGCGGGCATCTTCTTCTACTCCCGCAAGAAGAAGAAGCAGCGCGAGGAGCGCGAGGCCGCCGAGCTGGCCGCGGTCAAGCAGACCGTGGACGAGGACGTCACCAAGTTCGGTGAGGAGATCACCGACCTCGACACCGACGTCAAGCTGCTCAACGACGGCGCCGACCACCAGCAGGACTGGCAGCGCGCCCTCGACTCCTACGAGCGGGCCAAGCTGGAGCTCGCGGCGGTCAACCGCCCCGACGAGCTCCGTGGCGTGACCACCGCGTTGGAGGAGGGCCGCTACGCCCTCGCCTGCGTGAAGGCGCGCGTCAACAACCAGCCGCTGCCCGAGCGACGCTCCCCGTGCTTCTTCAACCCGCAGCACGGCCCCTCCGTCCGCGACGTGCGCTGGGCCCCGCCCGGCGGTGCACTGCGCGACGTGCCCGCCTGCGCGGCCGACGCGGAGGCCGTCGAGCGCGGCTTCGAGCCGCAGGCGCGTGAGGTCATGGTCAACGGTCAGCGCCGCCCGTACTACGACGCGGGCCCGGCCTACCAGCCCTACGCCCAGGGCTACTACGGCGGCTTCGGCGACGTCATGACCGGCATGCTGGTCGGCACGATGATCGGCAGCATGATGAGCGGCGGCTTCGGCGGCTACGGCTATGGCGGCTACGGCGGCGGCGACAGCAGCGGCGCCACCGACTTCGGCGGCGGAGGCGACTTCGGCGGTGGGGGCTGGGGTGACTTCGGCGGCGGAGGCGACTTCGGTGGCGGTGACTTCGGCGGCGGCGACTGGTAGTCGTTCCGCGCGGAACACCCGGCAGAAGCCGAACAGGTAGGACAGTACGCACGCAAGACCGGCGGGCGCGTTTCCCTTGGGGGAGCGCGCCCGTCGCCGTTGAGAGGAAACAGGGGGTTCGCCGGGAAAACCTTGGCGGGAAGCCGCCGGGTCGGGCGCCTCAAGAGCCGTCGAGGACGGTGAGAACCTCGGCGCAGGGCGCCTCGGATGCCGTCGCGGGCGGTGGGGCCTCTGGGTGCGGGGAAACCGTCGGAAGGCAGCGCCTCAGATGCCGTCGTGGATGGCGATGACCTCGGCGAAAGACACCTCAGGAGCCGTCGGGAACGGCGAGGACCTCGGCGAAAGGCACCTCAGGTGCTGTCGCGGACGGTGAGCCTCGGCTGGAGCAGGGTACCGTCGGGGACGGCGCGGCCTTCGAGTTTCTCCATGAGCAGCCGGACCGCCTGGCGGCCCACCTCCTCGGCCGGGATCAGCACCGAGGTGAGCGGCGGACTGGAGCGTTCCGCGATGTCGTCGGGGCAGATCGCCACCACGGCGACGTCGTCGGGCACCCGCCTGCCGTACTGGCGCAGCGCCCCCAGCACGTGACCGACCGCGGCCTCGTTGTGCACGACCAGCCCGGACAGGCCCGGCCTGCTGTCGAGAAGCTCGGCGATCGTGGCGGAGACCTGGTCGAAGTTCTCCTCGCACGGCAGGGCCACCCCGGTCAGGCCGGTCTCGTCCACGGCCGCGACGAAGCCCTCCCTGGTGCGGCGGGCGAAGCCGGTGCCCCGGTCGTAGACGACCGAGGGGGCGCCGAGCAGCGCGACCTCCCGGTGCCCGCGCTCGGCCAGGTGCTCCACACAGAGCGCGCCCGCCCGCGCGAAGTCGAGGTCGACGCAGGTGAGGCCGGCCGAGTCGGCGGGGAAGCCGATCAGCACGCTGGGTTCCGCGAGATCCCTGAGCAGCGGTACCCGGCTGTCGTGGAGCTCCACGTCCATCACGACCAGCCCGTCGACCAGGGCGCTCGCCGCCGCCCTGCGCAGCCCGTCGGAGCCCTCGTCGGCGGTGAGCAGCAGCACGTCGTGGTCGTACCTGCGCGCGGCGGTGACCACCGAGGTGGCGAACTGCATCAGCACCGGGACGTGCACGCCCGCCCGAAGGGGCAGTACCAGTGCGATGACGTTGGCCCGCTTGCTGGCCAGGGCCCTCGCACCGGCGTTGGGGTGGTATCCGAGGACCCGCACGCTGTCGAGCACCCGGCGCCGGGTGTCGGCCGAGATCGCGCGCTTCCCGCTGAGGACGTACGACACCGTGCTCACGGCCACTCCGGCGTGCCTGGCGACCTCGCTGATCGTCACCGCCCGCCCACTCACGTGACCGCGCCGAAGCTCAGGGAGGCGAGGGTGATCCCCGCGTTCTCGAACACCACATAAAGATCGTGGACTCCTCCGGCCTCCGCAAGCCCGGCGCGTATCTCGGCGAGGTCGTAGCGGCCCGCGCGGGGAACGGGGAGGTCGCCGACGACGGGCCCGTAGAGGGGGTCGTCCAGGCGCAGGGTGAGCACGCCGCCCTCGGCGCTGGTCGCGGTGGCCGAGCAGGACGCGGCCCCCTCCCCCAGGTCGACCGAGCGGAACACGATCCACGCGCCCTCGGCGGTGGACCGTACGGCGTCACCCGAGACCCTGGCCGCGTCCACGAACGCCACCGAGTCGTACTCGTCGTGGTCCACGGCGGCGATCGGGCCCGCGAAGGCGTCGCGCGGCGGGATCCGCTCGCCGTCCACGTGGAAGGGGGCGCACAGCCGGATGTCCCGCGCGGAGCCACCGACCATGACCTTGTGGGGTGCGTCCTCGACGACGAACCGGCCCCTGGTGACGTCCCAGAAGGCCAGTTCCGCGATGTCGAGCCCCCAGTCGACCCGGGTGCTCTCGCCGGGGGCGAGACGCACCTTGACGAAGCCCCGCAGGTGGCGCAGCGCCTGCTTGACCCGGGAGCGCCGCTGGCGGGTGTAGATCTGGACGACCTCCACCCCTTCGCGGGAGCCGGTGTTGGTGACGGTGACCGAGGCGGTGAGCCTGCCGCCCTCCACCGAGACGGCCAGGTCGGCGTACTCGAAGGTGGTGTAGCCGAGACCGTGCCCGAAGGGGTAGAGCGGGGTCCCCCTGAAGTACTGGTAGGTCGCGTCGGTGGCGATGATGTCGTAGTCGAGCAGGTCGGGCAGCTCGCTCGCCGAGCGGTACCAGGTCTGGGTGAGTCTCCCCTCGGGGTCGGCGTCGCCGAACAGCACCTCGGCCAGCGCGTGGCCGTACTCCTGGCCCCCGTGCGAGGACCACAGCACCGCGGGCGGGTCGTCGCCGTCCCAGCTCACCGGGTAGCCGCTGCTGATCACCATCACGGTTCTCGGGTTCGCCTCGCGCACCGCCCGCACCACGGCCTGCTGCGCGGCGGGCAGCGCGAGGTCGAGGCGGTCCTCGGTCTCCCTGCCGTTGACCAGGGGATGGTCGCCGACGACCACCACGGCCACGTCCGCGGTCGCGGCGAGCGCGGCGGCGGCCTCGGCGCCGCTCACCACCCGCTCCACGGTGAGCCAGGCCGCGGCGTCGGCGTCGTCGGCGAGACGGAAGACCTCACCGTCGAAGGCGAGGTAGCGGCCGGTGGAGATGTGCCGGAGCGCGAGCGCGCCTCGGGGGCGGTCCTCGGTGCGGAAGGTCTGGCGCACCTCCCAGCCGTTGGGACCCGGCTGGTCGTTGACCAGCACTCCCTCCTCGTCGACGGACAGGTGGCGGCCGGTCGTCACGGCCCGCAGGGCGTAGCAGCCGCCGCCCCAGTCGAACAGGTCGAACAGGTCGGGCTCGCCGCCGAGCCCGAGCGGCCCGCCGTCGGGGTCGGCGACGACGAAACGGCCGTTCGTTCCTTCCGCGCCACCGTCCACCGAGATGGTGATCCGGTCCACGGCCTCGCAGAAGACGGTCTCGCACCGCTCGGCGAGCCCGGCGCGGGCGGTGACGGCGTACGGGAGGGTCCCCGAGTACCAGTCCTCCATGAGCGTGTCGCCGAGCTGGCCGATGACCGCGATCCTGCGCACCGAGGCGTCGAACGGCAGGAGGCCGTCGTTGCGCAGCAGCACGATCGAGCGCCTGGCGGCCTCGCGGGCGAGGCTCTGGTGCTCGGGGCAGTTGACGACCGCCTCGTCGATGTCGTCGTACGGGGTGGTGGGGTCGAACTCGCCCAGCCGGAAGCGGACGGACAGCGCGTGCCCCACGGCGGCGTCGACGTCCTCCTCGGTGAGCAGGCCGCGCTCCAGCGCGGCGCGGATGTGGCCGAGGGTGGCCTCGGAACGACCGTCGTCCTGGGTGAAGCTGTCGAGCCCGGCCCTGATCGCGTGGGCGTACGCCTCGGGCAGGTCGTCGTGGTATCCCTGCGCGCCGGTGAGGTTGCCCGGCGCGTACGCGTCACTGACGACGAGGATGTCGTCGGGCGCCCATGCCCGCAGCACCTCCTCGATCAGCGGGCTGAGGTGGGCGGGGCGGCCGTTGACCAGGTTGTAGGAGGGCATCACGGCGACCGCGGCGCCGCTCTCCAGCGCGGGCCGGTAGGCCGGGAGTTCGTACTCGCGCAGCACCCGGGGCGGCAGCTCGCTGGAGGTGACGCAGCGGTCGGTCTCGTTGTTGTAGCCGAGGAAGTGCTTGAGGGTGGGCGCGGTCTTCAGCACCGCGGGATCGCTCCCCCGAAGGCCGGACGCGTACGCCGTCGCCATGAGGCCGGTCAGCCACGGGTCCTCGGAGTAGCCCTCCTCGTTGCGGCCCCAGCGGGGGTCGCGCAGCGGGTTGACGACCGGAGCCCAGACGTTGAGCCCCGCCCCCGTCGGATCCTTGTGGTGGAAGGCGAGGACCTCGTCGCTCGTGGCCTCGCCGACCCGCCGGACCAGATCGGGGTCCCAGGTGCTGGCCAGCCCGATCGCCTGCGGGAACACCGTCGCCGGACCGAGCCAGGCGAGGCCGTGCAGCGCCTCGGTGCCGGTGCGGAACGGGCCGACCCCCAGGCGGGTCACCGGCTGCTGGTACTGGTGCAGCAGCCCGACCTTCTCCTCCAGGGTGAGCCTGCCTCGCAGGTCTGCGATCCGCCGCGCGAGGGGGAGTTCCGGGTCACGGAACGGTTCGTTCATCGGGGACCATCCCTTTGAGAGCGTCGAAGCGCTTCGACTTTCCGGCGTGGAAGGGCGCTTCAGTCGAAGCGCTTCGATAATCGGTCCGGGAAAACTCCGTCGTCACCCGCGCGCCCCGGTCTTCGTTACGCGCGTGTTTCGAACGGAGCTTCCCTGAAGGGTGCACTCCTGTGCGGCCGAGGTCAAGAGTTACTCGGCAAACGGCCCGAATCCACCCGGATCCGGATCGAAAGAACGCCTGCCGACGACCGGAAATCCCCGGATCCGGGTCAGCGGATCTCCTGAAAACAGCATGAATCCAACGGGCCGTCCGCCCGGACGCGGATCACGAGACCCGCGGCAGGTGACCGGCGTCCACGGAGTCGAGCACCCGGGCGGCGCCCCCCAGCGCGGCCGCCCCGTACCCGAGTGTGGAGGCCACCACCCGGCAGCCCCCGGCGTCCGGCGCGATCGTGCGTCCCGCGATCTCCGCCTCCACCGCGGGCAGCAACCACGGCGCGAGCGGCACGTAGTAGCCGCCCAGGATGACCACCTCGGGGTTGAGCAGGTTGGCCAGCAGGGCCACGCCCTTGCCGAGGTTGTGGCCCACGGTGCTCAGCACGGCGAGCGTGCGCTCGTCGCCCACGCGGGCAAGTCGCGCCACCTCTTCGAGCTCGGTCTCGACCTCGGCGGGCGAGATCGCGGCGTGTTCCAGCACGGCGCCGATCCCGGCGACGGCCTCCAGGCAGCCCAGGCGTCCGCAGCGGCACTCGGCGCCGAGGGGGTCGATCTGGATGTGGCCGATCTCCCCGCCGTATCCCTGGCCCCCGCGGCGCAGCCGTCCGTCGAGGATGATCCCGGCCCCGACCCCGATCTCGCCGGTGAGGTAGATCAGGTTCGCCGTCCCCGCGTGCGGGCCGAAGCGGTGCTCGGCCAGGGCCGCGAGGTTGGCGTCGTTGTCGACCTGCACGGGGAAGCCCGGGTCACGCAGGGCCTTGGTGAGGTCGCCGCAGAGGTCGGCGTCACGCCAGCCGAGGTTGGGGGCGACGCGCACGGCGCCGTCGGTGCCGATCAGTCCTGGCACGCCCACGGTGAGCCCCAGGACCTGGCGCTCCTCCTTCGCCATCCGGCTCACCACCCGGCGGACGATTCCGGCGACGGTGGCCATCGCCTGGCCCGCCGTACCGGCCGCGCCGGGAAAGGACCGGCGCCAGGACAGCAGCTTCTCCCCCGACAGGTCCACCGCGACCGCGGTGACGTAGTCGACGTTCACCTCGATGCCGATCGCCGCGTACGGCGAGCCGTCGAGCACGAGCATCGTGGCGGGGCGGCCGACGCGGTTCTCCGTCAGGCCGGTCTCCCTGACCAGCCGGCGGTCGATCAGATCGGCGACCAGGCTCGACACGGTCGCCTTGTTGAGACCGGTGGACGCCGCGATGTCGGCCCGCGAGCACGGCGCGTGCCCGCGTACGAACCTCAGCACGACGGCGAGGTTGGTGGCCCGCACGTCGGCGAAGTCCGCCGGCCGCGGATCAGTCGTAGATGTGATCAAGGTGAGTCCCGCTCCCGCTCGGCCAGGCTGGCCCCATCATGCCCCATCGTTCACCAATCCGTGACCGCTCCCCCGTGCCCCGCGATCGGCGGTCCCTTGTGGCGGCGGCCACCCTCGACTAATTTGTTTGGTCGAAAGACGAACTAATTCTACCCCGGAGCCATCCTCCACGACACCCCCCCGATCCACCACGAACCAACGAAGGGAGCGCCCCGTGAACGACCTTCCCCAGGGCGCGTTGACCAGCCGCCGCGGATTCCTCGGGCTGGTGGGGCTCACCGCCGCGATGACCGCGGGCGGCGGCCTGCTGAGCGCGTGCTCCGCGCCGAGCGGCCCCCGGCCCGGCAGCGGAGGCGCCACGGCCGCCGCGGCGGACAAGCTCACGTCCCTCACCCCCACCTACACCGCCTTCCCCGGCCTCAAGCCCGACATCCCCGGCACGATCTCCACCCTTCCCGGGGTACCCGACGTCAGCGGCGGCTTCACCTCCTACCCGGCCACCCCCACCCCGGCGCTCACCCAGAAGGCGGGCAAGGGCGGCACCTACAAGGCGATGACCCCGCTGTGGGGCCCGCCGCCGCCCGGTCTGGCGAGCAACTCCTACTTCCAGGCCGTCAACGCCGACATCGGCTCCACCGTGGAGTTCCAGATCGCCGACGGCAACGTCTACGTCGACAAGGTCATCGCCAGGCTCGCCGCCGGGGACATCCCGGAGATCATGTGCATCCCCAGCTGGGAGATCGACAAGATGGCGGACTTCAACACCGCCGTCGACAAGGCCTTCGAGGACCTCACCCCCTACCTGCAGGGCGACAAGGTCAAGCCCTACCAGCTGCTGGCCAACCTGCCGACCGCCGCGTGGCAGTGGTCGGTCTGGAACGACAAGCTCATGGCGGTGCCGTTCCCGACCGAGCCGTACCCCCTCGCGCTGCTCTACCGCAAGGACCTGTTCGACAAGAACGGCTGGAACACCAACCCCAAGACCGCCGACGAGCTGTTCGAGCTCGGCAAGGAGATCACCGACGCCAAGGCCAAGCGCTGGGCGTTCGGCGCCATCCACGAGATGATGTGGCCGACCTTCCGCATCCCGCAGGAGTGGCGGTACGAGGGCGGCAAGCTCGTCCACAAGTACGAGACCCCCGAGTACGAGCCGATGCTGGAGTTCATGCGGAAGGTCTTCAAGGAGGGGCTGGTCCACCCGAGCGTCGTCGGCAGCAAGGGCGCCAACGAGAAGGAGCTGATGGGAAGCGGGCAGATCCTGATCTACCGCGACGGGCTCGGCGGCTGGAAGGAGCTCCTGCAGCAGCACCGCGGCAGGAACCCCGAGTTCGGCCTGGGCGTCTTCCCGCTCTTCGCCCACGACGGCGGCACTCCGCTGATGTACCACAACAACGCGGCGAACCTCTTCACCTTCGTCAAGAAGGGCCTGCCGAAGGAACAGGTGGAGGAGATCATCTCCATCCTCAACTGGTGCGCGGCGCCGTACGGGACCAGGGAGTACGAGCTCTCCAACTTCGGTGTGGAGGGCAAGCACTTCAAGCGGGACGCGAAGGGCATCCCCGAGGCGACCGACCTCGGCCGCAAGGAGGTCGCCTACACCTACGGCTTCCTCGCTGGGCGCCCACTGTACGTGGACTGGGCCTTCCCCGACGCCGTCAAGCTCAACATGGAGTGGCAGAACGCGAGCTTCCAGTATCTGGAGAAGGGTCCTTTCGACGGGATCAGGATCCAGAAGCCGTCGAAGTACTCCGGTCTGCAGGTCCCCACCGAGGACAAGTTCACCGACATCATGCGGGGCCGGCGACCGGTGAGCGACGCCAAGCAGATCGTCACGGAGTGGCGGCGGGACGGCGGGGACGAGGCCCGCGAGTTCTACATGAAGGTCCTGCGGGACAACGGCCGTGCTTAGGACCGCCCCCGAAGACAGCGAAGGGACCGGGCCGGCGGGTGACCTGACCTCACCCGCCGGCGCCGGCACCTCCAAGGATGTCCGCAAAAGGGGTCCGAGGACAAGCCGGGCGCGCCCGCAACCCTTCGGATCGCGACTGAAACGTGACTGGCAGCTGCTGCTGATGACCCTGCCCGCCATCGGGCTGCTCATCCTGTTCCACTATGTCCCGCTGCTCGGCAACGTGATCGCGTTCCAGGACTACTCGCCGTACGTGGGCATCGGGGACAGTCCGTGGGTGGGGTTCGCCAACTTCCACTGGCTGATGTTCGACGCGAGCTTCTGGGACGCGACGATCAACACCCTCACGATCACCACGTTTCAGCTGATCTTCTACTTCCCCATACCGATCCTGCTCGCCGTGCTCCTGGACAGCGTGGTGCGGCCCCGGCTGCGGCTGTTCATCCAGAGCATCGTCTACATGCCGCACTTCTTCTCGTGGGTGCTGGTGGTCACGCTGTTCCAGCAGATGTTCGGAGGCGCGGGCCTGCTCGCGCAGACGCTGCGGGACCACGGGTACGACGGCATCGATCTCATGACAAATCCGGATACGTTCATCGTGCTGGTCACGGCGGAGACGGTCTGGAAGGACGCCGGCTGGGGAACGATCATCTTCCTCGCCGCGCTCGCCGCCATCAACCAGAACCTCTACGAGGCCGCCGCCGTCGACGGCGCGAGCCGCTGGCGACGGCTGTGGCACATCACCCTGCCCGGCCTGCGCCCGGTCATCGTGCTGCTGCTCATCCTGCGCCTCGGCGAGGCACTGAACGTCGGCTTCGAGCAGTTCTTCCTGCAGCGCGACGCGGTCGGCAGGGAGGCCGCCGAGGTGCTGGACACGTTCGTGTACTGGCGCACGCTGCTCACCGGCGAGTGGAGCTACGGCGCGGCGGCCGGTCTGGTGAAGGGCCTGGTGGGACTGGTGCTGATCCTGGTGGCCAACAAGGTCGCCCACCGATTCGGCGAGCAGGGAATCTACAAACGATCATGACGACTCTTCCCCCCTGGGCCGAGCGGCCCAGCCGCGTCGGCGGGCTCCTCAAGGGGTTCGTCCTCACGCTCATCGTCGCGTGCGTGCTCTTCCCGATCTACATGGTCGTGCTGACCAGCCTGTCCACCCAGGAGGCGGTGACGGAGGCCGGCGGCCTGGTCACCGTGCCGAACGGGCTGTCCTTCGCCGCGTACGAGGAACTGTTCGCGGGCGGCGTGGTGACCAGGTCGGTGATGGTGAGCCTCGGCGTCACCCTCGTCGGCACCGCGATCAGCCTCACCGTCACCGTGCTCGCCGCCTACGGCCTGTCACGGCCCGGCTCGCTGCTGCACCGGCCGATGCTGTTCCTGGTCCTGCTCACCTTCCTGTTCGGACCGGGGCTGATCCCCAACTATCTGCTGGTCAGCTCGCTGGGACTGATCGACACCTACTGGTCGCTCATCCTGCCGGGCGCGGTCACCGCGTTCAACCTGGTGGTGATGCGGGCGTTCTTCATGAACATCCCCGACGAGGTGACCGACAGCGCCCGCATCGACGGCGCGAGCGAGTTCCGCATCCTGCGGACGATCGTGCTGCCCATGTCGAAGGGCGTCACCGCCGTCATCGGCATGTTCTACGCGGTCGGCTACTGGAACTCGTTCTTCAACGCCGTCCTCTATCTCAACGACAACGCCAAGTGGCCGCTGCAGGTGGTGCTGCGGCAGTACGTGCTCCAGGGCCAGTCGCTGATCGTCGGACAGACCGGCGTCGGCACCATCGCCGGGCAGTCACCACCGCCGAGCCTCGCCATCCAGATGGCCATCGTCGTCCTCGCGCTGCTGCCGGTGCTGTTCCTCTACCCGTTCGTCCAGCGGCACTTCACCAAGGGGGTCATCATCGGCGCCATCAAGGGCTGAGCGGATCCTGCCGCCCCTGCCGCTCGGCGGAGCGCTCCTCTCCTCGGGCGGCACGCCCCCTGGCAGGCTCCTCCCGTCCTACCGCTCGGCGGAGCGCTCCTCCTGCCGGGCGGCACGCTCCCTGGCCAGTTCCTCCTGCAGGTCGCGGACCTGCTGCTGCAGGGTGAAGATCCGGCGTACGGCGGCGAGGCTCATACCCTCGCCGACGAGCCGGATGGCGTCTTGCAGGTCACCGATCTCGTGGCGGGTGTAGCGCCGCTGGCCGCCGGTGGAGCGGGCCGGGCTGACCACGTCGTGCTCGTCGAGCCTGCGCAGGAACGCCTGCTCGACCTCGAGCATGTCGGCGACCTGGCCGACGGAGTACAGCGGGGCGTGCTCGTCGTCGAAGGGTAACCGGGCCATCACCGCTCCTTTCCCTTGCGGGGTCATGGGGTTCCCTTACGGGGTCGTGGGGTTCGTGGATGGTTCCCCAGGAGGGGACGGGGCGGGAAACGCGCGGGGTGGGTGCCGGAACCGGCACCCACCCCGAGGAGGTTCTGCGGTCAGACCCTGGACCTCACGCCTTGATCGACTTCTGGTCGGCCGTGCTCTCGGCCTTCTGGATCGCGACCTTGCGGGGCTTGGCCCGCTCGATGACCGGGATGCGCACCGCCAGGACCCCGTTGGAGTAGGCGGCGTCGACCTTGTCGCTGTCGAGGTGCTCGGACAGGTAGACGCGGCGGGTGAAGGTGCCCATCGGGCGCTCGCGGACGAACAGGCGGTCCTCCTCCCCGTACTCCTCCTCACGACCGGCGCTCACCGAGAGCACCCCGCGGTCGACGGTCACCTCGATGGTGTCGGGGTCGATGCCCGGGAGGTCGAACTTCAGGAGGACGTCGTCCTTGCGGCGGACCCCGTCGAGCGGCATGGCCACCCGCGCGGCCCCCTCGCCCGACCCCAGGACCTGGCGGGAGAGCCGGTCGAACTGGCGGTCGAACTCCTGGATGAACGGGTCGATCGACGTCAGCAGCATCGGTAACCACCTCCGTGTGAACTGGCAGGTATCCTCAAGCCTGCCTTCTCGGAAACCTCTTACTCCAGTTATAGGTTAGCGGCTCTTCGGTTCGCAAGTATCCTCGGGAAAATTCTCAGCAATCCTCAGACGCCCCTGGTCAGAGCGTTGAACTCCTCGTCGGTCAACCGGACGGCCGCGGCGGCGACGTTGTCCTCCAGGTGGGCGACCGTCGAGGTGCCGGGGATCGGCAGCATCACCGGGGAACGGCGCAGCAGCCACGCCAGGGCGAGCTGCGAAGGGGTAGCGCCGTGCTCCCTCGCCGCCGCGGCGAGCGGGCCGCCCTCCGCCGCCAGCCTGCCGGTCGCGAGCGGGAACCAGGGGATGAAACCGATGCCGTTCGCCTCCGAGTACTCCAGCAGGGGCTCGGCGTCGCGGTGCGCGAGGTTGTAGAGGTTCTGCACCGAGACGATCGTCGCGGACTTCCCCGCCTCCTCGACGTCCTCGACGCTCACCTCGCTGAGGCCGATGTGGCGGATCTTGCCCTCCCGCTGCATCAGCGCGAGCTCCCCGACCTGGTCGGCGACGGGGACGGCCGGGTCGATGCGGTGCAGCTGCAGCAGGTCGATCCGCTCGACGCCGAGGTGGCGCAGGCTCAGCTCGACCTGCTGGCGCAGGTACTCGGGACGGCCGACCGGCGTCCAGAGCCCGGGACCCTGCCGGGTGAACCCCGCCTTGGTCGCGATCACCAGGTCGTCGGGGTAGGGGTGCAGCGCCTTCTTGATGAGCAGCTCGGCGACGAACGGGCCGTAGGAGTCGGCGGTGTCGATGAGGTTCACGCCGAGCTCGACCGCCCTGCGCAGGACCCGGACGGCCTCGTCGGGGTCGCGTGGGTCTCCCCACACTCCCTCGCCGGTGAGCTGCATCGACCCGTAGCCCAGGCGGTTGACGGTGAGGTCGCCCCCGATGGTGAACTGCCCGGAGGCCTCGGCGGGACGCGTCGTGGTCGTCATGATGTCCTCCTGGAATTCGGTCTGCGTTCATGATTCGCAACAGGGTGTCGAAGTGACCGATTCCCCCCGCACCCCGCGTCACTCGTAAACCTTCCGGCACGCACTCGCAAAGCACCTCGGATGAGGATGCGGCAGCGATTTTGCCGGAGAGCTAAGAAGCCGAACCCGTTGAGGGTTCGGTGCGCGCATCCTCAGGAGGAGCGGATAAGGTGCGTGCCTCCTCTTGCTCCAGACGCTCGAAGAGGTCCGGGTAGGCGCGCTGAAGCAAGTTTCGTACTTGGCGCTCCAGGTCGGGGACGTTCACCGTGGCGGCGCTGTGCACGATCTTCCAGTCGACGCTGAAGTAACGGTGAACCACGTTGTTACGCAACCCTCTGATCAGTTTCCACGGGATCTCAGGGGTGGAAGCTCGGGTCTCGTCCGAAATCCCTCCGACGGCCTCACCGATGATGGACAGCTGCCAGATGACCGCATCACGGCGCATCGAGTCAGCCGACCACATCTCAGGCGAGACACCTTCGAGGTACGAAGCGATCTTTCTGGCGGCTTCCACGATGTCCACCAGATACAGGCCCTCACGCTGCATACAACACCTGGGCGTCGTTGAGGACCTGATCACGAATGACCCAGTGGAGCCCTTCCTTGGAGACCACATCGACCTTGCGGCCCAGAAGCTCCTCCAACTCCTCCTGGAAGCCGAAGAACTCGATCCCAATGTCACTGCCAGGTTTCAGAACATAGAGGAGGTCGACGTCGCTCCCCTCCCCGTCCTCACCACGGGCGACTGAGCCGAAGACAGCCAACTCGACGACACCGTACTTCTCGCACAATTCAACTAACCCTGTGTAGACGGTTGTGAAGTCAACGCTCATGACACCTCCCGCCCTTCATGCTGTCACCTCAGTCGGGCCACCGCACCATTTGGAGCTAGCCTTCCCCCATCTCGACATCCCGAAATCCGTAAAAAGGAAGCATGAGGTCGAACGGGAGGCGAGGTGCGGTCATTTGACGGCGCCCACGGTCACGCCGCGGGTGAGGGTCCGCTGGAAGATGAGGAAGAAGGCGACCGCGGGCAGGATGCCGAGCAGCGCCGAGGCGCTGGACATCGTGGCGTCCATCATCTTGTCCCCCTGCAACACCCCGAGCGCGACCGGGACGGTCTGGTTCTCGTTGGAGATGAGGAAGACGAGAGGCAGGAAGAACTCGTTCCAGGTCCAGATGAAGAAGAAGATGAGCAGCACGCTCAGCGTCGGCCTGCTGATCGGCACGACGACCTGCCACAGGGCCCGCCATTTGCCCGCGCCGTCCAGGGCCGCCGCCTCCAGGATCTCGCGCGGGAAGCGGCCGAGCACCGAGGCGAGCAGGTACGTCCCGAAGGCGCTCTGGATCACCGTGAAGATGATGATCACACCGAGCCTGGTGTCGTACAGTCCGACCTGCTTGGCCAGGTAGTACAGCGGGTAGACCAGCGCCTCCTGCGGCAGCGTGTTCGCCACCAGGAAGACGACGAGGATCCACACCCGCCCGCGCACCCTGCCGATGCCGAGCGCGTAGGCGTTGAGCACAGAAAGGACCGTGGCGAACACCGCGACCGAGCCGCTGATCAGCAGGCTGTTCCACAGCTTGCCGCCGAAGTCGACCCGGTTCCAGAAGTCGACGATCCCGTCGAGATACAGCTCGCTCGGCAGTCCCAGCGGCCCGCCCGAGGAGTAGTCGGCCGGGGACTTCACCGCGTTGAGCGTGACGATGGCGAACGGCACCAGCATCGCGACGGCCAGCACGACCAGCGAGACCAGGACCGAGTATTTCCGGATCATGATTCCCTGTCCTGAACCCGCAGGAAGAACACCGTCACCGCGATGATCACGAGGGTGAGCACGGTGGCGATCGCCGCCCCGTACCCGACGTTGGCCTTCTCGAAGAAGTTCTGGTAGCTGAAGTAGGACGGCACGAGCGTGGCACCGCCGGGACCGCCCCTGGTCAGCACGAAGATCGGCCCGAAGACCTTGAGCGCGGCGATCGTGCAGGTGAGCAGGACCACGTAGATCTCCGGCCGGATCTGCGGGATCGTGATGTGCCAGAACCGCCGCCACCACGAGGCGCCGTCCATCTCGGCGGCCTCGTACAGCGCGGGATCGACCCGCTGCAGCCCCGCCATGAAGATGACGACCGGGTAGCCGATCTGGAACCACACCATGATCGCCATCACGCTCGGCAACGCCCAGGCCGGGTCACCGAGCCAGTTCCTCGGCTCCATCCCCAGCAGCCCGAGCAGGTCGTTGAGCGCCCCGAAGCGCGGGTGCATGATCCAGCCCCAGACGATCCCGGCCACCGCGACCGGCAGCACCTGCGGCAGGTAGTACGCGGCCCGCAGCACGCTGGCCGCACGGGGACCGACCTTCTTGCCCACGTAGTCGAAGAGCGTGGCGGCCAGGACGAGGCCGATGAGCGTCGGGACGATCGCCATCGCCACGATGAGCGCGACGTTGTTGCGGAAGGAGGACCAGAACCGCTCGTCGGCGAGGAGGCGGGTGTAGTTCTCCAGCCCGATCCACCTCGGGTCGCCGATCCCCTGCCAGCGGGTGAAGCCGATGCCGACGTTCATCAGGAACGGCACGACGATGACCGCGGTGAAGAGCACGGCGCTCGGCAGCAGGAACACCCAGTACCCGCGGTCGCGAGACCTCGGCATCGGAGGTCTCCTTTCTCTGTTCTGTGCGTACGGCTTTCTCTGTTCCGTGGGCACGCTCTGCTCCGTGCGCGTGTCCCGCGCACGTGTTCTGTGTTCTGCGCGGACGCTCTGCTCCGTGCACTGCTCCGTGCGCGGGCCGCGTGTTCGGTACGCGCGGCCCGCGCCGTGACACCGTGATCGTCACGGCGCGGGCCGTGGGAGACGTCAGTTGCCGATGTCGGCGAGGTTCTCCTCGTACGGAGCGGCGATCTCGTCCAGGACCGCGTCGGGGGTCTTGGTGCCGTTGATGAGGTTCTGCACGCCCGAGACGAGCACGTCGTAGTAGCCCGGCGCCGGCCAGTCGGGGTAGAAGGCCAGCCCGTCGGAGGTCGAGAGCCTGTTGAAGTTCTCGATCAGCTCCTTGCTCTTCTCGTCGGTGATCGCGTCCGTGTCGGCGGCGACCGGGATGCCGCCGGAGTTGCCGAGCAGGTTCTGGATGTCCTTCTTCATCGTGATGTCGATGAAGTCGTAGGCGAGATCCTTGTTCTTGGCGTTCTCGGGGACGACCCAGATGTTGCCGCTGGATCCGGCGCTCATCGTGTTACCCGGCCACAGGAACGAGCCCCACTCGAAGTCCTTGACGTCGCTGGCGAAGCGGCCGTACCACCAGCTGCCGGAGACCAGGATCGGATACTTGCCGCCGATGAAGGAGGTGCCCATGTCCTCGGCCTTGATCGCGGCGGAGTCCTTGTCGACGTAGCCCTTCTTGACCCAGTCGGCGAAGGTGTCGGCCGCGTACTTGAACTCGGGTCCCTTGAAGTCGACCTTGCCCTTGTAGAGCTGGAAGGCGTCCACCCACGGTCGCTGCGCCTTGCTCAGCGCGAGCTGGTAGAAGATCTGCTGCGCGGGATACTCGGCGCCGCCGACCGCGATGGGGGTGGTCCCCGCCTTGACGAACGTGTCGAGCGCGGCGGTGAACTCCTCGAAGGTGGTGGGTACCTCGACGCCCGCCTTCTTGAAGGCGTCCTTGTTGTAGTAGACCATCACGTACTCGGCGTAGTTGGGGACGCCGTACCACTTGCCCCCGCCCATCACCCCGCGCTCGTCGTATCTCGCGGTCGTCTGGATCGAGGGGCTGAGCAGCTTGTCCCAGCCGCGCTTGGTCACCTCGGGGGTGAGGTCGGTGAGCAGACCCTGCTTCGACAGCAGACCGGCCGTGGCGTTGCCCTTGTTGTACTCCATCACGTCGGGGGCCTCGTCCGAGTTGAGGATCATCCCCGCCGACTGGCGGATCTGCTCGAACGCCTTCTCCTCGAACTTGACCGTCACGCCGGGGTGCGAGGCCTCGAACTGCTTGACGGCCTCGGCCCACGCCTTGCCCATCGCGCTGTCGGCGCCTTCGTAGTGCCAGAGCTTCAGGACACGGGGGCCCTCCGCGGCGGGGGTGTCCGCCGCGGGTTCGGTGCCGCCGCAGGCGGCGAGCGCCATGAGCGCCGCCACCGCGGCGACACCGACTTTCAGGTTGAACATGGTCTTTCTCCTAGATGGTGGTGATGACGAGTGGTATGTCGGCCCCCACCAACTCGACGCCCGCGATCCGCGCGCTCCCCGAGACGGTCACCCGCAGGCCCTCCCCCTCGGGGACCGCGGTGATCACGGTGTCCCCGTCGAGGTCGGAGACGACGGTACGGATCTCGCCGCTGTCGGCTCCGACTCCGTACGCGATCAGGGTGATCTCCCCGAACGGCCCGTCCCCGACGGTCCCGCCCGCCTCGGTCCCGCCCTGCTCGGTGAGAACGGGGACGACGGCCCCGCGCCGGACGTACAGCGGAACGCGGTCCAGCGGCGTGGCGGCCGTGACGTACCGGCCGCCGGACAGGATCTCGCCCGTCCAGTGGTCCACCCACTCCCCCTCGGGCAGGTAGACCTTCCTCACCTGCTCGGGCGAGGTCATCGGCGCCACCAGCAGGTCGCGGCCAAGGAGATACTGCAGGTCCGCCTGCCAGGCCACCGGGTCGTCCGGGTAGTCCACGCACAGCGCCCGCATCATCGGGGCCCCGGTCCTGGCCGCCTCGACGGCCGCCGTGTAGATGTACGGCATGAGCCGGTAGCGCAGCCTCAGCGCCTCGACCGCCTCCGCCTCGACCTCGGGAAACTCCCACGGCTCCCTGCTGGTGGTGCCGTGCAGGCGCAGCAGCGGGGAGAGCGCGCCGAACTGGGTCCACCTGACGTACAGGTCGTCGGTGGGGCGGCCGGTGAACCCGCCCGCGTCGTGGCTCCAGAACGGGACGCCGGACAGGCCGTGCGCCAGCCCGCCGCGCAGCGTGCTGCCCATCGCGGCGTAGCTGGTGTAGGTGTCGCCGCTCCACTGCGCCGAATGCCGCTGCCCGCCGAGGAACGACGAGCGCGCCCAGACCATGCCGTGCCCCGCGACCTCCTTGGTCACCTCGGAGACGGCGTCGTTGAACAGCAGCGTGTAGACGTTGTGCAGGTCGGTGCCGGACATGCCGTTGGCCGCGACCGCGTCGTGCGGCACGCCCTCGGCGAAGTCGGTCTTGAAGACCTGGACGCCCTGTTCGAGCAGCGGGCGCAGCAGTCCCTTGAACCACTCGGTGGCGGCCGGGTCGGTGAAGTCGACGATGCCGCAGGCCGGGTAGGAGCCGTGCCAGCAGTCGGCGACATAGACCTCGCCATCAGGCTTCTTCAGGAAATATCCACTCTCGGCCGCTTCAGCGAAGATCGGGCTGAGGTGAGAGATGTACGGGTTCATCCACAGGCAGACCTTGAACCCCATCTCCTTCAGCTCGGCCAGCATGCCGGTGGGGTCGGGGAAGCCCTCGGCGTCCCAGCGCAGGTCGGACCAGTGGCCGTCGGTCTGCCAGTACGTGTCCAGGTGCAGCACGTCACACGGGATGCCGCGCTCGCGGATCCTCCGCGCCCGCGCCATCACCCGCTCCTGGGTGTCCACGAAGAACCCCGAGGAGATCCAGGTGCCGAACGCCCACTTCGGCGGGAGCAGCGGCCGGCAGGTCAGCAGGTCGAACCGCTCCAGCACCTCCGACGGGGTCGGCCCGGCGATCACGTAGTAGTCGATCAGGTCGTCCGGGACCACGATCTGCACGCAGCTGTGCGTGGACTGGCACACGTCGAACTCCACCGGCGTCCCGCTGTCCACCAGCACGCCGTAACCCCTGCTGGACAGGTAGAACGGGATGTTCTTGTACGCCCGCTGCGACTCGGCGCCAAACGCGTCGAAGTTCCACATCACCGGCCGCTGGCCGCGCTTGTCGAGCCGGGTGAACGACTCGCCGAACCCGCTGAACGCCTCGTCGGCGGGGGCCACGAAGCTCTCGTGGTAGCCGACCACCGCGCCACCCGAGCTGGAACGGCCGAACGGCAGCGTGCGCAACCGGCCGCTGATGTCGGTGTGCCCCCGGTCCTGCTCGAGCAGCGGCGCCCCGCTCGCGTCGGTGAACCTCAGATGCCAGGGAGCCAGGGTGATCTCCGCGCGCAACGAACCCGCGTCCAGCAGGATCGTCCCCTCGCGGCTCTCCACCCGAGCCCCGGCGAACTCGCCCGGCGTGACCATCGAGATCGCCGCGGCCGACCGGGTCCGCGCGTCCGCGTCCTGCCCGAGCCGGACCCGGATCACCCCCTCGCCCGCCACACTCAACTGGACTAAAAGCGTCTCCTCGGCCGATGTCACGGCCTTCAGGATCACCCCTGCCGCATCGGAGGCGACCGGCTCAGCCGAGATCAACGCCGACAGGCCCCCCTCACCGTGCGAGCGTACGGGCAGCTCAGGCGGGTCGGCGACGAAGTACTCGTGCGCGACCAACGGGGGACGGTAAGGCATGGGAACTCCAGCGCTCGGGCCTGCATCTGCCGAGTTAGTTTTACGTCCAAACCAACAAACGTCAATGCCTGCACCTGCCGGAGCTCACCTGGACCCCCCTCTTCGAGCCCGTACGCGCCTCGCCTCGAATGCGACCCGTCATCCCCGAAGCCGCGCCTCACGGGCAGGACGGGCGAGCCGGATGCCCGTCCGGCCCGCCCGTGACGCCCCCTGGCACCGCGACGTCATCGAACGCCGCGCTCACCCACCGGCACGGGTTCGGTCGGTCCTCGGTCGGTCCTCGGTCAGTCCCCGTAACCACCCGAAGCGCACAGGGTCCTGTCCCTCTCGACGATCTCCCGGGCGTTCTCGGTGCGGCACTTGCGGTTGACCACGTTGGCCACTCCCCGCAGCGTCTCGGCCTTCTCGATCACGGCATTCCAGTCGGTGCCGGGCCGCATCTTCAAGGTGAACGACTCGTTCATGTCCTCCACGTCGAGGATCTCGGACAGCTTCCCGGACGGCCCGTCCTCGCGACGCAGGTCGGCGTAAGCCTCCTGCTTACTCACGAAGGAGATCGCCTCCACCTGCGGCATGGCCCCGAGCGTCCGCTCGATCACCGCCACGTCCCGCGACGTGGCGGCTTTGCCACCCAGGATGGGTTCCGGCGGCGGACCGAGGCCACCGTCGTCCACGGCGAAGCCACCGCCACCGCACAACAGGAAGGGCGAGTCGTCCTTGCAGAGGAACACCACGATCTCGGGGTCCCCCTCGCGCCACACCTCCCGATCACCCGTGGCGGCGGGCGTGGGCGGCCGCTCCTCACCTGGCCCCCGTGCGATCACCGTCGTCGTCGTCACCACCGCGACGACGGTGGCCGCGACACCGACCGTGGCCATGAGGTGCGAGAGCGGGCGCGACCATCGCCGTCGCGAGGCCGGCGGGCCCGCCACGGCGAGCCTCCGGCGCGATCCTGGCAGCCGGATCGAACGCCGGGCTACCCGCCTGAGCCACCCGGAGACGCCGCGTTCGGACTCCTCGGCGACGCCACGAAGGCGGTTGAGTGCGGAGGCGACCGCCTCTGGCCGCGGAGCGGGCTGGGCCTCGGCCCGGTCACGAAGCAGGTTCATCTCATCCATCGTGTCGTCTCCCCTTGCTTGCGACGTCCCTGTCCAGAACCTTCCTGACCTGCCTGCGGGCCCGGTTCAGGCGGGACCCGACGGTGCCAACGGGGATGCCCAGGGCGTCGGACACCTCCGCGTAGCTGAGCTCGCCGTACGCGACCAGCAGGAGTGCCTCCCGGTCACCGGCTTTCAACACGGCGAGCGCACCCGCCAGGCGGCGCTGCGCGAGGTCGGCGTCGGCGCGGTCCACCGGTGACACTCCCGAGTCGGTGACGGAGGCGTCCCTCGCCCGCTCCAGCGCGCGGTACAGGCGCACCTCGTCCCTGCGGTGCCGCCTGATCAGGTTGGTGGCGATGCCGAACAGCCACGCGCGCGCGTCGTGACGGGACAGGTCGTAGCGCTCCCGCTGCCGGAAGGCCGCGAGGAACGTCTCCGCCGCGACGTCGTCCGCGGCGTCGGCGCCCAGTCTGGCGGAGGCGTACCGATGGATAGCGGCGAAGTATTTGTGGAAGACCTCGGCGAACCGTTCCGGATCGCGCAGCGACAGCCGGATCACCTCGGCGTCACTCGCGACCGCGGCCTCCACCGGCACGGCGTCCCCTGCCACGTCGTCCCCGACCGCCTCGTCCGTGAGGAACGATGCCGGCAAGGCCAGGCCGGGAAGGACGCGATCGGGCGGACGATCGCTGTTTACTCTCATGCGGAGGATGCCTTTCGTGGGGCAACGGACGTGGTTATTGCCCGCACCCCGCCGCCGTCTTCACGAGAAGGCTCACATACCGCCGCCAATCCGTACCCGACAACCCCGACGAATCCTGTCCCTCGCGCGGACCGTCCGTGGGCAAGAGGATACAAAGGCGCGGGCCAGAGCCGCCCTCTTGAGCCCGGCCCGCCGCACGTGGATAATTAGTTTAGTTTCCATCCAAACAAAGGGGAGCCGTGGACTGGTCGGAACGGCTCGGCGGGCTGTGTTACGGCGGGGACTACAACCCCGAGCAGTGGCCGGAGGATGTCTGGAAGGAGGACGTCGAGCTGATGCGGCGGGCCGGGGTGAACCTGGTCAGCGTCGGCGTCTTCTCCTGGGCGCGCCTGGAGCCCGCACCCGGCGTCCACGACCTCGGCTGGCTCGACCGCGTCCTCGACCTGCTGCACGACGGCGGGATCCGCGTCAACCTCGCCACCCCGACCGCCTCGCCACCCCCCTGGTTCGGCCTCGCCCACCCCGACGCCCTCACCGTCACCCACGACGGCACCCGCCTCACCCACGGCAGCCGCGACACCTACTGCGTGCACTCCCCCGCCTACCTCGCCGCCTGCGCCGGAATCGCCCGCACGCTCGCCGAGCGCTACCGCGACCACCCGGCGCTCGCCATGTGGCACGTGCACAACGAGTACGGCACCACCTGCCACTGCGACCACGCCGCCGACGCCTTCAGGACCTGGCTGCGGGCCCGGCACGGCACCCTGGAGGCGCTGAACGACGCCTGGACCACCTCGTTCTGGAGCCAGCACTACTCCGCGTGGGAGCAGATCACCACCCCCCGCGCCACCCAGTACCTGCCCAACCCCTCCCAGGCCTTGGACTTCCGGCGGTTCGTCTCCGACGCGATGCTCGACCACTTCCGCGAGCAGAAGGCGGTGCTGCGCGAACTCACCCCGGACATCCCGATCACCACGAACTTCGTCCTCGGCGACTGGGTGCCGGTGAACCACCGCCACTGGGCGGCCGAGGTCGACCTGGTGGCGATCGACCACTACCCGTCCACCGACCCGCCCGCCGAAACCGCCTTCGCCGCCGACCTGGCCCGCGGCTGGGCCACCGGGAAGCCCTGGCTGCTGATGGAGCAGGCGGTGGTCACCTACACCGGCCCCCGGATGCGCGCCAAGCACCCCGGTGAGATCACCAGGCTGAGCCTGTCGCACATCGCGCGCGGCTCACGGGGAGCCATGTTCTTCCAGTGGCGGGCCTCCCGGGGCGGCGCCGAACTCTGGCACGGCGGCATGGTCCCGCACGCCGGACCCGACTCGCGGATCTTCCGCGAGATCTGCGACCTGGGCGCCCTGCTGCCCACACTGGAGGACGCCTGCGCGGCTCCCGTCGAGGCCGGGGCCGCGATCCTCTGGGACGCCGAGGCGAACTGGGCACTCCAGGCACCCGGGCTGCCCTCCACCGAACTGAACTACACCGAGGCCGTACGCCAGGCCCACCGGGTCCTCTACCGGCACGGCGTCACCGCCGACGTCGTCCACCCCTCCGCCGACCTGTCGGCCTACCCGCTCGTCCTCGTCCCCAGCCTCTACCTGATCTCCGACGCCGACGCCGACAACCTGCGCCGCTACGTCTCCGGCGGCGGCACCCTCGTGGTCTCCTACCTCAGCGGCATCGCCGACGAACACGCCCGCGTCCGCCTCGGCGGCTACCCCGGCGCCCTCCGCGACCTGCTCGGCATCCGCGTCGAGGAGTTCCACCCCCTGCCCCCCGACGTCGCCCTCACCCTGTCAGCTCCTGACGTCCTCGCCCCCCGGAGCACCTCCCCCCGGGCCGAAATACCCGCACGTCCCCCGACCGACGAGGCGACGTTTTCCGATGAAACGACGTTCCCCGGCGACCGGCCGGAGACCGGCACCTTCTGGAGCGAACACGTCCATCTGGAGGGCGCCGAGGCGCTGGCCGTCTACACCGGCCCGCACACCCTCGCCACCCCCCTCTCCGGCCAACCCGCCATCACCCGCCACCCGTACGGCTCAGGAACGGCCCTCTACATCTCCACCCGCCTGACCGACGACGCCTACGCCCGCCTGCTCGGCCTCTCCCCCACCCCCGTGGAACTCGTACGACGCGGCGACTGGCTCTTCGCCATCAACCACGGAGACGAGGAACACGAACCGGGCGACCTGCTCCTACCCCCGGGCGGTTTCGCCGTACGACCACACGTTGAGCGAGAGTGACAACGGCGGCCACCTCGATGCCGAACCGCCCGACGATCAGCGCCCCGTCAGGCCGCCGACCGCTGTCACAACCCGTCCCTGTCCTCAAGCTTGGTCGTCACCTTGTTCGCGGGCGGCGCCTTGATGGAGACCCTGCTGCCCCAGCCGGTGAAACGGGTCTCGACGCTGATCGTCTTGCCCTCCCACCCGGTGCTGTCGAAGATGCCGACGACAGGGAAGGACGTGGTCAGGTGCTGTGGCAGGTGGTTTCTGTCCACGGTGAGCTTGAACGTCACCACGGTCTTGTCGCTCGACCGGAGCGGCAAAGTGGCGCGGAACCAGGGCGAGACTTTGGCGAGCCTGCCGAAGGTGGTGGTGCCGCTGTAGGTGGTACGGGACTTCTTGGCGCCCTTGAGCAGGCTGGTGAGGGTCGCCGGCTCTGCGACGTTCACCAACTGGCTGAACCAGCCGTCCGTACCGCCCGTCATGCCGCTCGGGTCCTTGTACCAACTCTTGCCTCGCGGCATTTTGTCGCGATAGGTGCCACCTTGGGAGTAGCTCGTGGTGCCGACCCGGATCGTCCGTTCGGGGACGGGCGGATTGAGGCGATCGTCGGCCGGGCGGGCACTCTGCGAGCTGATGTCGGAGGCGACGACCCCGCCTCGGCCGAACTGGAAGGAACCGGTGCGCCGCAGGTAAGGCTGGCCCTCGCCATCTTCGATCATGGTGCTCCGGTCGCTGAACCTCACCCCCTTGCCCGGAACGAACTGGCTCTTCACCGCCTTGACCGGATCGGCGGGGGCTGCCTGAGCCTGGGCTTGGGCCGGTGCCCCGGTCGCGAGCGCGACGGCCGTGACCGCGGAGATGCTCGCGATCATTCGCTTCATAGGGGTTCCTTGATAGTCCGGGAAAGAAGGAGCAATCTTCCCCGATCTTGATCACGGACGTGTCTCGTCTCTCTGCGGGAGGTCATGGCCGAGCACCGGGAACACCGCTCGTTTCGAGGAGTCCGAAGAGCCGGCCGACGACCACGACATTGAGCACGAAGACGCAGGCCGGCCCCCTGTACCAAACGATGAAACTCTTCGGAGAGGTGAGGAGGCATGTATCTATCATCTACAAATGGGAGATTTTAGGATCTTTTGCAACGCATGCGCCATCCATGGTGTTCGCTGGACCCGTTTCCGGGCACCATGAGCGCACTTGCGTGAAGGGATGGTGAGCCTCATGGGCCACGGTGCGGACTACATGAAATCCGAGTCGTTGGACAGAAGCCGCCAGGAACTGACCGAAGCCGAACGTGAGCAGCTGAAAGAACTGCTTCGCACGGCGAAGGTCGACGGTGAGTAGATGCGGAAACCAAACAAAGGGCACGGGACGGCCTCTCCCGCACCTACCGTCTGTTGCCTGAATTAACCGGCGACAGAAGACGGCAAGGAAATGGAGCCGAAAGCAGAGCGTACATGTGCTCCACCATTCGAGAGGGAGCGCACGGTGCCACTGCCGGAGGCCATGAGGCGGGTGATGGTCGCGCTGGCGGAATTGGGCTTGGAGCCGGAGCTCATCGATCTGGGCCAGGGCGGAGATCCAACCGCCTGGTCGTGCCGAATGCTCACCGACGGCGGAGTCATGCCGCCGATGGCTCAGGGGATGGGCAAGGGCCGGCGTGAGGAGGCACGCGTGGGAGCGCTGTACGAGGCGCTCGAGCACTACCTCACCGGCCCGGCCCTGTTCGACCCCACAGCCGTGGAGCCGGCTGAATCCACTCAGATAGCGGCCGGGCCGCTGCGGAACGAGGCCTGCGGCATGCTACTGGCCCAGACACCCGGCCGACAGCTGGCCTGCCATCGCTATCACCCCCTGGGAGGAGGGCAGGAGACGCTGGTGCCGCTGTTCTTGTCGGCCCCCTGGTATGTCGAGACCCACGCCGGTCGGCTGCGCGAACAGATCGCGGATACCTACGACTACCGCCATCTGATGCGCTACAGCTGCAACAGCGGCTCGGCGGTCGGCGTCACCGAAGACGAAGCGCTGCTGCACGCCCTCAACGAGACCATCGAACGCGACGCCTTGTCCCTACTTCTGGTGCGGTCGTTCCTGTGCACCGCCGACTTCCGGCCCACCGTGATCGATCCGGCCACTCTCCCGGCCGAACCGGCGCACGCGTACTCGGCAGCCGAGCGGCTCGCCGACTCTCCGGTGTATCTGCTGGACATCACCAGCGACTTCGGGGTGCCCACCATGCTCGCCTACACCGCCCCCACCCCGCACCACCCACACCGGCGCGGCGCCGGCACCTCACTCAGCCCCGTCTATGCCGCCTGGCGCGCCCTCACCGAACTGCTTCAGACCACCTTGGGGGAAACCTCGTCGTGGTCCGATGCCCCACTGCGCGGTGAACTCGCGGGGCTCGCCCCCTATCCCGCCCTGCACGCGTGCGGGCGGTTCGACCTCACCGATCACCTGCGCGGCGCCCGCACGATCCCCTTCACCTCGGTCGGCGGGACGCCCGATCAGCCCCATGCGCAGTTGCACCGGCTGATAGCCACCCTGACCGCGCACGGCTATCCGCCCTACCATCGCACAGTGGCCAGACTTCCAGGCGCTATCACCGCCGTACACGTGATCGTGCCTGGCTTGGAACGTTTCCTACTGATCACCGACGGCAACCTCATCCTTCCCGGACCCCGTGGACAAGCCACCGCTCAAGGTCACGAAGGTCGACCGGCTCCTCAACAGTGACCCCCGAGGTCTATCGCCCGTCAAGGAGGGCTGGGACGGCCTTTGTCTGGCGGGCAGCAGATTTGCGAAGGGTTAGAACCGGCCGGAGCCAAATCCCCTAGCCGATGAATCGCCACAGTATGCACGGTGGCAGTAGGGAAGACAGCCAGGTCGGCCGCCGGAAACACGGGGACCCTGCCTCCTCGGCGTCGTATACGGCTTCGCTGACTGCGGCAAGGTACGCCTCGCCTCCCGCGTGAGTGGAGGGGAAGGGGGACGGATGCGAAAACCCATCCCCGTATCTCAGAAAATTCCCGACAACGAGGTGCACCGACTCCTTGAGTTCTACGATCGGGCGATGCTGCAGGCGACCTTGTTGCCGTTGATCGAGTGGCTGCCCTGTCGTCCTTCCCGGTGGCGGCTCCTCCGACCGTTTTCCCGGTTGCCGCGGCTGACCTTGGGTACGCGGACGCTGATTATTCGACATATCGATCAATCCCTCTCCGCGCTCGGGCATCGTTACACGGCTCGAGAGGCTCTCGACACGTCCTCGCCCAGGCCGACAGAAGACCGCGACACATGCGTGCGATACCGCGAGTCCCTGCCGATCGGACGACACAGGTGGATGGTGGTCGGTTTCGCGGTGCCGGCACTGTTCCTCACCGCGGTGCTGATCGAGGCGGCCAGTCGCTGGACCTCGGAGGGGAGGAAGATCAAAGAGCTCCTGGCGGCGATGCTCGCGTACTTTGCCGTCGGTTCGCGGTCGGCCGATGCCGAGAAGATCATCACCAAGGCCTTCGAACTGGGAATTACCGGCCTGCTGGCATCCCTGGCGATCCTGTTGATCGGTTGCTACGTGCTGACCCGGCCGTTCGTTCCGGCGTTTCGGCTCAAGCGTCAGATCCTCAACCTCTCCGATCAGGACGACCACGACATTCGTGAGTCGGCGAGTAGCTGGCACGTCACCAAGTCGGTCGGGGCCTACCAGCAGGAGCGGAAGGTCTTCACCGATCTCGGTTACCGACCACCCCGGGAGTTCCCGCTCGATCTTGTGGTCCTGATCTTCCCGATCGCCTGCCTGACAGTAGCGGCGATAGCTCTGGCGTGGAGTGCGGCTGTCCCGGTGACCATCCGGTGGTGGGCCCTGTGGCTCGCAGGTTTGGCCGGGCTACGTGCGGTGTGGCTGTGGTCGGTTTGGCGTGGCCGCCAAGACCAGGACCGGACACCACCTGCGGCCGGCGTCGCGAAAGGCACCGGCCGCTATGTGGAGTCCCGGCCCATCACCGAAGCCGTGGCCCTGCCGTTTCTGATCTTCACAGCCCTCTGGCTGTATCCACTGCTGGGGGCGGTCACCTTCTATCGCTTCGCCCTGACCGCAGACCGATTACGTGCCGCGGCAGCCATCCGCGACGAACGCCTTCCACGTGGTGGCCGGCCCCTGCTGGCAGTTGGGGCATTCGCCATCGCCACACTGATCTATATTCCGATCCGCTTCGTATGGAAGAGGATGCCCGAGCTTCTCCAGGTAACAGCTTGGGCCTTGGTCGTCGCCGCACCCATCGTTGTTCTGGTCCTCCACCTGTGGCGGTTGACCGAACTTTTCGATGTCGACCGGCCGGCGCGCCGTCGGTATCGGAGATGCGCCGCCGTGGCCTGTTCACTCCTGCTGGTCCTGCTGGTCTCGTGGTTCCTGCAGAGGATAATGACACCGGAGCAAGAACTCCAGAAATTAGTGCTGGTCGGGACCATCTCTTCCGGCATTCTCGCGCTGTATGCGCTGCTAATGGGAGCGATTCAACGTTGCCAAAACCGTCTTGTGACGGAAGAACGCCTAACCATACCGGTCCCGAACGGTATCTGCGAGGGCAGTACTACTCTCGATCAGATATCGACATCTTCACACGAAGCTCTCGGACGCTTGGTCCCACCCCGCCATCCAGCGAGTCGGCGTCATATGTCGGGTCGATTGTCTTGGCCTGTTCAGGTATTCATCGAGTATCGTCACGGCGATGTCGACCGACAGCGGAGGAGACATCACGCCTCCAATGTGATGGATAAATCGGGTGACAGTCACCCTTCGTAGCGGACTAGCCAGGCCGACGTTCACCTGTCGCGTGTGACGGCGTACCGCTCTCCGCGTTCCAGTCCATCCACCTGCGTCCTTCGGCGCAGAAGGCGGAACCACAGAGCGGGTGCCCATCCACGCACGGATGGGCACCCGTTCCGCTACTTAAGGATCCAGAGCTCGTACTTCGGGTTACCGTTCCAGCCCTTTGCGTAGTAGCGGCATTCGTAGGAGCCACCCCACAGCTTGCCGTCGGCCCGGCATTTGGACGCACCGGCAGAGGTGCCGGGATACGTCGCGACGTATTCCCAGCCGAGGGCGGTCGCTGCCCCGGCGACCGCGCCCGCCGGGGCCGCGGCCGCCCCGATGCCCGCGACCACTGCGGCCGCCACCAAAAGGGAGCCCATTCCATGCTTGAGACTGATCATGTGCCTCCGTTCGCCTTCGAACATGATCTTCTCTGTTTTGCCTAACAAGTCAGCACGTTGCATGGGTTATGGGTAAAGGCCGGAGTACGCCAGGCAGAGGTCATGCACCGTCCTCCGCGACTCGCCTCTGCCGTAGGCACGGCGGTAAGAGCCTTAGGGTCGTCGTTGACGTGCTGGTTTCACAGGACGCGGGTCACGCGGCTGGCATGGCGGAACGCGCCCGGCTGCAGCCCGTTGTCCAGGGCACTCGCAACGCTCAGCATCTGCAGCGGCAAGATCTCGGCGATCGGCCGGGCCGCACCGGTGAGGGTGGGGGCCGCGAGGTTCACCCCGGGCCCCTCTCCCGGCCCGACCCAGAGCACCTGCCCGTCGCGGTCGAGGATGTCCTGCGCCATGCGCCGGTTGAGTGACGCCGTCGCCCGGGCCCCCGCCAGCATGACGGCCGTGAAGCGGTCGTCCACCAGGTCGAGCGGGCCGTGACGGAACTCGCTGGCGGCCAGCGCCTCCGCGTGCACCTTGCCCGCCTCCTTCACGAGCAGCGCCCCGGTGCGCGCCGACGCCAGCGACGGGCCGCGGCCCAGCACCACGAATGTGCGACTGGCCAGCTCCAGCGGGCGGGCGATGTCAAGGTGATCGTCGAGGGCCTCGACGTACCGCCGCACCTCGGACACAGCGGGCGCGAAGTCCGCCGAATGATCTTCGCCGAGCGCGGCGTCCACCAGGCGCGCGCCGGCCACGATCGTGTTGATGTACGTCCCCGTGCCGGCGGTGTCCTCGCGCGCGGCCCCTACGTGGAGGGGATAGACGACGTCCGCGGCGCGGGCGAGCGGCGAGCTCAGGTTGTTCACCACCGCCAGGATCGTAGGGCGCTTCGGACCGAGCGTGTCGAGCAGGGCGAGCACCTCCGCCGACTCGCCCGACTGTGAGACGACCACAAGCAGCTTGTCGGGGGTCAGCAGGCCGGGCGCGTAGTTGATCAGCTCGGCGGTCTCGACGACCCAGGCGGGCACGCCGGCCGATACGAGCCGCAGCCACGCCGGGTAGGACGCGAACGGCCCCGAGCCCATGCCGGTGAACACGATGCCGTTGTAGCGCGCCAGCCGGTCGCGCACCAGGCGGCCGACGTCGTCGGGGATCGGAGCGTCGAGGATGGCGCGGAGGGTGTGGACCTGTTGGGCGATGCCACGCACATAGGGAGGCGTCATGTCGGAGGAGGAGGAGTTCACGCGGTCAACTTATCACCTTCCTGTTACATCCAAAATTTTTTCTGTTCGCTTCTTGCCATAAATGTTTGAATGAACATAACCTCTCCGCCATGACATCCTCACTGGCAGAGCCGTTGCTTGAGGCACGCAACGTCGTGAAGACGTTCGGTCACGTGCAGGCGCTGCGCGGCGCCGACTTCGCGGTCGGTGCGGGCGAAGTGGTCGCACTGATGGGCGACAACGGCGCGGGCAAGAGCACCCTCATCAAGATCCTTTCCGGTGTCCAGCCCCCGACCAGCGGCGAAGTCCTGATGGACGGCGAGCCCGTCGAGCTGCGAAGTCCCGACGCCGCTCGCGCCCTGGGGATCGAGACCGTCTACCAGGACCTCGCGCTCGCCGACTCCCTCGACGCGGCCAGCAACCTGTTCCTCGGAAGGGAACACATGCGCTCCGGACTACTCGGGCGCCTCGGCTTTCTCGACAAGAAGGCCATGCGCAACGAGGCCGCACGGGTCTTCAGCGAGTTGTCGGTGACGGTCACACCAAGCGGGCAGACGGTCCGTGGCATGTCCGGCGGCCAGCGTCAGGGGGTCGCCGTCTGCCGCGCCGTCATGTGGGCCAACCGCGTCGTTTTCATGGACGAGCCCACGGCCGCGCTGGGCGTGGCCCAGACCAGGAACGTCCTCGACCTCATCAAACGGGTGCGTGACCGGGGCATCGCGGTCGTCCTCATCAGCCACAGCGTCCCCGACGTGCTGGATGTCGCCGACCGGATCGAGGTGCTGCGGCTCGGGCGGCGCGTCGCCCGGCTTGACGCCCGCGTCACAAACACCCAGGAAGTGGTCGCCGCCATCACCGGCGCGCGCCAGGAGGAGATGAGATGAGTCCCCCAAGTGCCGTCACGGCGGCCCCGGCTACCGGGACGGAGTCCCCGCGCGCTCGGCTGACCGGCCTCCTGCTACGTCCGAGCACGGTCACGTTCATCATTCTGTTCGTGATCGTCGCTGTGTTCGCGACCATCGCGCCCGTCTCGTTCACCAGTGCGAGCAACACGCGGGCCATCCTCACCGACGCCTCGATCCTGCTCATCCTCTCCATCGCGATCAACTTTCCGATGATCACGGCAGGCATCGACCTCTCGACCGGCTCGGTGCTGGTGTTCTCCGGAGTGATGTCGGTCAAGGCCATGCAGGCGTTCGGCGGCGACGGCCCCGGGGTGGCCGTCCTTGGTGGCGTCGTCGCGGTCGCCAGCGGCCTGGCCTGGGGTGTGCTGCACGGCGTGCTCGTCGCGTACGGGCGAATCCCGGCCTTCATCGCGACACTGGGCACTCTCGGTGCGGCGCTCGGGCTCTCCTACATCATCACGGGCGGGTTCGACCTGCAGGACGTGCCGTCCTCGGTCACCGCCATCGGGTCGCAGCGCCTGCTCGGAGTGCCGTGGCTCGTGGTGGCGGCCGCGGCCGTCGCCATCGTCTTCGGAGTGTTGCTGCAGGCCACCCGCTTCGGCCGCCACACCTACGCCATCGGCGCCAATGAGGAGGCCGCCCGACGCGCCTCCATCAACGTCAACATCCACCTCGTGAAGGTGTACGTCATCGCGGGCGGGCTCACCGGCCTGGCCGGGTTCCTGTCGCTCGCCCGGTTCGCCACCACCACCCTCGCCGGGCACGCCACCGACAACCTCCAGGCCGTCACCGCCGTCGTCCTCGGCGGCACCAGCCTGTTCGGCGGAACGGGCGCCATCGTCGGCACCGTCGCCGGCGTCTTCATCCCCACGGTGCTGCAGAACGGGTTCGTCGTCACGGGCGTGACGCCCTACTGGCAGCAGGTCGCCGTGGGCATCGTCCTCATCGCCGCCGTCTACCTCGACAAGATTCGCCGCAGCCGCTCCGTCTGAACGGCCATACCTCGAAGGAAACCCATGAAGCCGTCCCTGCGTGCCCTCGGACACGCCGCCCTCGTCACGTCGGTGATCGCGGGCCTCACCGCCTGCGGCGCCGCGGAACGCTCCAACGACACGGCCACGGCCACCGCCTCCGCCAGCATGTCCCTCATCGTGGGCAACCTCGGCGACGCCTACTACCAGTCGCTCATGTGCGGGGCCAAAAAGGAGGCCGCGGCCAAGGGCGTCGCGCTCGATCTGCTGGGGCCGAAGGCGTTCGACACCTCGCAGCAGGTGCCTATCGTCAACGGCGCCACCGCGAAGAAGCCCGACGCCATCATCATCGCGCCGACCGACTCCAAGGCTCTCTTTCCACCGCTCCAGCAGGCGCACCAGGACGGCTCCAAGATCGTCACAGTGGACACGACGCTCGACGACACCTCGTTCCTGTCCTCTCAGATATCCGCCAACTGGACGCAGATGGGGACGCTCGGTGCTCAGGAGCTCGCCAAGGCCGTCGGTGACAAGGGAACCGTCCTGGCGATCTTCTCGCCGCCCGGCGTCACCACCAACGATCTGGGACGCAAGGCGTTCCTCAAGGAGATGGCGGAACACCCCGACATCGAGCCGGTCATCCAGTACAGCCAGGGCGACGCGGGCAAGTCCGCCTCGATCGTGGCCGCGGCGCTGGCCCGGCACCCCGGGCTGGCAGGTGTGATGACCTTCAACGGCGGCGACGCCGAAGGCGCGGTCACCGGCCTCCGTGAGGCGGGGAAGGCCGGAAAGATCCCCCTGGTGGCCGGAGGCGCCCGCGAGTATCAGGTCGGGTTGCTCAAGGACGGCATCGCCAAGGCACTCCTCGTGCCCGCGCCGTCGAAGATCGGCGCCGCCGCGGTGGACCAGGCGCTGGCGGCGGCGAAGGGCTCGGCCACGCAGCCGACCGTCGACACGGACATCGTCGTCGCCACCCGCGACAACATGGACGATCCCGCCATCGCCCAGTCGTTCTACGTGCCCTGCTGACCCGGCCGATGACGGCGCGGGCGCACCTTCGACGCGCCCGCGCCGTCATCGGACAGCCACCGTGCGCTGCCCCCGCATCCCGCCGACCGGCACTACGCTGAACACGATCACTCACCGGAGGAACGTGATGAAGAAGTCCGACCGGCACCGCCTGATCCTGGACGTGATCCAGCGGACCGGCCGTCTCCGCATCTCCGACATCGCCCGAGAGAGCGGCATGACCGAGATGACCATCCGCCGCGACCTGGAGGCGCTGGAGCAGACCGGTGCGCTCAGCCGTGTTCACGGCGGAGCCGTCTCCATCGTCTCGCAGAGCCACTCGCCGCGCTATCAGGCGCGCATCCTCAGTAACGCCGAGAACAAGCAACACATCGGCAAGGCCGCCGCCGAGCAGATCCGCGAGGGCGAGACGATCATCCTCGATGCCGGGTCCACCACCGCGAACGTCGCCCGCGCCCTCCTCGGAAGGCGCAACATCCGCGTCCTCACCGTGGACCTGCGCATCGCCTCCGAACTCGCCGACGACCCCGGCCTCACCGTCCTGCTCGCGGGCGGCGTGGTGAGACCGGTGGAGCACACGCTGTACGGCACCGAGACGCAGCGCGCGTTCGCCGAGTACAACTTCGACACCTACATCATGAGTGCGAGCGGCCTGGACGCGGTCAGCGGCGTCACCGAGTACAACCCCGACGACGCGTTCGTCAAGCGTTCCGCCCTGGCCAGCGCCCGCCGCACCATCCTGGTCGCCGACGGCGGCAAGTTCGGCGTCACGACGTACGCGAAGGTGTGCGGTCTGGACGACGTCGACATCGTCGTCACCGATGAGCAGGGCGCCGCGACCGAGACGGCCCGCGCGGCCGAGAGCGCCGGCACCCGGATCGTGAGCACCTGACATGAGCCGGCCCACAGCCATCGCCGGTGTCGACGTCGGCGGCACGAAGATCGCCGTCGGCGTTCTGCACGCCGACGGCACCAGTACCCGGATAGGGGTCGAGCCGACCGTCCGCGGCACGGGCGAGGCCAACGCCGCCACCGTGCGCACGCTGCTCCGCCGGGCCTGCGACACCTTCGCCATCGCGGCCGTCGGCCTTTCCGTCACCACTACGGTCGACGGCGACGGCCGCTTTCGCGACCTCACCTCCTGGATCGGCTGGCGCGGCTGGACGCCCGCCGACGTCCTGGGCGACATGCCCCGCGAGCTCCGGGACGGCGGCTCCGTCATCGCCGCGAACGACGCCGCCTGCGGCGCCCTGGCCGAATGGTCGCTCGGTGCCGGGCGCGGCGCGAACGACACCCTCTTCGTCAGTCTCGGCACCGGCCTGTCGCACTCGCTCGTGCACGACGGTCGAGTACTGACCGGCGCACACGGCGGCGCGCTCTTCAGCGGGTACGCGCCTCCGGCACGCTGCCCCTGGTCGACGTGCGAGGCAGGCACCGTGGAAGACATCTGCTCCGGTCCCGCACTGGCGGAGGCGTACCGGGGGCCGGGCGCGAGAGACGCCAGACCCGTCCTGGACGACGCCCGTGACGGAGTTCCCGCCGCCGGAGACGTCGTGGACCACGCGGCCTGGCACCTCGGCGCGTACCTCGCCGGACTGGTCCAGTCGTACGACCCCGAGGTGGTCGTCATCGGCGGAGGGCTTGGCACCGGCGCGCCCGGCTACGTCGAGCCGGCCGTGCGTATCGCCCGTGACCTCATCCGGCTGCCCTTCGCGTCCCGCGTTCCCTTCACGCCCGCGGCACTCGGCGCCGACTCCGGCTGGCTGGGCGCCGCCCTCACCGCTGCTCACGGGTGAGACCCCGCGTAGCGGTGGGTGGCCGAGGTCCGACGGGCCGAGGCTCGCGCTCCGCCACGTACGAAAACCGCCGGGGTCATTGCCGGCGGCTGTAGGCGCGGATGGCGAGGGGGCAGAACACCACGAAGAGGACCGCGCACCAGATGAGCGTGGTGGTGACGGTGCCGCCGACCGGGGTGCCGTTGAGGAGAGCGCGGCAGGCGTCCATGGCGTGGGTGACGGGGTTGATCTCGGCCCAGGCTCGCAGCCAGCCGGGCAGGGTCTCGACGGGAGCGGCGAGGCTGGTGCCGAGCTGCAACGGCAGGAAACTGATGAAGCTGATCGCGAGGACGGTGTCGGCGCTCCTGACGAGGACGCCGAAGAACACGGTGACCCAGCTCAGGCAGAAGCCGAAGGTGATGGCGAGGCCGGCGGCGGCGAGGACCGCGGGGAGACCACCGTGGGCGCGGAAGCCGAGGAGCGTGCCGATGGCGAAGAGGATGGCGACGGCGAGCAGATAGCGGACGATGTCGGCCAGTACCGAGCCGAGCAGGGGCGCGAGGCGGCTGATGGGCAGGCTGCGGAACCGGTCGGTGACGCCGTTCTTGAGGTCGAGGTTGATGTTGGTGCCGGTCGAGACCAACCCGGCGAGGCCGGCGCCCATGACGAGGATGCCGGGGAAGAGGTACCGCAGGTAGTCGGCGGTGGAGCCGGCCACGGAGCCGCCGAAGAGATAGAGGAAGAGCACCATGAACAGGGCGGGTGTGACGACCCCGTTGACGATCGGGCCGGGGTTGCGGGTGGTCTTGGCGAGGCTGCGGCCGGCGAGCACGAAGCTGTGCCGTAGCCAGGCGAGGGGCCGGGTGCGCGGTGGTTCGATGCTGGACACGGTGGCGGTCATCGGGCGGCCCTCGTCGGTTCGTCGGCGGCGGTGGTAGGTATTCCGGTACGCGATCGTTCGGTGGCGGTCATCTGGCGGCTTTCGTCGGTTCTTCGGCGGAGGCGGCAGGGGTGGCGGGTGTTCCGGTCAGGGCGAGGAAGACCTCGTCGAGGCTGGGCAGGCGCAGCGACAGTTCGGAGACGCCTATACGGCGTTCGCGCAGCCGGGCGGCGATCTCGAAGAAGTCCCCGTCACCGGTGACGGGCACGACCAGCTCGTGGCGGCTGGAGCGCTCCGGGGCCCGGCCCGCGACGTCGGCCAGGATGCGGGCGGCCACGTCGGTGTCGGCGGGGTCGTTCGGCCGCACGGCGATGGTGTGCCCGCCGACTTCTCGTTTCAGCTCGGCGGGGGTGCCGGAGGCGATGACCCGTCCCTGGTCGATGACGGCGATGGCGTCGGCGAGGGCGTCGGCCTCTTCGAGGTACTGGGTGGTGAGCAGGACGGTGACGCCGTCCGCGCTCAGGCCCCGGATCATCTGCCACAGCTCGTCGCGTTTGCCGGGGTCCAGTCCCACCGAGGGCTCGTCGAGGAAGACCACCTTGGGGTGTCCGACCATGCTCGCGGCGAGATCGAGGCGGCGGCGCATGCCACCGGAGTAGCCGGCCACCGGTCTTTTCGCCGCGTCCTCCAGGCCGAAACGGGCGAGCAGGTCGGTGGCGCGCAGGAGAGCCTGCGGTCGGGACAGGTCGAGGAGCCGGCCGATCATGACCAGGTTCGCCAGGCCGGTCAGCTCCTCGTCCACGCTGGTGTGCTGGCCCGACAGCGCGATCCGGCGACGCACCTCCGCCGGTCGGCGTGCCACGTCGAACCCGGCCACGGACGCGCGCCCGCTGTCGGGGCGCAGCAGGGTCGCGAGGACGCGGATCACGGTGGTCTTTCCCGCGCCGTTGGGGCCCAGCAGGCCGAGCACCTGCCCGCGCGGGGCGGCCAGATCGACACCGTCCAGCGCGGTGACCTTGCCGAACGCCTTGGTCAGCCCTTCGGTCTCGAACCCATGATCGCTCACCTTCACCATCCCTCATCTCGATCGTCTCGCGATTCAGATGTTTATAACATCTGAATTTTGAGAGTATCCTAATGCCGATGGTTCGCAGAAAGGAACGGTGATGGTTCGACTGACGCGGGTGCAGCAGCAGGAGCGCACCCGGAGGTTCGTGCTGACGGCGGCGAGGGAGGAGTTCACCGAGCACGGCTACGCGGCGGCCAAGGTCGACCGGATCGCCGATCGGGCCGACCTGACCCGCGGGGCGGTCTACTCGAACTTCCCGAGCAAGCGTGCGCTGTATCTCGCGGTGCTGATCGACATGGTCGAGAACCCCACCGCGGACGAGCCGCCGACGCCGCCACCCCCACCGACGACGGCCGATGCGCTGGGCGCGTTCGCCAGGACCTGGCTCGAACGGCTGCCTCTGGTCGGCGACACGGCCTCCGGAGGGCGCCTGCACCTGCGCTCGCTCGGCGGCGTCCTCGACGACGAGCGGGGGCGCACGGTGCTGGCGCAGGTCGTCAGGGTGGAGGCGTTGCTGCTCGCCCTCGCCCTGGAGTCGTGCGAACCGGCCCGCGCGACGCCGGTGCGGCGGGTACGGCTCGCCGAGCTGACGCTGACGCTACTGGACGGTTCGGGTCACCTGGCCGAGAGCGCACCGGGATTCGGCGACCCCTTCGACCTGGCACGCGCGTGTGAGCATCTGGCCGGGATCGAGCTCACCGACACCTGGGAGCCGCCGTATCTTCCCTATGTCACTCCGGCGCGACCGTGCGAGGACGCGTGGGATCCGCCCACCGAACTCACGGATCGGATCAGCGGGGGTCGGGTCGACCTCGGCGCCGACGGGCTGATCACGGTGCTGGGAGCCGGCCGTCTCGCCGCCGTCGAGGAGGCCGTCCGTTCCGCCCGGCCCGGCGAGCAGGTGACGGTGGTCGTCGTCACGGACGACGCCGCCGAGACGGGCCGCCTCGTACGGCTCAGGATCACCGATCTCGTCGGCTGCCTGCGGCGGGTCTTCGCTCCCGACGCCTGGCGGCGTGTCCGGCTCGTCCTCGACGACGACGCCCTGGTGGCGTCGGCGATCGGCCTGACGGACCTCGACGACGAGACGGAGTCCGCCGTACGCGTCCGGAACGGCGCGATCGTCGCCCGAGCCCACGGACGAGGCGCCGCGTACGCGGCCTCGACCTCCGACGTCTCGACCTCCGGCGCCTCGAACGCCGGCACCTCGAACGACACCCGGCCGAAGGGGCCCACGTCATGACCCGATCGGAGTCTTTCGCGACCGACACCGGCCTGTCGGTGCTCCACGCCCTGCGCTGCAGCGGCGCCTCCGGCCTCACCCGCCTCGCCGGCACCACGGGGCTCGGTGAATCCGACGTCGAGTCCGAGCTGATCGATCTCGCGGTCGCCGGTCTCGTCACGTATGCGGGCGGCGACTTCGGCGGATGGAGTCTCACCGACGTCGGCCGTGCCGTGAACGCCGAACGCCTCAACGCCGAGTTGGAGTCGGCCGGAGCCCGTGCCGCCGTGCAGGCGGCGTTCGACGACTTCCTCGTACTCAACCCGGAACTGCTCGAACTGTGCACGGCGTGGCAGATCCGGTCCGTCGACGGTGTCATGGCCGCCAACGACCACCGCGACGCCTCCTACGACGCCCGCGTCCTCGCCCGGTTCGTCGACTTCGACCGGCGTGCCGCCGTCGTCGGCGCCCGGCTGTCCGCGGCGTTGCCCCGCTTCGGCCGCTACCGGGTTCGTCTCACCGAGGCACTCGAGCGTGCCGCCGCCGGCGAGTTGGCGTACGTGGCCGACGACTTCTCGTCGTACCACATCGTGTGGGCGGAGCTTCACGAGGACCTGCACGCCACACTCGGGATCCCCCGATGGGTATGAGATGGGTTCGCCCGCTCTCTCCGCGTGTCGAGGAGACGGCGGAGACGCTGGGCGGCAAGGCACACGGTCTCCTGGTCCTGAGGCGTCTCGGGTTGCCGGTGCCTCCCGGGTTCGTCGTCACCACCCACGCGTGTCGCGCGTTCCTGCGCGACGGGCGTCTTCCCGACGGACTCGACGACGAACTCGCGGCGGCCGTCGCCGATCTCGAAGCCTCCACCGGGCGTCGCTTCGGGGGATCACGGACGCCGTTGGCGGTCTCCGTTCGCTCCGGGGCCGAGGTGTCGATGCCCGGCATGATGAACACGATCCTCAACCTCGGCCTCACGGCCGAGGCCACGGCCGCCTTGGCGTCCGAGATGGGCGACGCGCGGTTCGCGCTGAACTCACGGTTGCGGTTCCTGGCCGGCTTCGCCGCCGCGATCGTCAACGTGGACGACGGAGCCCTCGCACGAGGGGCAGGCGACGAGCAGGCACGGATCGAGGCGGTCGAGGATCTCATCCGGCGACGGTGGGGCCGGCCGATCCCGGACGACGCGGCGCGGCAACTGGAGTCGGCGGTCGAGGCCGTGTTCTCGTCGTGGGACACGCCGCGCGCCAGAACCTACCGCGAGCTGCACGACATCCCGCACGACCTCGGTACGGCCGTGATCGTGCAGACGATGGTCTTCGGGAACCGCGATGCCCACAGCGGCACCGGGGTCGCGTTCAGCCGCGACCCCAACACCGGGGAGAACGTCCCGTTCGGCGAGGTCCTGTTCGGGCACCAGGGTGAGGACGTCGTCTCCGGCAGCTCACTCACCCGGCCCCTGCGCGAACTCGCCGACCGGGAACCGGCGGTGTGGACCGGCCTCCTGGACGCGCTGCGCCGGGTCGAGGGGCACTACCGCGACGCGTGCTATGTCGAGTTCACCTTCCAGGCCGGGGAGCTGTGGATTCTGCAGGTCCGGCCGGGAAGGTTCGTCGGGGGTGCCGCCGTCCGCGTCGCGACCGACCTCGCCGACGAGCGGGTGATCGGGCGGCACGAAGCGCTGCTCAGGATCTCACCGCGGCACCTCCCGCACGTCCGCACACCCCGGATCGCGGGAACCGCCGACATCCTGGCCAGGGGAATCGGCGCCTGCCCCGGTGTCGCGGCCGGCAGGGTGGCGACCACCTCGGACGGAGCGGTACGCATGGCCGCGGACGGCCCGGTCATCCTGGTACGGCCGGAGACCTCCCCGCACGACATGCACGGTCTGGCGGCCGCCGCCGGGATCGTCACCGCCCGCGGCGGGCCGGCCAGCCACGCCGCGGTCGTCGCGCGATCGATGGGAAAGCCCGCTGTGGTGGGGATCGGCGACCTCACCGTCGACGTCACCGGCGCCTCGGTGCGGGCCGGTGGACGCACCGTCGGTGAGGGCACCCTCGTCACCATCGACGGGACCGGCGGTGAGGTCGCCCTCGGCAGTCCCGGTGTCGTCACGACCGGGGCCGACATCCACCTGCGCCGGCTCCTCGAATGGGCCGACGAGGTGTCGGGCGACCACTCGGAACGCGACGAGGCCCTACGCCTCGGCGCCGCCCATGCCGTACTCCGTCACGGCCAGGACCTTGGGTCCTCGGGTGGGCGAGAGACCGACGCGTCCCGTCACGGGGGCACGGGTCGATCGCGGTTGGGAGACGGTGACTCTTCGACGTGACCGCTCGCCGCGCGGGCGTGAAGCCTCATCTTCCCGTATCCGCACGAACCGGCCGTGGGAGTCCGGTCCCGTCCGGGCCCCTCACATGGATCAACGGTCATCCATCCGGGTGAGGAGCCCGGGGAACGCGTCAAACGGTTCTATCCAAAGTGCCGGGCGAAGAAGCGCAGCGCGGTGTCGGTTTCGAACTCGGGGACTCCCCCGTGGTCGCCGAGGTTGGCGTGCAGCGTCTTCTCGGCCGAGCCCAGGGCGTCGAACAGCGCCAGCGCCTGGTCCCTGGGAACCCGCGTGTCGTCCCACTGGAGCAGGAACTGCACCGGCACGGTGACCCGGGCGGCGCTCTCGGCCAGCCCGTGCACACCGAGCAGGCCCAGCACCGCGGCGCGGATCCGGGGCTCGACGGCGAGGAGCGGCACGCCGAGCCCACAGCCCATCGACACCCCCCAGTAGCCGACCGGGCCCGCGCCCACATGGTCGAGTTCCTGGACCGCGGTCAGAACGGCCTGCCAGTCGGCGACCGCCTGCTCTGCCAGCAGGTCGTGCATGGCCCCGACCAGCCCGGCCGGATCCTCGCCGGCGGCCATGCGGGCCCGCATGTCGCCCGCGAACCGGAGGAACCGTTCGCTTTTCCGCCGCTCGCCGTGGTTGGGAGCGTCGATCGCCGCGACGGCGAAACCTCCCTCGGCGGCGAACCGGTACGCGCCGGCCAGGACGCCGGGTGCTCTCCTGTGCTGGCCGCCGCCGTGGCCCATCAGGATCAGCGGGCGGGGTCCGGTGGCGCCTTCCGGCGTGAACAACACGCCGGGGATCTCGCCGAGGGTGAAGGACCGTTCGGTGACGCCGTCGGTCGACGTCTGAGAGGTCAAGCTGAAGCGCATGGCGTTCGAAGCCTTTCGGGGGTGCCTTGTCGGGCGCTCCCTAGACCATGCGAGGGAGGGAGCCCCGATCTGTCGTCACAGCGTTGATCGGTCTCACCTCCTTCGGTCGTAGTGCCGCACGGCGCCGCCGAACGTATCACACGGACCTCTGCGGGCACAGGCCGCCCGACGCGGCACCCGGCCTGGCCCGCTCCGGTCCGGCCTCGCCGGGCAACCGGCACGTCGGAGCGGTCGTGCATGCTCCTCGCTCGCCCCGCGCCGTCGAGCGTCCGGGACGGTCCTGGTCGATCGTGTGCTCAGGGCCGCCCGCCCGGCCCGAATCCCGTCCAGCGCAGGTCGGGCGGGAGGTGGCCCATGTCGTTGTACAACAGCACCGTCGGCGCCACGGCGTCGCGATACTCGATCGCCGTCAGCGCCGTGTTTCCGCAGTTCAGCCCCAGCCATCGCACCGGTGGCGCGTCGAGGGCGTGCCGCAGCAGCCAGGCCACCGGATAGGCGTGGGTGACCAGGACCTCGTGGGTCTCGCTCTCCGCCGGGCACGCGAACCTGTCGACCAGCGCGTCCGCGAGGGCCGCGCCCGCGGCGGCCTCCTCCGCGTCGTACCCGTCGAAGAACCCCGCCCACGCGGGGGGCATCTCGTCCGGCACGTACGGCACATGGTCGATCAGCTCGGCCGCTTCGCGCACGGCGACGCCCGACAGGTGCTCGCCGACGATCTGGGCGGAGCGCACCGCCCGGGGAAGGGGCGAATGCCACACGACGTCGACAGGCAGGGCGGCCAGGCGCTTCCCGACCAGCTCGGACTGCCGCTGCCCGACGTCGGTCAACGTGCCGAACGCGTCCGCCGCGCCGTGCCGTATCACGTACAGGTGCCGAGTCGCCATCGTCAGCTCCCAGGTCTCGGAGTGTGGGCACCGGATCCTCCTACGGCTCCGAGGCGCCGTACGGCGAGGGCCGACGCTCCTCTCCGCCGGCCGGTGCGGGCCTGCTCGGAGAGGTCCGAGCACACCGCACCCCGAATCAGCCGGACCATCGCCGCCCCCTTTCCCGGAACAATGAAAATCAGGATACTAACAAAATCCAAATGTCTTCAACATCTGAACAGTGAGAAACGCAAGCCCTGCCGTCACGCGACGGAGGTAGCCCCGTCGGGAGGTCGTCCACGAACCCCGGCGCGAAAGGTGCAAGTGGGTGTCTAGCGTGATGCAATGGTCCGCTGCCACGATCGGGGCTGCTTTGAAGGAGGCTCCCGTGCGTCGTCCCATCCCCCTGGCTCTCATCGTCGCGATCTTCGCGCTCTCGGGGACAGTCATCTCTCCCGCCCAGGCCGCGGCCGGGCCGTGCAAGCCCGGTCAGGGCGTCAACCTGCGCGGCAAGGACTTCACCAGGGGCGCCCAGCTTCCCGTCACCCTGCGCTGCGCCGACCTGACCGGGGCGAAGCTGAACGGCGTGGAGCTCATCCAGAAGGACCTCACCGGAGCGATCCTGCGCGGCGCCTCGCTCAGGCAGGCCAACCTCACCCAGGCCACGCTGAAGTACGCCGACCTGCGGGGCGCCAACCTCACCGAGGCCGACCTGGGGCAGATGCACGCCGACCACGCCGACCTGCGCAAGGCGATCCTGGTCGACGCCGAGGCCGGACAGGCGGAGTTCCCGCACGCGGACCTGACCGGGGCGAAGCTGACCAGGGCCGAGCTGACCCAGGTCAACTTCACCAACGCCAAGCTGGTCGACGCCGACCTGGAGGAGAGCACCCCCGGTCAGCTCAAGGCGCGCAAGGCCGACTTCACCAGGGCCAAGCTCCGCGAGGCCAAGATGAGCCAGGCGAACCTGCGCAACGCGACGTTCAAGGACGCCGACGTGCGCGAGGTCGAGTTCACCCAGGCCGAGCTGGACGGCGCCGACTTCACCGGCGCGCTGGTCGAGGCCGCGTCCTTCATCCAGGCCGACGACGTCGACCTCACCGGCGCCAAGGGCACCCCCACCGGTCTCACCGTCCCGCTCCCGACCTCGCTGCCCGACCTCGACATCTTCGGAGCCAGGGAAACGAACGCCCCGCAGGACGACCCCATCCAGAGCGGCGGCCCGTCCGTCGGACTCGTCATGGTCGTGCTCAGCGCGGTGGGCCTGGCGCTGACCGTGGTGGCCTGGGGTGTCAGCGCCCAGCGGCGGAGCCGGCGCAACGCCCGGTTCGTGCTGATGCGGAACGGCGCGGAGGAGAACATCACCCGGCTGGGCGAGGAGATCGACCAGCTCGACTACGAGTTCCAGGTGAGCGGGCGCGGCGGCATGACCGCCGACCGCGACTGGCGTCTCGCCCTGGACGCCTACGAGGCGGCCAAGCAGGCCCTTCTCGTCGCCCGCCGCGAAGAGGAACTGCACTTCGTGGCCCGCGCCGTCCAGGACGGTAGAGCCGCCCTGGACCGTCTCCGCCCCCGCGTCCACTGACACCGCCCGGCGGGACAAACGGAGCGGGATCCGAAGTACATGATCAGATGCCGCTGGGGGTCATCGGCTGCATGAGGCGGCGGGCGGCCTCGGTGACGGAGCCGGACAGGGAGGGGTAGACCGCGAAGGTGTGGGCGATCTGGTCGACGGTGAGTCTCTGCTGCACGGCGACCGAGACCCCGAGGATCAGCTCGGAGGCGCGGGGGGCGACCACGACGCCGCCGAGGATGATGCCGGTGTTGGGGCGGCAGAAGAGCTTCACGAAGCCGTCGTTGAAACCCTGCATCTTGGCGCGGGCGTTGGTGGCGAGCGGCAGCTTGACGATGTTGGCCTCGATCTCACCGTTCTCGATCGCCCGCTCGGCGATGCCCACGGCGGCGATCTCGGGGTCGGTGAAGATGGCGGAGGCCACGGTCGCGAGGCGGAGCGGGTGCACGGCCTCGCCGAGGGCGTGCCAGACGGCGATCCGGCCCTGCATGGCGGCGACCGAGGCGAGCATCAGGACACCGGTGCAGTCTCCGGCCGCGTAGACGCCGGGCGCGGAGGTGCGGGAGACCTTGTCGACCTGGATGAAGCCGCCCCGGTCAAGGGTGACCCCGGCCTCCTCAAGGCCGATCCCCGCGGTGTTGGGGACCATGCCGACCGTCATCAGGCAGTGGCTGCCCTCGGCGGTCCTGCCGTCCTCCAGGGTGACGACCACGCCGTCCGGGGTGCGCTTGACGGACTCGGCGCGGGAGCGGCCCATGACGTTCATGCCACGGCGCCGGTATACCTCTTCGAGGACCTCGGCGGCGTCGGCGTCCTCGTTGGGCATCATGCGGTCGCGGGAGGAGACGAGCGTGACCTCCGAGCCCAGCGAGCGGTAGGCCCCGGCGAACTCCGCGCCGGTGACGCCGGAGCCGACCACGATGAGGTGTTCGGGCAGCTCCTCCAGGTCGTACAGCTGGCGCCAGGTGAGGATGCGCTCGCCGTCGGGCTCGGCGCCGGTGAGGATGCGCGGGGTCGCGCCGGTCGCCACGATGACGACGTCCGCGCGGATCGTCCGGTCTCCGGCCCTCACCACCTGCGGGTCGACCAGCCGCCCGGGGGCCTTGATCACCTCGACGCCCTCCGCGGCCAGCCGGGCGGCGATGTCCGCGGACTGGGCGCGGGCGAGCTCCTTGACGCGCCTGTTCACCAGTGGCATGTCGGCGATGACGCCGCCGACGTCGCCGTCGGGGCCACCGGTGTAGTGGACTCCCAGCATGCTGGCGTCGAGGAGCGCCTGCTTGCGCACCGAGGTGGCGATCAGCGTCTTGGACGGCACGCAGTCGGTGAGGACGCAGGCCCCGCCGGGGCCGTCCTGTTCGACCACGGTGACCTGCGCTCCGAGCTGGGCGGCGACCAGCGCCGCCTCGTATCCGCCGGGACCGCCACCGATGATCACTATCCTCGTCACATGGCCCATTCTCCCGCATGACGGGACCGGGCATCGCTGGGCACCCCTCCCAAACCACGAAACCACCACAAAACCATCGAGATTCCACCAGTCATCGGCGTGGCCTCGAAGCCGGGTGAGCGTCTCGCGGATCTTGGATTAGTGTTTGTCTCCGTGCCTGTCTACGCCGCTTACGGCAGCAACATGGACCCGAAGCAGATGGCCCAGCGGGCCCCTCACTCCCCGATCAGGGGGACGGGCTGGCTCCAGGGCTGGCGTCTGACCTTCGGCGGGAACGATCTCGGCTGGGAGGGCGCGCTCGCCTCCATCGTCGAGGACCCTGACGACCAGGTCTTCGTCGTCCTCTACGACGTGCCCGAGTGGGACGAGAGCTCCCTCGACCAGTGGGAGGGCGCGGCGCGCGGCCTCTATCACAAGGTCAAGCTCCGGGTGCAGACCATGGAGGGCGAGGTCGTGGCGTGGTTCTACGTGCTCGACGGGTACGAGGGCGGGCTGCCCTCGGCCCGCTACCTCGGCATCCTGGCCGAGGCCGCCGAGCGCGCGGGCGCCCCCGACGACTACGTCAGGGAGCTGCGTGGGCGTCCCTGCACCTCGCTGGGAAGCTGACCTCCCTGCAGAGACCCCCGGGCTCCCTGCGAGCCGAGGCACTCCGGGCGCGCACATGACGATCTCCCGGGGGAACTCCCCCCGGGAGCCTGAGGGCATCGCTCGTCACCTCCCGCACAGGGACACGCGGATCGCCGTCACGCGGAAGGCCGGCGTGAGCAGGCCGCACGCGGGCACGCGCGGGAGGTGGGCCTGACCGAGCCTGACCCGCTCGAACGAGTTCGCCGCACGCGGGCACGCGCAGGGGTGGCAGCACGATCCGCTCCACCATCGGGCGGGCCGAGCCGCACGCGGACACGCGCGGGGAGGTGGAGTTAACCCGGAGGCCACCCCGCCTTCACCTGGAAAAATGTCATGATTCCCTGGTGAATGACGTACCTCCCGAAGATGGCGAAACCGGGCGCGGTTCATCCCTGCGCGAGGTGACCTGGCTGTTCCTGCGGCTGGGCGTCATCGCCTTCGGAGGACCCGCGGCGCACATCGCGATGATGCACGACGAGGTGGTACGGCGGCGCGGCTGGCTGACCGAGCAGCGTTTCCTCGATCTGATCGGCGCGACCAACCTCATCCCCGGCCCCAACTCCACCGAGCTGGCCATCCACATCGGCCACGACCGCGCCGGGTGGCGCGGCCTGGTGTCGGCCGGGGTCTGTTTCATCCTGCCCGCCGCGCTCATGGTCGGCACGCTCGCGGCCCTGTACGTCCACTACGGCCACACCCCTGCGGTGAGCGGGATCCTTTACGGCATCAGGCCCGTCGTCATCGCGATCATCATCTGGGCCCTGCTCTCCCTGGTCCGTACCGCGCTGGGGACCACCTATCTGTGGATCCTGGCCGTGGGTGTCCTGACGGCCTACCTGCTCGGCGTGAACGAGCTGCTCCTGCTCGCCGCCGGAGCCCTGTTGACCGTGGCGGTGCGGACGGCCTCCGCTTGGCGCTCCCGCCCGCGCGGGCCGGGTGAGAAACCTCACGGGAACGGCGCGCGGGCGCTGCTGGCCGCACCGCTGGTCCTCACCGGTGGCCAGGACCCCGACCAGTTGCTCCGGCTCTTCCTAACCATGCTCAAGATCGGGGCCGTCCTGTACGGGAGCGGCTACGTCCTGCTCGCCTTCCTGGAGGGCGACTTCGTCCATCGGCTCGGCTGGCTCACCAGCACCCAGCTCACCGACGCCGTCTCGATCGGCCAGTTCACCCCCGGTCCGGTGTTCACCACGGCCACCTTCGTCGGCTACCTGATCGCCGGGGTCCCCGGCGCGATCGTCGCCACCGTCGCGATCTTCCTGCCGAGCTTCCTGCTGGTCGGGCTGCTCACCAAGATCACCGACCGGATCAGGGCGAGGACCTGGTCGAGCGCGCTGCTCGACGGGGTGAACGCCGCCTCGCTCGCCCTGATGGCCGGAGTCGCGTTCCAGCTCGGCCGCATCTCCCTGGTTGATCCGCTCACCTGGGCGCTCACCGCGGGAACACTGCTCGTGCTGTGGAGGACGAAGCTGAACTCGGCGTGGTTGATCGCGGCCGGAGCGGCGGTCGGCCTGGTCTCGGTGGCCGTCACCGGGCTCGGCTGAACGTCCCGGGCGCGTCGCGTCCTTCACTGGGCGGCCCGGACGCGTCACCCCCTCCGCCGGGCGGGGACGGGCCTGAGCGGGAAACGGATCCGAGGAGGAGACGGACTTGAGCAGGGGAGGGATCGTGCACTCCCCCTGAGCAGCGGACACAACGCTGTGTGAAGGCGAACGACCGGTACGCTCACTGACGTGACCAATGACCCGTATGCACTCGCCACCGACGCCGCGAACGCGCTGAGAAGCGCCGTCGGCGTGGACTCCTTCGATGTCGCGCTGGTGATGGGCTCCGGCTGGGTCCCGGCCGCCGACGTGATCGGTGAGACGGTCGCCGAGGTCCCGGTGACCGATCTGCCCGGCTTCGCGCCGCCCGCCGTGCAGGGCCACGCGGGCCGGATCCGCGCCGTACGAACCGAGTCGGGAAAGAACGCACTGATCTTCCTGGGCCGTACCCACCTCTACGAGGGCCGCGGCGTGGACCCGGTCGTGCACGGCGTACGGACCGCGATCAAGGCCGGGGTGGGCACGGTCGTGCTGACCAACGCCGCCGGGGGCCTGCGCCCCGAGACCCAGGAGGTCGGCGAGGCGGTGCTGATCAGTGACCACATCAACCTGACCGGCGCCAGCCCGATCACCGGCGCCACCTTCGTCGACCTCACCGACGTCTACACCCCGCGCCTGCGCGAACTGGCCCGCGAGGCCGACCCTTCGCTGAAAGAGGGCGTCTACGTGGCCTTCCGCGGCCCGACGTACGAGACTCCGGCCGAGGTTCGCATGTGCCGCATCCTCGGCGGCGACATGGTCGGCATGTCCACCGTGCTCGAGGCGATCGCGGCCCGCGAGGGCGGTGCCGAGGTGCTGGGCATCTCCCTGGTCACGAACCCGGGCGCCGGACTGGTGGGCGAGCCGCTCAACCACGAGGAGGTGCTGGAGGTCGGTCGCGCCACCGCCGCGCGCATGGGCGGCCTGCTGGCCGGCGTCGTCGGCAAGCTGTGACCCGGGAGGTGACGATGAGCAGCGATCTCGCGGGGCTCGCCCGTTCCTGGCTCGCCCAGGACCCCGACCCCGACACGCGCGCGGAGCTGAAGAAGCTGCTGGAGAGCGGTGACGGCGACGCGCTGCGCGAGCGGTTCGGCTCCCGGCTGGAGTTCGGCACCGCAGGGCTTCGGGGCGAGCTGGGCGCCGGCCCCAACCGGATGAACCGGGTGACGGTCATGCGCGCCGCGGCCGGGCTCGCCCGCGTACTCGGCCCCGGCAAACACGTCGTGATCGGCTACGACGCCCGGCACAAGTCGGACGCCTTCGCCCACGACACCGCGGCCGTGCTCACCGGGGCCGGGCTGCGCGCCTCGGTCCTCCCCCGGCCGCTGCCCACCCCCGTGCTCGCCTTCGCCGTCCGCCACCTCGGCGCCGACGCGGGCGTGACCGTCACCGCCAGCCACAACCCGCCCCGCGACAACGGCTACAAGGTCTACTGGGGCGACGGCTCCCAGATCGTGCCGCCGGTCGACGCCGAGATCTCCGCCGCCATCGACGCGACGGGGCCCGTCTCCGAGCTGCCCCTCGGCTCCCCCGGCGACCCGGCGTGGAACGAGCTGGACGACGGCGTCGTGGACGCCTATCTGGAGGCGGTGACCGCGCTCCCGATCGGTGACGCCCGCGAGCTGCGGGTGGCGTACACCCCGCTGCACGGTGTGGGCGGCGACACCCTGGCCCGGGCCTTCGCCGCCGCGGGGTTCGACGCGCCCGCGACCGTCGAGGCACAGGCCGCGCCCGACCCCGACTTCCCCACCGTCGCCTTCCCCAACCCGGAGGAGCCGGGCGCGATGGACCTCGCCCTGGAGCTCGCCGAACGCGTCGGCGCGGACCTGGTGCTGGCCAACGACCCCGACGCGGACCGCTGCGCGGTGGGCGTGCCGCTGCCCGGCGGCGGCTACCGGATGCTGACCGGCGACGAGGTGGGTGCCCTGCTGGGCGAGCACGTGATCCGGCGGACCTCGGGTGACGGCCGCCTGGTGGCGACCACCATCGTGTCGTCGTCCCTGCTCGGCAAGATCGCCGCCGAGTACGGGGTGCGCTGCGCCGAGACCCTCACCGGCTTCAAGTGGATCATGAAGGCAGGCGAGGGCCTGCGGTTCGGGTACGAGGAGGCGCTGGGATACAGCATCGGCTCCGACCTCGGACTGCCCGTGCACGACAAGGACGGCATCGGCGCGGCGCTGACCGTGGCCGGGATCGCCGCGCAGGCGAAGCTGGAGGGTCGCGGCCTGCTCGATCTCCTGGACGACCTGGCCCGCCGTCACGGCCTGCACGCCACCTCCCAGCTGTCCTTCCGGGTGGCCGACCTGTCGCTGATCACCGGGGCCATGTCCCGCCTGCGGGACGCGCCGCCCGCGCGGCTCGGCGGTCGCGAGGTCGAGGCCGCCGACGACCTGAGCCTCGGCGCGGGCGGGCTGCCGCCCACCGACGGCCTTCGCTACCACCTGGCGGGAGGAGCCCGGGTCGTCGTCCGCCCTTCGGGGACCGAGCCCAAGCTCAAGTGCTACCTGGAGGTCGTGGTCCCGGTGACCGGCGAGGTCTCCGAGGCCCGCACGCGGGCGGTGCGGGATCTCGAAGCACTGAAGGCCGACCTCACCGAGGCCCTCGGCCTCTGACCCGGCCAGGACTCCCGGCCGCTGACCCCATCACGGCTCCCGGCCTCCGACCCCGTCAGGCGAGGAAGGCCGCGATCACCAGCAGGGCGGCGGCGGCCAGCGCGGCCAGGGCGCCCGGCGACCAGGTGATCGTGAGCCCGCCGGTTCCGGGCGCGGCACCCGCTTCGGACGCGGCACCGGCTTCAGGTATGACGCCCTCCTCAGGCGCGGCTCCGGCCTCGGACACGACGCCCGCCTCGGACACAGCACCCGTTCCGGGCTCGGCTCCGGTTCCGCCGCTACCCTCGGTCGCCGCCCCCGGCCCGGTCGCGTCGTCCTTCGTGGTCGCGGCGAGTGAGGCCGCGCGCCTGGCGGATTCCGCGCGTTCGGTGATCTGCTCGGCCACCCAGTCGGCGTGGGTCCTGCCCGCCAGCGCCTCGGCGGCGGCCTGCTCGGCCTTCGAGCGGACCGGCTCGGTCCTGAAGCGCCCCCGGGCGGGCGTGGCCGCGGCCCTCCCCCTGCGCGCGGCCGCCGCCCGCTCGCGGGCGGAGGTCTGCGGCACCCAGCAGCGGATGCTCTCATCGCCGGAGGTGATCGTGATCGAGTGGGAGACCGTGACCTCGTCCACGCCCAGCCAGGGCACGAAGGCGTTTCTCAGCGGGTTGCGGACGTGGACGCCCTCCTCGGTGAGGAGGATCGCCGGGCGCAGGCAGCCGACGAAGACCAGCGCGGTCAGCACCGCCAGCACCGCCGCGGCGATCATCGACATCCGCCCGCTGTAGCGGACGACCAGATCGACCGCGTTGACCGCGGCGAAGGCCATCCAGACCCAGCCGACGATCATCGCGAGGTTGGAGCGGAACACCTGCTTCATCGGAAAAGCTCACTTCACTCGGGCGAGCCCGTTCACACCTGCCACTTGAGGCGGGCGAACCCGGGCTTGATGACGCCGTTGATGAGCGACAGGCGCTCGTCGAACGGCAGGAACGCCGACTTCATGGCGTTGACGGTGAACCACTGCATGTCGTCCCAGCCGTAGCCGAACGCCTCCGACAGCTTGGCGAACTCCTCGGAGACGGACGTACCGCTCATCAGCCGGTTGTCGGTGTTGACCGTGACCCGGAAGTTCAGGCGGCGCAGCAGGCCGATCGGGTGCTCGGCGATGGAGGCCGCCGCACCGGTCTGCAGATTGGACGTCGGGCACATCTCCAGGGGGATGCGCTTGTCACGGACGTAGGCCGCCAGGCGGCCCAGCTTGGGCTCGGCGTCGTCCTGGACGGAGATGTCGTCGATGATCCGGACACCGTGACCGAGCCGGTCGGCGCCGCACCACTGGATCGCCTGCCAGATCGACGGCAGGCCGAACGCCTCGCCCGCGTGGATGGTGAAGTGGGCGTTCTCCCGCTGGAGGTATTCGAAGGCGTCGAGGTGGCGGGTGGGAGGGTAGCCCGCCTCCGCTCCGGCGATGTCGAACCCCGCCACCCCGGCGTCGCGGTAGCGGACCGCGAGTTCGGCGATCTCCATGGACCTGGCCTGGTGGCGCATCGCGGTGAGCAGCGTGCCCACCCGGATGCCACGGCCCGCCGAACCGGTGTCGAAGCCCTCCTGCACGGCCTCGATGACCTCTTCGAGGCTCAGGCCCGCGGAGGTGTGCTGCTCGGGCGCGTAACGCACCTCGGCGTAGACGACGCCGTCGTTCGCCAGGTCCTCGGCGCACTCGGCGGCGACCCTCACCAGCGCCTCGCGCGTCTGCATGACGCCGACCGTGTGGTCGAAGGTCTCCAGGTAGCGCTCCAGCGAGCCGGAGTCGGCGGACTCCCTGAACCAGGCGCGCAGGCTCTCCGTCTCGGTCGCGGGCAACCTGTCGTAGCCCGACTTGCGGGCCAGCTCGATGATGGTCTCCGGCCGAAGGCCACCATCGAGGTGATCGTGGAGCAACACCTTCGGAGCCAGGCGGATCTGCTCGAAAGTGGGTAGCTGACTCATTCGGCAACCTTACCGTCAGGGGCCTGACCGGTCGGTCTGCGCGAAGGCGCCGTCACGGCCCGGCCTGGGAATGTTCGTACCGGTGTCCCGCGCGAGGGGAACCGCGAAGGGGCACGGCGCCGATCCCGGTACGCAGACACCGGGATCGACGCGCGACGAACCGTCACCGGCTCACTCGCCCTCGCGGTTGACGGTCTCCGGGGAGAAGGCCGGCAGGCAGACCGCGACGTACTCGGCGCCGTCGGGGCCGGCGCTGTAGCGGATCCGCTCCCCCGGCTCGCACACGAACGCCTGCCCCACGCCGACCTCGGTCGTGCCCTCGTCGTGCTCCACGATGACGGTGCCCTTGAGCACCAGCGTGTATTCGGCGAACTCCGGCGTCTGAGCGGGCTCGTCCCACCCGGCCGGGGCCTTCATGTACGCGATCGAGATCCGAGGGTCGCCGCTGTTGGCCAGACCGACGTATTCGTCGATCGTCTTGCCACCGGGGACGGGAATCCGTGTCGCGCTGTCGATTTTGCGTACCATCAGGCCAGTCTGTCACCCGGTCTCGGGGCCGTGCGCCACCCGGTTCCCCGGCGCTCTCAGTGCGAGATGTCGACGACCAGCCGGTTCGGGCTCTTCTGCTCCAGGACCCGGAACGGCGCCTTGCGATCGAGGACGACCCCCACGCTCACCACACCCTCGAAATCGCCGACCTTGACCACGTTCTGGACGTTGCCCAGCTGGGCCTGGAAGATCGGGCCGCCCTTCCAGGTGGACTGGCCCGCCTCGGTGTGCGCGACGGCCGGGGTGATCGTCAGTTGCAGGTAGGCCCCGCCCTTGACGTCGACCTTGTCTCCCGAGCCGTCCTGGACGAGTTCGGGGACCCAACGCGCCCTGTAGCCCGGCAACTCGCCCTTGAGATCGATCACCACCCGGTCGAACCCCTGGTGCTGGGCGAACCGGGCCCCGGTGACGATCGGCTGGGTGGAGATGGCGCGGTCGACCTCGATCTCCTTGGTGCTCGTCGGAGGAAGGAGGGCTGCGGTGGCGGCGGAAGGTGTGGGGGACGCGGTCGACGTGGAGGACGGATCCGCCGGGGCCGTGGTCGGCGTGTCCGCAGGGGACGGGGTCGCGGTCTGCGTGGCCGAGCCGCAGCCGGCCGCGAACAGGAGCACGGGGACGAGCGCGAGAGGAACGAGGGTGCGGTTCATGATGAGCCTCCTGCCCCGTTAGATGCTCAGATCCCCGAAGAGGTTCACCCTCCGGCCGACCACATGCGCCCTCGCCGGATCGTGACATCTTGTCGAGGTAGGAGTCAAGCACCGCGACGTCCCCCTGGCGGCGGAGGCGTTCCGGACGCGAGGACGTACCGGACGTCAGGCGGTGACGCGGTCGATCACCAGCGGCAGCAGGCCGGGGTCGGTGGTCTCGCCGACGGTGTAGGCGCCTTCGAGGGCAGCGAGCGCCCGCTCGAAGCGCGAGGTCTCGTCGGCGTGCAACGTCATCAGCGGCTGCCCCTCGCGGACCGGGTCCCCGGGCTTGGCGTGCAGCACGATGCCCGCGCCGAACGACACCGGGTCCTCCTTGCGCTCCCTGCCCGCGCCGAGCCGCCAGGCCGCCAGGCCCACGCCGTACGCGTCGAGCCGGGACAGCACGCCCGAGGAGGGAACGGTGATCTCCATGGTCTCGGCGGCCCTGGGCAGCGGGGCGTCGGGGTCGCCGCCCTGTGCGGTGATCATCCGGCGCCAGACGTCCATCGCGGAGCCGTCCGCGAGGGCGGTCTCGGGGTCCTTGCCGCCGGAGATGCCCGCGGCCTGGAGCATCTCCCGCGCCAGCCGTACGGTCAGCTCGACCACGTCGGCGGGTCCGCCTCCGGCGAGCACCTCCACCGACTCGACGACCTCCAGGGCGTTGCCCACCGCCCGGCCCAGCGGCCGGTCCATCGCGGTCAGCAGCGCGACCGTCTCGACCCCGGCGTCGGTGCCGAGCTCGACCATGGTCGTGGCCAGCTCGCGGGCCTGCTCCACGTTCTTCATGAAGGCCCCCGAGCCGACCTTCACATCCAGTACGAGCGCGCCGGTGCCCTCCGCGATCTTCTTCGACATGATCGAGGAGGCGATCAGCGGGATCGCCTCGACGGTGCCCGTGACGTCGCGGAGGGCGTAGAGCTTCTTGTCGGCGGGGGCGAGACCGTCGCCCGCCGCGCAGACGACCGCTCCGGCCTTGCCGAGTACGTCGAGCATCTCGTCGGTGGACAGCGACGCCCGCCAGCCGGGGATGGACTCCAGTTTGTCCAGGGTGCCGCCGGTGTGACCGAGTCCCCTGCCGGACAGCTGGGGGACGTATCCCCCACACGCGGCGACGAGCGGCGCGAGCGGCAGCGTGATCTTGTCGCCGACACCGCCGGTGGAGTGCTTGTCGGTGGTGGGTCCCGGCAGCGACGACCAGTCCATCCTCGCCCCGGAACGGATCATGGCCTGGGTCCACTCGGCGATCTCCCGCCGGTTCATGCCGTTGAGCAGGATCGCCATCGCGAGCGCGGACATCTGCTCGTCGGCGACGACGCCCTTGGTGTAGGCGTCGATCACCCAGTCGATCTGCTCGGCCGACAGCTCCCTGCCGTCCCGCTTGGTGACGATGACGTCGATGGCGTCCATGTTCAGGCTCCCCGGCTCAGGTCGTGGGGCCCGAAGGCGTAGGGCAGGATCTCCGCCATCGGCTTCGGGCCGTCGATGGTCTCCAGCAGCAGTTCGGGGCCGCCGAACTCGTACAGCAGCTGGCGGCACCTGCCGCACGGCATGAGGAGCTCCTCATGCCCGTCGACGCAGGTGAACGCGACGAGACGGCCGCCGCCGGTGGCCTGGAGCGAGGACACCAGCCCGCACTCGGCGCACAGCCCGATGCCGTAGGAGGCGTTCTCGACGTTGCAGCCGGACACGATCCGCCCGTCGTCCACCAGCGCGGCGGCGCCGACGGGGAACTTGGAGTAGGGGGCGTAGGCGTGCCCCATCGCCCGTACGGCCTCGGCCTTCAGCGCCGCCCAGTCGATGCCCTGGCCGCCGCCCGGCTCAGTGTCCGGAATGCCCTGCTCACCGGTCGGGCCGGTGTTCGCTTCGCTGCTCATCTCGGTGCCCATCGAATCAGATTCGCTCGTGAGGTGCGCGTGTCACGATCACTTACTCTGTCCCCTGCGGTACGTCAGGCCGATCGCCGCAGGCGCGCGGAGCCGCTGCGCCGCCAGCGAGAGCACCAGCAGCGTGGTGATGTGCGGGGTGGCGGAGGTGAACTCCGAGGGAACGCTGTCGGTCAGCGCGAACACGACGAACACGGCGACCGCCGCGACCCCGGTGATCAGCGCGGCCCGCGTCCGGTTCTGCCGTACGAGCTGGTAGACGGCGACCCCGACGAGCAGGATCGTCACCACGAGCAGCAGCGCGTGCACCGACTCGCCGCCCCTGCGCAGCTGGAGCGCGTCGGTGTAGCCGAACAGCACGGCGCCGCCGGCCAGCCCGCCCGGCCGCCAGTTACCGAAGATCATGGCGGCGAGGCCGATGAAGCCGCGCCCGCCGGTCTGCCCCTCGCGGTAGGCGCTCGCGGCCACCTGCGACAGGAACGCGCCGCCCAGGCCCGCCAGGGCGCCGGAGACGAGCACCGCGATGTACTTGTAGGTGTAGACGTTCACGCCCAGCGACTCGGCGGCCACCGGGCTCTCCCCGCAGGAGCGCAGGCGCAGGCCGAACGCGGTGCGCCACAGCAGGTAGTACGAGAGCGGGACGAGCAGGATCGCCAGGATCGTGAGCAGCGAGACGTTCGTGGTCAGGCCGCGCAGGATGCCCGCCACGTCCGACAGCAGGAACCACTGCTTGGCCTCCAGTGCCCTGAGCGGGTCCCCGATCCGGTCCCACGGCACGCTCACCACCTCGGGCTTGGGCACCGGGGGCGACTGGGAGTCGCCGCCGCCCGGCATCTCGGCGAAGGTGACCTTGGACAGGAACTCGGTGACGCCCTGACCCAGGATGGTGATCGCGACACCGGAGATGATGTGGTCGACGCCGAACGTCACGGTGGCGATCGCGTGCAGCAGGCCGCCCAGGGCCCCGCCGATCGCGCCCGCGACGACGCCCGCCCACGGGTTGCCGAACTGGATCGCACCCCAGGCTCCGCACCAGGTGCCCATGATCATCATGCCTTCGAGGCCGATGTTGACCACTCCGGCCCGCTCGGCCCACAGGCCGCCCAGACCAGCCAGGCCGATGGGGATGGCGAGCGCGATGGAGGCGTTGATCGCTCCCGCGGAGGTGAGGTCGACGGCGCCGGTGACGGTCCGCGTGAACGAGAGCAGCAGGACGAGCGCGCCGAGGGCGAGCAGCAGGACCCGCCAGGTGACCCTGAAGCGGGCGGGGGCCTTCGGCTCCAGGAAGGGAGCCTCCGGCGTGGTGAGGGCGCCCTGGCTCATGCCGGCGTTCCTTCCCTGGTCGGGGTGGCGTCCGCCAGCTGGCGGCTCACCCGGCGCTGCTCGGCGGAGATCTGGTAGCGGTGGACCAGCTCGTAGGCGATGATCACCGAGAGCACGATCGTGCCCTGCATGATGGTGACGATGTCCGGGGAGATCTTCTGGATCTGCAGGATGCCCGCCGAGGTGTCGAGGAAGGCCCACAGCAGGGCGCCGAACGCGATGCCGACCGGGTGGTTGCGGCCGAGCAGCGCGATCGCGATGCCGGTGAAGCCAAGGCCGGGAGGAAAGTCCAGGCTGTAGCTGTAGGAGGCCCCGAGCAGCTGCGGCATGCCGACCAGGCCCGCTACCCCGCCGGACAGGATCATCGAGATGAGGATCATCCGCTTGACGTTCACGCCGCTCGCCACCGCGGCCGACTCCGAGCGGCCGGTGGCGCGCAGGTTGAAGCCGAAGCGGGTCCGGTTGATCACCACGTGGTAGAGGACGCCCATCACGACCGACAGGATGATCAGTCCGAACACCTTCGTCTGGGTGCCGGAGATGATCGCCAGGCCGGGCACCTGGCCGGAGGGGCCGATCGGGCTGGTGCCGATGTTGTTGCTGCCCGCGACCTCGACCGCGAGGCGCTCCTTGTTGAGCAGCCAGGCGCCGAGCGAGGTGGCGATCGCGTTCAGCATGATCGTGGAGATGACCTCGCTCACCCCGCGCCGCACCTTGAGCAGAGCGGCGATCGAGGCCCATCCGGCGCCGACCAGCACCGCGACGAAGATGATCAGCGCGACGTGCAGCGGGGCGGGCAGGGTGACCGCGCCGCCGACGGCCGCGGCGGTGAGCGCCGCGAGACGGTACTGGCCGTCGACGCCGATGTTGAAGAGGTTCATCCTGAACCCGATCGCCACCGCGAGCGCGGACAGGTAGAAGTAGGTCGCGGCGTTCAGGGTGAGCGCGATCGAGCGCGGCCGGATGCCGTACTCGCCCATGCTGACCAGCGTGTCGAGCGGCGGGGCGCCGATGATCGAGAGAATGACCATGGTGATCGCCGCGGCGAACGCGATGGCGACGAGCGGGGCGGCGAGCGAGAGCAGCCCCGCCGGGGAGACCCTGCCGAGCAACCGGTCGGCGAAGGTGGACTTTTCCCGGCTCATCCGCGCGTCCCGGGGTGCGTGTGCGCCGTCTGGGTGTTCGTGCCGCGCGTCCCGCGCGTCCCGGAGGGCGTGTGCGTCTGGGGGTTCATACCGCGCGCTCCCGGGGGCGTGTGCGCTACGTGGGTGTTCATGCCGCCTCTCCAGCACCCGTCATGGCCGAACCGAGCCGCTCGGGTGTCACGTCCTTGGGATCCACCTCGGCGACGATCCGGCCGCGCAGGATCACCTTCAGGGTGTCCGACAGGCCGATGAGCTCGTCGAGGTCGGCCGAGATCAGCAGGACCGCGAGGCCCGCGGCGCGCGCCGCGCGCAGGTGGTCCCAGATCGCGGCCTGCGCGCCCACGTCGACGCCGCGCGTCGGGTGGGAGGCGATCAGGAAGACGGGCTCCCCGCTCATCTCCCGGCCGACGATCAGTTTCTGCTGGTTGCCGCCGGACAGCGCCGAGGCGTCCACGTCGATGCCCGGGGTGCGGACGTCGTACGCCTCGACGATGCGCCGGGTGTCCTCTCGCGCTCCCGCACGGTCGATCCAGGGGCCCTTCACGTTGGGTCGCCGCGTCTGGTGGCCGAGGATCCGGTTCTCCCAGAGCGGGGCCTCGAGCAGCAGGCCGTGCCGGTGGCGGTCCTCGGGGATGTAGCCGATGCCGGCCTCGCGGCGGCGCAGCGTCGTCCAGCCGGAGATGTCGTGCTCGCCGAGGCGGATCTCGCCGTCGGCCGGGCGCATGCCCATGATCGCCTCGACCAGCTCGGCCTGGCCGTTGCCCTCGACCCCGGCGATGCCGAGCACCTCGCCCCTGCGGATCACGAAGCCCACGTCGTCCACGACGCGGCGGCCGTCGGCGGACAGGACGGTGAGGTCGCGCACCGACAGTGCCACCGTGTCGGTGACGGTGGACTCGCGGGTCTCCGGGCTGGGCAGCTCGCTGCCGACCATCAGCTCGGCGAGCTGCCTCGCGGTCACGTCCTTGGGGTCCACGCTGGCCACGGTCGTGCCGCGCCGGATGACGGTGATGGCGTCGGCGACCGAGAGCACCTCGTCCAGCTTGTGCGAGATGAAGATGATCGTCAGCCCTTCGCGGACCAGCTCGCGCAGGTTGGCGAAGAGCTCCTTCACCTCCTGCGGCACGAGCACGGCGGTCGGCTCGTCCAGGATGAGGATCCGGGCACCCCGGTAGAGGACCTTCAGGATCTCCACCCGCTGGCGGGCCCCGACGCCCAGGTCCTCGACGGTGACGTCGGGGTCGACGCCGAGTCCGTACGAGTCGGAGATCTCCTTGATCTTTCTTCGCGCGGTGCCGAAGTCGAGGGCGATCCCGCCCTTTCTGGGCTCGCTGCCGAGGACCACGTTCTCCAGGACGGTGAGGTTGTCGGCCAGCATGAAGTGCTGGTGGACCATGCCGATGCCCACGGCGATCGCCTCGCCCGGGGAGCGGAAGCTCACGTCCTCGCCGTTGACGCGGATCTTCCCCTCGTCCGGGCGCTGCATGCCGTACAGGATCTTCATGAGGGTGGACTTGCCCGCGCCGTTCTCGCCGACGACGGCGTGCACGTGGCCCTGTCGCACGGAAAGGGAGATGTCGCGGTTGGCGACGACGCCGGGGAATCGTTTGGTGATGCCCGAGAGTTCGACGGCCGGTGCCGAGGTGCTGATGACGGCCTCCTCCGTACGGATGCCCCGATACGGAACGTGGTGGTGAAAGTGGAACAGATGTTGATCAAGGTAGGACAAAGGGCCCGGGGGAAATGTCCGCCGGGCCCCTCATTAGTACCAGGTCAGGAGGTCTTGTCCGGAACGGTGATCTCGCCGGAGATGATCTTCTGCTTGTACTCGTCGAGCTGGGCCTTGATGTCGTCGACCTGGCCACCGGTGGTGGAGTAGTCGACGCCGTCGGCCTTGAGGTCGTAGATCGTGCTGCCGGCCTTCACCTGGTTGGTGGTGAAGCTCTTCAGGAAGTCGAAGACGGCGACGTCGACCTTCTTCACCATGGAGGTCATGATGACGCTCTGCAGGTCGGCGGCGGCGGTCTTCGCCTGGTCGGAGTCGACGCCGATGGCGAGGCCCTTGGCCGCCTTCGCCGCCTCGAACACGCCGCCACCGGAGCCGCCCGCGGCCTGGTAGACCACGTCGGCGCCCGCGTCGAACATGCCCTCGGCCGCGGTCTTGCCCTTGGCCGGGTCACTGAAGCCGGTGAAGTCCGGCGGCTGGGTGAGGTACTTGACCTCGATCTTCACGTCCGACTTGACGGCCTTGGCGCCCGCGGCGAATCCGGCCTCGAACTTGTTGATCAGCGGCACCTGCACGCCGCCGACGAAGCCCACGTGGTTCTTCTTGCTCTTCAGCGCCGCCGCGGCACCGACCAGGAAGGAGCCCTCGTGCTCGGCGAACAGCAGGTTCGAGATGTTGGGAGCCTCGGCCGCCGCGTCGTCGACGATCGCGAACTTGACGTCGGGGAACTCGGTCGCGACCTTCTTCACCGGGTTGGAGTACGCGAACCCCACGGCGATGATCGGGTTGAAGCCGCCGTCGGCGAGCAGGCGGAGCCGCTCCTCCTTGGCCGCCTCGGTCTCGCCGTTACCGGCCTCCAGCTCGCTGACCTCGGCCAGGTTCAGCTCGGCCTTGGCCTTGTCGATGCCCGCCGCCGCGGAGTCGTTGAACGACTGGTCGCCACGCCCGCCGATGTCGTACGCGAGACCGACCTTCGGTCCCGTCGCCGCCGACGCCTCACTGCTGGCGGCCCCGCTCGGCTGCGCCGACGTGGCCGGTTCCTCGCTTCCACCACACGCGGCAGCTCCCATGAGCATGCTGCCCGCCAGTGCGGTCGCGGCCAGCTTGCCGAATCGGTTCTGAAGCAAGATGGACTCCCTTCGCGTTTCAGTGCACGCGCGAAGAGACGCACGGCAACCCTGCACGGAAGATAGTTGGTCCATCAGGGTTGACCAAACCAACGCATGAGTCCGCAACAGGTCCGTTATCCAGCTCAGGCCACCTTGTGACCCAAAAACCGGGCAGGGTTACCTGTCGGTAGCTCCGGACGTCCGCCACGGCCCGACGCCTGCGCGTCCGCCCGGGAGCCGATGATCTTCTTCGGGGACCATCGGCTGGTTCCTCAGGATATGTCCGGACTTTTCGTCTGACTAGATGTCAGGAACCCGCTACTTGTCGGCGTTCACGGCCATGAGCGTGTCGCCCGCGACGGGGCGCTGCCCCTCCCACAGGGCGGTGAGCGCGGTCGCCGCGAGGAAACGTACCCCGGTGCCGATCGCGCTCTCGTCCACGTCGAAGGTGCCCTGGTGGATGTCGGCCAGGTGCGCCGACCCCGGCTCGCGGGTGCCGAGCCTCGCGAACGCGCCGGGGATGGACTCCAGATACCAGCCGAAGTCCTCACCGCCCAGACTCTGCTCCGTCGGCACGGGGGCACCCTCGCCGAGCACGCCTTCGGCGGCCTCGGCGAGCATCTGCACGCTCACCTTGTCGTTGACCACCGGCGGCACGCCGCGCACGTACTCCATCTCGGCCTCGACGCCGTACGCGCCGGCGACCGACTCGAGCAGCGACTTGATCATGTCGGGGGCCGCGTGCCAGGCCGCCTCGTCCAGGCAGCGCACGGTGCCCTCGGCGACGCCGTCGTCCGGGATGGCGTTGGCCACCGAGCCCGCCTCGACCCGGCCCCAGACCAGGCTGAGCGAGGAACGGGGGTCGATCCGGCGCGAGAGCGCGGCGGGGAGCTCGGTGAGGATCTTGGCGAGCGCGAAGACGAGGTCCGCGGTGAGGTGCGGCCTGGCGGTGTGCCCGCCGGGACCGCTCACCCGGATCGTGACCCTGTCGCAGGCCGAGGTGATCGGACCGACCTTGAGGCCGACCTTGCCGACGTCCAGCCGGGGGTCGCAGTGCAGGCCGAAGATGCGGTCCACGCCGCTGATGCCGCCCGAGGCCATCACCTCCAGCGCGCCGCCGGGAAGCTCCTCGGCGGGCTGGAAGATCAGCCGGACCCTGCCGGGCAGCAGACCGGCCTCGGCCTGCTGGGCGAGGAAGAGCGAGGTGCCGAGCAGGATCGTGGTGTGCACGTCGTGCCCGCAGGCGTGACACACGCCGGGGACCGTCGAGCTGTAGGGGACGTCCTTCTCGTCGGGCACGGGCAGCGCGTCGAGGTCGGCCCGCAGCGCCACGGTCGGGCCGTCGCCGCTGCCGACGTCACAGAGCAGGCCGGTGCCGCGCGGCAGCACCGAGGGGACCAGCCCCGCGGCGGTGAGGCGCTCGGCGACGCGCTGCGTCGTGCGGTATTCGGCGAACGCGAGCTCGGGATGCATGTGCAGGTCCCGGCGGAAAGCGATGAGCTCCTGCTCACGACCGGCGAGGAACGTGTCGAGCTCTCCCCGCAAATTACGCCCCCGCATTGCACACCGTCCCATCCGCGCCGGCGGGCTCTGGATCCTCGACGCACCGTGCAACTGCCCAGGATCTCGAAACCCACGAGGCAGTCTCGAAAAAAGCGATCGCCGCACCGACGGACCGGAGTGGGGTCTCACGGGCCGCGTCAGCACGGGCTGGTCGGTCACCGACGCGTGAGCGGCAGGCCGGTGCCCCGGGGAAGCCGTCGCGTTGGCGATGACAACGACTTTATCCCTCCTCCCGAGCAGCTCGCCGACATCCAGGCCAAATGTTTTGGCACCCCATGCCCCACTCGTACACCTTCCGACCCGGGATGACCAGGAAAGATAGCCCAAATTGACTATGAGACGATGGTCGTATCGGGGGAGGGCGGGTACCGGGGGGACGTCACCACCGGACCATTCCCAAACATCGCCGACCTGGCAATTTACGTGACCTCAGGTGCCGGTCATCGAACCCGGCGGAGTGATGCAAACGGGAGGAATGCGTGTTTCACTCCTCACATGATCACTAACATCCCATTCGGGGAGAGGCAGTCGCGTTTGAGCATATTCGAACCGGACGAGGGCACCCTGGTGGTCCTCCCCTCGCTGTCGCTTCCCCAGGATGAGCTGCGCAGGATCACCGGCGCCCTCTCCTACGAGGAGCGGCTGCTGTTTCTCCTCCTCACCCTGAGGAAGCCGAAGGTCGAGGTCGTCTACCTGACCTCGACGCCGGTGGACAGCGCGGTCGTGGACTACTACCTGGGCTTCCTCGACGATCCCGACGAGGCCCGTACCCGCCTGCGGATGATCAGTTTGGATGATCCTGACACGCATCCGCTCACCGAGGCGCTGCTGCGCCGCCCGGACGTGATCGCGCGCATCCGTGCCGCCCTCGGCGACCCCCCGCAGGGCGACGTCCCCTCGGACGCGGGCAGGAACGACAGACCCGCCTGGATGGTGCCGTTCGTGGTGAGCGAGTACGAGGAGCGCCTCGCGGGGATCCTCTCCCTGCCGATCTACGGCCCCGCCACCTCCCTCGCCCACCTGGGTTCCAAGAGCGGCGGGCGCGTGATCGGCGACGAGGCAGGGGTGCCGCTGGTCAGGGGCTTCGGCGACCTGCGCTCACTGACCGAGGTGGAACACGCCGCCCGCGCGATGAAGCCCGCGAGCAGGCTCATGGTCAAGCTCAACAACAGCTACTCGGGGCTCGGCAACGCCATCGTGACCAAGGACGACCGGCCACTCGCCTCCTGCCCCACGAGCTTCTCCGCCTCCGACGAGAACTGGACGACGTTCGCCGAGAAGGTCGCCGAGCGGGGAGCGGTGATCGAGGAGTTCATCGAGGACCGGCCGCTGCGCTCCCCCAGCGCGCTGGCCCGGATCACCCCCGGCGGCTCGTACGACGTGGTCGCCACCCACGAGCAGGTCCTCGGCGGCCCCAACGGCGACGTCTACCAGGGCTGTTGCTTCCCCGCCCGGCAGGAGTACCGGGCCGAGCTGGGCGAGTACGCCGAGCGGATCGCCAGGATCCTCGCGGGCCGCGGGGTGGTGGGGCTGTTCGGCATCGACTTCTTCGCCGTCAAGACCGACGGCGGCTACCGGACGCTGATGTGCGAGATCAACCTGCGCATCGGCGGCACCACCCACCCGTTCGGCGCCGCCCTCCTGACCACCGGCGCGTCGTACGATCCGGAAAGCCACACGCTCGTGCACGCGGGCCGGCCGAAGCACTACGTGGCGACGGACAACTGCGCCTCGCCCTCCCTTCGGGGCCGTCTGCCCGGTGAGGTGGTCAAGCTGATCCACGACGAGGGCCTCGGCTTCGACCGCGAGCGCCGCACCGGGAACGTGCTGCACATGCTGGGCGGGGTCACGAAGTACGGCAAGCTCGGGTTCACCAGCATCGGCGACTCCGCCGAGGAGGCCGCCGAGCTACACGGAAGGACGCTCGTCACGCTTCGCCAGAGCGCGTAGGCCGATCGCACCGAGCACGATCGCCAGCACGATGTTGACGGCGATCAGGATTCCGTGGACCACGTAGAAGGCCGTCGGATGACCATCCGCCAGGTTGAAGCCAAGGGTGATCCATTCGAAGATCATGAAAGCGGCAAGGCCGATCAGGAAAGCGGCTGTCTTTCGCGTTATTCGCATGGTGTCAGTATTCCGCCGAGTGGTTCGCAGCTGGTCAGGGCACCTGTAACTCCATGCGAACCGGTACGAAGCTACCCTGAGCTCATCATGGGGATCAAACATGTCGCACCCGTCGGGGTGCTGCTCGCGGCGACCGCCCTCCTCGGCGCGCCCGCACAGGCCCGGGTCGCGGACGCGCCCGCGGCGGCCGGTTCGCCGGACCTGCGCACGGGTGCCGTTCCAGTGGCCGCGCGCCACGAGAGGGAGCCGGTCGGCGGCTCCCGGCTCGGGGGGCGAGGTCTCATCCTCCCGGCGGGTGTGAAGGCCCCTCCCAAGACGGCCGCGAAGTCGTACGTGATCGCCGACGCCGAGACCGGTGAGGTGCTGGCCGCCAAGGACGCCCACGGGCGCTACCTTCCCGCGAGCACGCTGAAGGCGCTCACCGCCCTCACCCTCATCCCCAAGCTGGACAAGAAGCTGAAGATCACGCCGAGCAGGCGCGCGGTGAACGAGGAGGGCAGCGCGGTCGGCCTGGTCCCCAAGCCTCTCTACACCGTCGAGGACCTGTTCAAGGCGCTGATGCTGGTCTCGGGCAACGACTGCGCGATGGCCCTCGCCGAGGCCAACGGCGGCCTCGCCACGACCCTGGCGGACATGAACGCCGAGGCCAAGCGCCTGCAGGCGTTCGACACGGTGGCCAAGACCCCGAGCGGGCTGGACAAGCCCGGCCAGAGCAGTTCGGCCTACGACCTGGCACTGATCGCCCGCGCCGGCCTGGCCAACGCCGATTTTCGGCGATATATCAGCACAAAGACCGACAAGTTCCCGGCGCCCAAGGGCTACTACGAGATCGGCAACCACAACAAGCTGCTCTGGCGCTACAAGGGCATGATCGGCGTCAAGAACGGCTGGACCTCCAAGGCCCTGGGCAGCTTCGTCGGCGCGGCGAAGCGCGACGGCCACACCGTCATCGTGTCGATCATGCGGCATGACGGCTACTTCTGGGAGGAGGTCGCCGACCTGCTCGACTGGGGATTCGCCAACCGCGGCAAGGTCGTCCCGGTCGGCCAACTGGTCGACCCGGTCCCCGAGCCCGCCCCGCTGCCCACCGGGCCCGCCGCCTCGGCGCCCCCTGCCGCGGCCCCCGAACTCCCCGCTCCGGTCTCCGCGCAGGACCCGGCCGCGGCCACGAGACCCGCCGACGAGGGAGTCCCCGCCACCTACTACGCCCTCGGCGCCGTCCTGCTCACCGTCCTGCTCGGTGGCCTGACCTGGCTGGCGTACGGCCTGCGCGGACGCTCCCGCCGGGCACGCTGACGAGAGCCCTCAAGAGAGCCCGCACGAGAGCCGGCGCCGCCCGGAGCGACCCGCTCCGGGCGGCGCGCACGATCCCGCGCATCGGAATCGGCGCCGGCGCCTCCACTCCGGCGAACGTCCGCTCCGGGCGGTGCGTGCGACATCACGCCCCTCGGAGAGATCCGCTCCGGACACGCGTACGCCCCGGAGCGACCCGAGGCGGCACGCACGGCCCCGCCGCGAAGGGCGGCCCTTCACCCCTTGACCGGCCCCCGGCCGCTCCTGGCCGGTGCCGCCGGAAGGATCCTCATCCCCAGGACGACACCCCCGACGACGAGGGCGAGGAGCAGCACCGCCTGGCCGACCATGCCGAGGGTGATGGTCCGGCTTATCCCGTCGGCGAAGCCGAAGTGGTGGCTCAGCCCGACCAGGCGAGCACACAGCGTCGGCAGCGCCAGGATCGCGAGAGCCAGCGGCCACGACGGGGTGCGCCGCGCGGGTGCGTACGCGTGCACGCAGACGTACGCGACGCCGGCCCCCAGGACGAACGCGCTTCTGAGGCCGAGCTCGTCCAGCCACGGCCATACCCAGGCGACGGTCGCGGCGGGAGACGCGATCACCTCGTACAGCGCGGCGACGGCGACACCGGCGGCGAGCGGAGGGAGCAGAAGCCACGGTGACCGCCGCGCGGGGCGCGAGTCCCGCTGGAAACCGGCCCACAGGGCCGTCACGGTGACCAGGGGAGCCAGAAGGCCGGCGAGCGCGAGCCCGGGGAAGCCGTTCAGGGACGTCTGGACCAGAATCGGCAGCCCCGCCGCGAGCGCGACAAGCGCCGGCGTTCTGGCCGCGCGGGGGTGACCGAGGAGGAGCGCCGCGAACGGGGCGAACCACAGGGGGCCGGTGAGAACCCCCAGGATGTTCGCGAGCCGCTCAGGCGACCCCGCCGGACCCGCCGCCTGTGCGAGCAGGGGCTCGGCCGTGCCGATCATCCCGTACGCACGCAGGGCGACCACGGCGGTCAGGGTGCCGAGGAACGCCTGGAGGCCCAGTCCCAGCAGGGCCGTCAGGCGGACCGTCTCGCCCCACGCGAGGAATCTGGGCTCCGCGCCACCCGCTCCGCCGAGGCGGACCCGGACCGCGAGCACGGCGATACTGGCGATCTCCGACCAGCGCGGCCGGGGCCCGTCGGCGTCGGAGACGCCGGGCGAGCCCTCCAGGAACACCGAGACCATCTCCTCCTCGCGCTCGGCGCGGTAGGAGGCGGGCAGCAGGCGCAGCCAGTGGCGGTAGCGCCTTTCCAGCAGGCTCGTCGGCGCACCGTCGTCCCCGCCCTCCCTCACGCGGGCGTCCTCGCCCTCTTTCGCGTAGGCGTCCCCGCTCCCCCTCACCTGGGCGCCCTCGCCCTCTTTCACGTGGGCGTCCTCGCTCTCTCTCACGCGGGGCCTCCCGCGACGGAGGGGCGGCCCTGCCGGGCGCGGAGACGGTCGACGGCGGTCCTCGCGTTCTCCGCGAGCCGGACGGCCTCCGCCTCCAGCGTCCGTGAACCGGAGTCGGTGATCCGGTAGTAACGGCGCAGCCGTCCCTGCTGGACCTCCTCGCGGTCGAGGGCCACCAGCCCGTCGCCCGCGAGCCGGTCGAGCACGCCGTAAAGCGTGCCGACCTTGAGCCGAACCCGCCCGCCGGACAGTTCCTCGACCTCCCGCACGATGCCGTAGCCGTGACACGGCTCGGCGACCAGCGCGGTGAGGATGAGAAACGCCGGCTCCGTCATCACTCTCGGAGTCATGCCTGACAACATATATCGGGGAACAAGATATAGCGAGCGGCGGAGCTCGCGGGATTGCGGGGGATCAGGCGCGGAGGGCGGTCGTCGGGACCGGGGTGGGATCGGGCGGGGGGCCGAGGGACGCGGTGGCGGTCCAGGCGGCGGCGTACATGATCACCCGAGCCGAGAGGTTGAGCCAGACCAGCAGGCCGACGACCACGGCGAACACCCCGTAGACGGGATTGTTCAGGGTGCCGGAAAGGATGAGCACGGCGAGTTGCTTGAGCAGGGCGAAACCGACCGCGCCGAACAGCGCGCCGCGCAGCAGCACCCGCAGCGGCTGCCTGGAGCGGCCCAGCCAGCGCAGGATGACCAGGAAGACCACGACGTCGGTGAGCACGCTCACCGTCAATCCCGCCAGCCAGATCGTGACGGTGGCCACCGGCGAACCCGCCAGACCGAGCCACCCGGCCACGACCCCGCTCGCCTGGGTGGCGAACCCCCCGATCAGCACCGACAACACCAGCGTGGTGCCGATGAGCAGGAGCGCGGCCAGATCCCTCAGCTTGGCCAGGACGAAGTTGAGCGGCGCCTCGGTCGTCATGAAGATCTCGCGCAACGCGCCGCGCAGCGCGTCGATCGCGCCGAGTCCGGCGTAGAGGAGCCCGAGCAGGCCGATGATCCCGGCACTGGTCCGGGACTCGGCGATCTGCTGGATCGGCAGCTTGTCGGCGAGGCCCGGCAGATACTGGTTGATCGCCGTCTGCAGGGTCACGATGGCGTCGGGCCTGACGGAGAGGAAATAGCCGAAGACCGCGAAGGCGAGCGCGATGATCGGGAAGAACGACAGGAAGGCGAAGTAGCTGACCGCTCCGGCGAGCCGGTCACCGGACTGGATCTGGTAGCGCTGGAAGGTCCTGACCAGATGATCCAGCCATCGCCACCTGATCCGGGCCGCACCAAACGCCCTCCCGAACCGCTCACGGGCCGATTGGATACGTTCCAGCACGCTTGTCACGTGCGCCCCCTACCCAATCACCGCCGTCCCGATCGTGAACGGCGGCGAAAAAACAGCCGTGCGTACACGAGAGATCACGCAGCGGGCGGGAGGTCGCCCGAACCCGTACGAAGGAAGATCGTCAGGGCCGTGTGGAGGCGTCGCGGTCCGGCTGAGAACACCGCCCGGACCGCGACGGAAGATCATGAAGTGGGCAGGAAGCCCACCCGGTCACGCACCTTGGCCATGGTCTCGGCGGCCACCGCGCGGGCCCTGGTCGCCCCGACGGCGAGCATCCGGTCGAGCTCCGCCTCGTTGGCGAGCAGCTTCTCGGTGCGCTCGCGGATCGGGGTGAAGGTGTCGATCACCACCTCGGCCACGTCCTTCTTGAACGTGCCGTACCCCTGCCCGGCGTAGCGCGCCTCCAGCTCGGGGATCGGGACGCCGCTCAGCGCGGACTGGATGCGCAGCAGGTTGGTGACGCCGGGCTTGTTCTCGTCGTCGGCGAGGACCTCGGAGCCGGTGTCGGTCACCGCACGCATGATCTTCTTGCGGAGCGGCCCCGGCTGCTCCAGCAGGTCCAGGATCCCGGTGGGCGAGGAGGAGGACTTCGACATCTTCGCCGTGGGCTCCTGGAGGTCGGTGATCTTCTCGACCCCCTTGACGATGTGCGGGTCCGGCAGCGTGAAGGTCTCGCCGAAGCGGTGGTTGAAGCGCTGCGCGAGGTCGCGGGTGAGCTCCAGGTGCTGCTTCTGGTCGGCGCCGACCGGCACCTGGTTGGCCTGGTAGAGCAGGATGTCGGCCGCCTGCAGGATCGGGTAGGTGAACAGCCCGACACTGGCCGAGCTCTCACCGGCCTTCGCCGCCTTGTCCTTGAACTGGGTCATCCGCCCGGCCTCGCCCATCCCGGTGAGGCAGATCAGCACCCAGGCCAGCTCGGTGTGCTCGCGGACGTGGCTCTGCACGAAGACCGTGGAGCGCTCGGGGTCGAGACCCGCGGCGAAGAGCTGGGCCGCGGCGACCCTGGAGCGCCTGCGCAGCACCTCCGGCTGGTAGTCCACGGTGATCGCGTGCAGGTCGACGACGCAGTAGAACGCGTCGTACCCCTCCTGCATGGCGACGTACTGCCTGATGGCACCGAGGTAGTTTCCCAGGTGGAAGGAGTCTGCGGTCGGCTGGATTCCCGACAGGACACGAGGACTGGCCATAGCAGCCAATTCTGTCAGCTGTCGGGAGTGCTTGGTTCGCGAGGCTCAGCCCTCGGAGGCGGGCGGCACCTCCTGGCGCGGCGCGCTCCGCTTGATCCTGACCCGGGAGACCCTGCGGCCGTCCATGTCGGTGACCGTGAGGTCGAACCCCGGGATCTCCACCCGATCCCCCAGCGCGGGAAGGTGTCCGAGCGCTCCCATGACGAACCCGCCGAGGGTCTCGTACGGACCGTCGGGCAGGCGGATCCCGGTCTCGGCCGCCACCTCGTCGAGGTTGGCCAGACCGTCGAGCTCGACCTCTCCCGCGGGCAGTGCGACGTGCTCGTCCGCCACGTCGTGCTCGTCGCGGATGTCGCCGATCAGCTCCTCGACGAGGTCCTCCAGGGTGACGATGCCCGCCGTTCCGCCGTACTCGTCGACCACGATCGCCAGGTGGTGCCCCTCCTTGCGCATCTCCGACAGCGTCGCCATCAGCCGCTTGCTGGTGGGGACCAGCTTGACCGGGCGGATCGGCACCAGCTCGCTGATCGGCTCGATGGACCCGGTCAGCACCGGGTCGAGCAGGTCGCGGATGTGGACGAAGCCCACGATGTCATCGTAGGAGTCGCGATAGACGGGAAAGCGGGAGTGCGGCATGGCCGCGGCCAGGACCGCCGCCTCGGCCAGCCGCGTGTCGACGGACATGAACTCCACCTCGGTGCGCGGCAGCATCACCTCGCGTAGCTGCCGCTTGCCCGCCGCGAAGACCTCCCCGATCAGGTGGCGCTCGTCGGCGGTGAGTTCGTGGTGCCCCACCACCATGTCGCGCAACTCCTCGGTGGAGATCTCCTCGCGGTCGGCACGGGGGTCGCCGCCGAGCAGCTTGACGACCCCGTCGGTGGACTTGGACAGCGTCCAGATGATCGGCCGCGACAGCAGGGCCATCCGGTCGAGGAACGGCGCGACCAGCAGGGAGATCCCCTCGGCCCGCTGCCGGGCGATGCGCTTGGGGACCAGCTCGCCGAGGACGAGCGAGGCGTACGAGATCGCCAGCGTCACCAGCACCAGGGAGAGCGGGGCCGCCACGGCCTCGGGCGTCCCCCAGCCGGTCACCACGGGGATGAGGTCCTGGGCGAGGGTGTCGGCGCCGAAGGCGGCCGAGAGCATGGTCGCCACGGTGACGCCGATCTGCACGGCGGACAGGAAGCGGTTGGGGTCGCGAGCGAGCTTCGCCGCCCTCGCCCCCCTGCGGCCCTGGGCGTCGAGCCGCCTGACCTGGCTCTCCCTGAGGGAGACCATGGCCATCTCGGCCGCGGCGAAGAATCCCCCGATCAGTACGAAGAGCATGACCAAGGCGATGTTCGCCAGGACGCTGTTCACGAGATCGTCTCCGTCATGGCGGTCGCCCGTTCCGGCGGTGGTCGATATTTGATGTGCCAGCATATGCTGGCAATAGACTTACAAAAGTAAACAAGTACAAACATCATCAAACAGGAGGCCCCGTGAAGCTGCTCGTCACCGGAGGCGCCGGATACATCGGCGGCGTCGTGGCGGCGCGACTCGTCGAGGCGGGCCACGAGGTCACCGTGCTGGACGACCTCTCCACCGGCCACGCCGACGCGGTGCCACCGGGCGCCCGTTTCGTCGAAGGGTCGATCACCGAGGCCGCCGGCCTGCTGACCGGCATGGACGGCGTGCTCCACTTCGCGGCGAAGTCCCTCGTCGGCGAGTCGGTGGAACGGCCGGACCTCTACTGGGCGCACAACCTCGGCGGCACCCTCGCCCTGCTCGACGCCATGCGGAGCGCGGGAGTGGGACGGATCGTCTTCTCCTCCACCGCCGCGACGTACGGCGAGCCGGAGCGCTCCCCGATCGAGGAGACCGACCCGACCCGGCCGACCAACCCCTACGGCGCGTCCAAGCTCGCGGTCGACACCGCGCTGAGCGCGTTCGCCGGACTGTACGGCCTGGCCGCGGTGAGCCTGCGCTACTTCAACGTGGGCGGCGCGTACACCGCCGCGGACGGCAGCGTCTACCGCGAGCGTCACACCGTGGAGACCCACCTGATCCCCAACGTCCTCGCCGTCGCACTCGGCGGTCGCGAGTCGGTCAGCGTGTTCGGCACGGATTACCCCACTCCCGACGGCACATGCGTGCGCGACTACATCCACGTGGCCGACCTCGCCGAAGCCCACCTGCTGGCACTGGACGCCTGCTCGGCGGGCGAGCACAAGATCTACAACCTCGGCAGCGGGACGGGCTTCTCCGTGCAGGAGGTGCTGTCGGTCTGCCGTGAGGTCACCGGCCACGAGATCCCCGCGGTCGTGCGCGAGCGCCGCGCCGGCGACCCGGCCGTGCTGGTCGCCTCGTCCGCCAAGATCCAGCGCGAGCTCGGCTGGAAGCCCGAGCACCCGTCGATCCGCGACGTCGTCGCCGACGCCTGGGCCGCCCTGCGCGGCTGACACAGCGCCCTCGTCTGCCCTCGTCTGCCGCCGTCTGCCGCCGCCTGCCGCCGTCCATGGAAACGTGCGGCCGGGCGGCCACGCCTACCTCAAGCGGAAGCGAGCCGTGTTGTTGGCGGGACGGCGGTCGCCCAGCCGAAGAGAGTAGACGGTCGCCTCGGCCCTGGGCGCGTGCGCGCGGGCCACGAAGGCGAGCGTGAAGCTCACCCGCCTGCCCGCGCCGACCGTACGAAGCCTGCACCCGACATAGGCGGGGAGGGAGTCGCAGCGCGCCCCCCTCGCCGACATGAGGCGCGCCCCGCCGGTGTCGAAGAGGACCCCCGCGTCGTGGACGCGCCGCGGTCCCCGGTTGCGCACCACCGCGGCCACGGTCACCAGGCGGCCCGCCCGCGTCGTACGCGCCACCCGCGACAACCGGACCGCCAGATCCGTACCCTCGTCCACCTCGGTCAGCGTCTCGGAGACATTGTCCGTCTCGTCGTCGTCCACGACCTCGGAGGAGATCGTCGCGCTCGCCCTCAGCGGCCCCCTCGCGCCGGACCTCACCAGCCCCGTGATCGTCACCCCACCGGCCTGACCTGCCATGACATCCTTCACCGAGGGGCAGACCACCTCCCCTGCCACCGCGCCGGGACGGCACTCGGCGACGTTCACGCCGATCACCGCCACCTCTTCCGGCAGCCGGACGGTCAGCAGCGGAAGCACCGCGTCCCCCGGCCCGTCGTTGCGCACCTCGGCCCGGTAGGTGATCGGCTGCCCCGGCTGCGCGCGCTTCGGGGAGGCCGTGAGCCGAACCGACAGGTCGGCGGCCCCCCAGGTGTCGTCCCCTGGCGAGGCGAACGCTCCCCGAGGTGTCGCGACGAGCGCGAGACAGATCACCCCGGCGACGACCCTCACCGCGGCGTACTCCCTGAACACCGATCCCCCGGCCACAAGTGATCATTGAACGCCGGGTCACGCCGCTCCGCGACGATCGACACGCCGCTTTCTCCCCTCGCCGTCCGCGCCGCGAAGGTGCGGAGGAGCCTCCCGACGCCGCGCGGAGAAAGGGCCGGGAACGCGAACGGGGCCCCGGCATGCCGGGGCCCCGTTCGCGGGGCGGCTCAGGTCGAAGAGCGCGTGACGGGCTCGGACCGGAGAACGTGCAGGTGCTCGGATCGAAAACCGCCTGGCCGCGTGGCCGCTCAGACCAGACCGAGCTCGCGCACCGCGGAACGCTCCTCCTCCAGCTCGCGCACCGTGGCGTCGATGCGCTCGCGCGAGAAGGCGTCGATCTCCAGCCCCTGGACGATCTCCCACTTGCCGTCGCGCGAGGCGACGGGGAAGGACGAGATGAGCCCCTCGGGAACGCCGTACGAGCCGTCGGAGGGGATCGCCGCCGAGGTCCAGTCGGTGCCGTTGACCCAGTCGAAGACGTGGTCGATCGCCGCGTTGGCGGCGGAGGCGGCCGAGGACGCGCCCCGGGCCTCGATGATCGCGGCGCCGCGCTTGGCGACGGTGGGGATGAAGGTGTCACGCAGCCAGGCGTCGTCGACCAGCTCAGCGGCGATCTTGCCGCCGACCTCGGTGTGGAAGAGGTCGGGGTACTGAGTGGCGGAGTGGTTGCCCCAGACGGTCATCTTCTTGATCTCGGAGACCGGGACCTGGAGCTTGGCGGCGAGCTGGGAGATCGCGCGGTTGTGGTCGAGACGCATCATCGCGCTGAAGCGCTCGGCCGGGACGTCCGGGGCGTGCTGCTGGGCGATGAGCGCGTTGGTGTTGGCCGGGTTGCCGACCACCAGCACGCGGATGTCGTCCGCCGCGTTGTCGTTGATCGCCTTACCCTGCGGGCCGAAGATGCCGCCGTTGGCCTGGAGGAGGTCACCGCGCTCCATGCCCTTGCTGCGGGGACGGGCCCCGACCAGCAGCGCGATGTTGGCGCCGCTGAACGCCACGTTCGGGTCGTCGGTGACCTCGATGCCGCTCAGCAGCGGGAACGCGCAGTCGTCGAGCTCCATCGCGGTGCCCTCCGCGGCCTTCACGGCCTGCGGGATCTCCAGGAGGCTCAGCTTGACCGGGACGTCCGCGCCCAGCAACTGGCCCGAGGCGATGCGGAAAAGCAGCGCGTAGCCGATCTGACCGGCGGCGCCGGTGACGGTGACCTTTACGGGAGTCTGGGCCATGACCTTCCCCCACTCGAAGGATGAATTGTGACGCTCGGATGCTACCCGTCCACCGTGGACGACCGTCCGGCGAGTGCCTTGATCGGCCCTCCGGGTGGCGGGACCGGTGCGACGAACGCCCCGCCGACCGCGGGTGAGAGCACCTCCTACGTCCATCCGCCGATGGACGCCGATGGACGCCGGTGCCCACCGGTGGACCGCCGGCCCGTCTCCGGACGTCGGCCGAATGTCACGACCGGGTGACCGGCTCCCTCCGGGTCCGGTTCCCCCGGCAAGGTCGTGTGACGGCGCGTCAGGAGCAGGGGGCCATGGTGGGGAGGTTGTTCTCCCGCTCAGAGAACTCGACCTTGGAGAAGTGCTTGTCGAGCAGCTTACGGACCGCACCGCTCCGGTAGAGGTCGGCGATCGCCCCCCTGACTGCCTCGCAGGTGCGCACGTCGCCCCTCTTGAGCGCCACCGCGTAGCGCTCGTCGGTGAGCTTCAGGCCGAGCAGCTTGTAGTGGATGCTCTCCCGGTTGCCGAAACCGGCGAGCAGCAGGTCGTCGCCGGGGATCGCGTCGACCTCGCCGGCGGCCAGCTTGTTGACGCAGTCGGAGTAGGTCTCCGCGGGAACCAGCGTGAGCTGCTCCACCGCCCCCTGCAGGACCGCCACGGCCGCGCTGAAGGCCGGCTGGCACATCCGGCTGCCCTCCAGGCCCTTCACGGTCACGATCGGCGAACCGTCCTTGACGAGCGCGTCGACGTGGGCGAGGTAGTACGGCCCCGCGAAGGTGACGTCGTCGGTGTCGTTGATCGAGTACGTGGCCAGGACGAGGTCGACGTCACCGTTCGCCAGCAGTTTCGGCCGGTCGGGACGGGCGGTGGCCCGGAAGGTGACACCGCTCTCCGGCACCCCCAGCGCCTTGGCGATCTCAAGGGCGAGGTCGACCTCGAAGCCGCTCCACCTGCCCTGGTTCTTCAGCGCGATGCCGGGCAGGGAGTCGCGCAGGCCGATGACGAGTTTGCCGGTCTTGGCGGCCTTGTCCGCCACGGAGGTGAACGCCGTCGGGACCGGTTCCTTCGGCCCGCCCTTGTCGACGGGCCTCGGCCACCACTGGTAGGCGGCGACCGCCCCGGCGGCGAGCAGCAGCACGGCCACCGCGGCGGCGATCCAGCGCCTCCCACGCGGGCGGCGCGGCGTCTTCTGCGTCTTCGGTGTCCCGTCGGGGATCGTGGCCGCCTGCCAGCTGGGCGGCGGCACCTCCCCGGCGTACCCCACGTACCCGGGAGACCCCGGAGACGGGGACCGGTCCCAGTGGTCGGGAGACGGCGGGCGGTCCCGGTGGTCGGGAGAAGCCGGATGGTCGTGACGGCCCGAGGAGCGGTGCTCCTGCGGGCGGTGGTCCGGGAGGCGCCGCTCCGAAGGATACGACTCGGGAGCCCGGTGGCCGGGGAAGGACGGATACTCCGGGGGATACGACTCGGGAGCGCGGTGGTCCGGGAGGGACGGGTACTCCGAGGATGTGGGGACGTGTGAGGGCCCGCCGTGGTCGGTGGGTGCGCGGCGCTCGTCCTGGCCGGCCCCGGTCCGGCTTCCCTGCCCCGGGTGAGTCCCTCCGCTCTGATCGCCGTGGCCGGGGTGCGTACGCCGGTCGTGGGCGGGATGCCGGACCTGGAACCCCGTGGACGGGAGAGGCGGGTCGTTCGGGAGACCGCCCGTCCTGGGGTTCGGAGTCCGCATGGGACTGGTGGCGTCGTCGTCACGGCCCTGACCGCCGACGTCGCGGGCATACCCCCGCTCACGGCCCTGCCCGTCGGAAAGGCCCTGCCCATGGGAACGGCCCTGGTCACCGCTTCGGTCACCGTCCTGGGTACGAGGCCGAGGCTCGTCGCGGGAGGACTTGGGGACGGCGACCTGGGCGCCCTGGGTGAGGATCGCGGGCGAGGCGTTCGCCGTCTCGGGATGGCCGAGCAGCCGGAGCAGGAGCTGGTCGGCCGAAGGTCGCATGGCGGGCGACTTGGCCAGCGCCGAACCGACCACGCCGCGCAGCGGCTCCGGCAGCATGCCGAGGTCGATCTCGTGGTTGAGGATGCGGTTGAGCACCACCGCGATCGAGCCGCCCGCGAAGACGGTCTCGCCGGTCGCGGCGAACGCGATGGTCGCCCCCCAGGCGAAGACGTCGGTGTGCGGCCCGACCTCGGCGCCGGAGATCTGCTCGGGCGCCATGTAGGCGGGGGTGCCGATGGCCCGGCTGGTGATCGTTCCGGTGGAGTCGAGGATGCGGGCGATCCCGAAGTCGACGACCCTCGGGCCGTCGGCGGCGATGAGCACGTTGTCGGGCTTGAAGTCGCGGTGCACGATCGCGGCGTGGTGGATCGCGGTGAGCGCGGTGGCCGTGCCGATCGCCAGCCGCTGCAGCGGGGCGCCCCTGAGGGGGCCGTCGGTCTCCACGACCTCGCGCAGCGACCTGCCCTCGATGTACTCGCTCGCGATGTAGGGGGTGTCGCCTTCGAGGTCGGCGTCCATCACGCCCGCCGTGCAGAACGAGGCGACCCGCTGGGCCGCCCTCGCCTCCCTGGCGAACCGGGATCTCGCGATGGCGTCGCCGGAGAACTTCACGTGCAGCAACTTGATCGCCGCCCGCTCCCCCGCGGCGTTGATCCCGAGGTAGACGACGCCCTGCCCGCCCTCGCCGACCCGCCCGACAACGCGGAACGGCCCGAGCTGGCGCGGCTCTCCCGCTTCCAGTGGCGCGATATCCGGCATCATCGTCCCCACGGTCTCGTAATCTTCGACGTGGCAAACTTTACGGCGCCATGACCCGCCCTCTCCCGCTGTTATCCCGACGTGACCCCACATTCCTTCCGGGAACGACCGGTCTTCCGGTCGTGTCACGCCGAGAAACAACGGGCATCCCACCCACCCAATTTCCGACATTAACCCCAATCTGGCGCTCCAGCCGCTTAGATCGCTACCGTTGTACGTCCCTCAGGCAAGCCGGAGCAAAAACTTCCATGCGCCGATATATCGGTTATCGCGAGTTCGTACAGCGCGATCAGCGTTCCCTCGTCGGCACCGCCCTTCTCCTCACCGGCAGCCACGAGCAGGCCATCCGCCTCACCCTGCGCTCCTTCCACACCGTCGCCCTCTCCTGGCCGCCGCCGCTGTGGGAGAACCCCACCACGCACGCCCAGATCGCGCTCTACCGCCGCTTCCTCCAGCGGCCGAGCGCGGCGGGGCCGACGGCGCTGGTACGGATCCCGCCCCGGCAGCGGCTTCTCGTGGTCGCCTGCCTGCACGACGGCAGGTCCCGCGCGGAGATGGCCTCCCTTCTCGGGCTGCCGGAGAAGACCGTGGAGGCGGAGATCGCCGAAGCGGTCGACACCCTCACCAAGGGCAGTGAGAGCCGCCTGATCACCAGGATGGCCAACGCCGCGGGTGAGGCCTCCGTCCCCGATCTCTCCGCCCGGTCCATGCGCACGCTCAGGCGACGCCGCGCCAGGGGGATCCTGCTCACCGTGGCCGCCGCGCTCGTCCCGGTCGGACTGGTCGCCGCCTTCATCGTGCTCCAGCAGGGCGAGGTGTGGAACTCGGCGCTGGGCGAGCGCAACCAGGCCCGCGCGGCGCAGGAGCCCGTACGGGCGGTCTCCAGCCCCGAGCCCGACGGCCGGGAGCCGGACGGTTCCGCGCCCGACGGCCGGGAACAGGCCGGCGGGGAACCCGGCGGCGCCCCGGCGCCGTGGCAGGCTCCGCGGACCTCCTCGGTGATCCGCTACGCGGTCCCGGCACCGTGTCCCGAGGGCGACGCCGCACCCCCGGCGCGGGCCGGAGACGTCACCTGCGCGGGCTGGACGCTGACACTGGCTCCCGGCGGCCCCGAGAGCCCCGCTCCCGGCCCCAACGCCTGCGAGGGCCGGAAACCCTGCGAGTCGACGCTGAGCGTCCCCGACGCCGCCCAGCGCCTCGCACACGGGGACGAGGGGGAGCGCCCCCGGCTCGTCCCCGCCGTCAGCCGCGACGGGCGCCGCATCGCCTACCTCAGCGCGGCGGAGCGCCGCTATGTCGCCCATGACCTCGGCAGCGGCGTGAAGCGCCATCTGTCGCCGGTCCTCGTTCCCGCCGACACCGAGAACGGCACCGCGGTGAGCGTCTCCCCCAACGGCCGCCACTTCACCGTCACCCTCGGCGAGCGGCGTCTGCGCACCGACTTCACGACCGGCACCCTGACATCCCTGCCCGCGGAACAGATGTCCCCGGCGGAGAAGATCTCCCCCTGGCTCCGGGAGCGGTACGGGACCTGGTCGGACTCCCCCAGCGGGAGATACTCCGCCGCGATCGTCGCCGGAAAGAGCGAGAAACCTCACCGGCTCCACATCGTCGACGCCACATCACGAGATGTCTTCAAACGGCTCCCGCTTCCCGAGGTGAAGCGGCCCGCCGAGGCCGAGGTCGTGAGCTGGCTGAACAACCGCGAGGTGGTCGTGAGGATGAGCGCGAAGGCGGGAGGCGACCTCCTCGGCTTCTTCCGCGTGGACGCCGTCAACGGACGGGCGCACCGCGTACCCGGCCTCCCGGCCGACGCCTCGCTCGTCCTGGGGGCCGCGACGGCGTCGTGACCGGCCCCCCTGTGCCGGGCCATGGCCGCAACGGGAAAAGGGCCGCCGTGGGGCGGCCCTTTTCCACAGGTCCTGCGGGTTCTGCGGGTTCTGCGTGCGACGGTGCCGGCCGGGTGAGGGCCGGTGCCGCCGGAGACCGGTCGGGTGCCGGTCAGCCCATCTTCTTCTTCAGGTTCTCGTCCAGGGCCGCCAGGAAGTCCTGGGTGGTCAGCCACTTGGCGTCGCCACCGACCAGCAGGGCGAGGTCCTTGGTCATCTGGCCGCCCTCGACGGTCTCGACACAGACCTGCTCGAGCTTCTCCGCGAAGTCGATCAGCGCGGGGTTGTTGTCGAGCTTGCCGCGGTGCTGCAGGCCCCGGGTCCACGCGAAGATCGAGGCGATCGGGTTCGTGGAGGTGGGGTTGCCCTTCTGGTGCTCACGGTAGTGGCGGGTCACCGTGCCGTGGGCGGCCTCGGCCTCGACGGTGCGGCCGTCGGGGGTGAGCAGGACCGAGGTCATCAGGCCGAGCGAGCCGAAGCCCTGCGCGACGGTGTCGGACTGGACGTCGCCGTCGTAGTTCTTGGCGGCCCAGACGTATCCGCCCTCCCACTTGAGCGCCGCGGCGACCATGTCGTCGATGAGGCGGTGCTCGTAGGTGATGCCGGCGGCGTCGAAGTCGGCCTTGAACTCGGTCTCGAAGACCTCGGCGAAGATGTCCTTGAAACGGCCGTCGTAGACCTTCATGATCGTGTTCTTCGTGGAGAGGTAGACCGGGTAACCACGCGACAGGCCGTACCGCATGGAGGAGCGGGCGAAGTCGCGGATCGATTCGTCCAGGTTGTACATCGCCATCGCGACGCCGGGGCCGGGGAAGTCGTAGACGTCGAGCTCGATCGGCTCCGAGCCGTCCTTGGGGGTGTAGGTGAGGGTGAGGCTGCCCTCGCCGGGGATCTTCAGGTCGGTGGCGCGGTACTGGTCGCCGAACGCGTGACGGCCGATGATGATCGGCTTGGTCCAGCCGGGAACGAGCCTCGGCACGTTGGACATGATGATCGGCTCACGGAAGATGACACCGCCGAGAATGTTGCGGATGGTCCCGTTCGGGGACTTCCACATCTTCTTGAGGCCGAACTCCTCCACCCGAGCCTCGTCAGGGGTGATCGTGGCGCACTTGACGCCGACGCCGTACTGCTTGATCGCGTTCGCGGCGTCGATCGTCACCTGGTCGTCGGTGGCGTCGCGGTGCTCGATCCCGAGGTCGTAGTACTTCAGGTCGACGTCGAGGTAGGGAAGGATCAGCTGGTCCTTGATGAACTGCCAGATGATCCGGGTCATCTCGTCGCCGTCAAGCTCGACGACGGGGCCCTCTACCTTGATCTTGGGCATGCGTGTGGTTCCCCTTCTGAACTAATTTGGCCAGACAGTCCTTTTTGAGGCTCACTGGCCGTTGAGGCTATCGGACCGGGCCCGTCGCCTGGCGACGCACCCGTTCCTCCGACCTATCGCATCGGCATGAGCGCCGGATATTCGAGGATCAGCCCGCCCACCATGAGCGCGATTCCGAGACCCGCGAGGGTGAGGACGTCGGTCGCCTTGCGGCGCACGGCGAGCCGCCCGCCTCCGGCCAGCCTGGCCAGCGCCCCCAGCGTCATGACGGCACCCAGGGCGAAACCGCCCCACTCGGGCATGTCAAGCAGCACCGCGAAGACAATGGCGGCGACCGCGCCGACCGCCACCAGTGGGTACGCGCCCCAGCGCTCCTCGTTCGCGTTCACCGCTCGCGCGTTCACCGGCCCATCACTCGCTCTCGCCTCCGACTCATCGATTCCGACCTGTCCGATCCCGGTTCTTCTGATTCGGGGTCACATGATCCCGGTGCGCATGATCCCATTTCCTCTGATTCCAGGTCATACGATCCCTGATCACCTGATCCCGGCTCATCGCTCGGTGATCGGCTTCCACTTCTGGTCACGCTCGCCGATGTACTCGCTGTCCGGACGGATCAGCCGGTTGTCGGCGTGCTGCTCGATGACGTGCGCGGTCCATCCTGACATGCGGCTCACGGAGAAGACGGGAGTGAACAGGTCCGTCGGGATGCCGAGATAGTGGTAGACGGTCGCCGCGTAGAAGTCGACGTTCGGGTAGAGGCCCTTCGTCTCGAAGACGACCTCCTCCATCTCCTTGGACATCCGGTAGTACGTGTCGTCGCCGGACGCCTCGCCGAGCTCCCGCGACATCCTGCGCAGGTGCGTGGCCCGCGGGTCCTCGGTCTTGTAGACGCGGTGCCCGAAGCCCATGATCTTCTCTCCCGCGGAGAGCCTGTCCCGTACGGCCTGGGCGACGGAACCCGCGTCGAGCGACTCCAGGGTGCGCATGACCTGCTCGTTGGCGCCGCCGTGCAGGGGGCCCTTGAGGGTGCCGATCGCCGCCACCACGGCCGAGTGCATGTCGGACAGGGTCGCGGCGCAGACGCGGGCGGCGAACGTGGAGGCGTTCATCGTGTGGTCGGCGTGCAGGACCAGGCAGGCGTCGAAGATCTCGACCTCGCGCTCATCGGGGGTACGGCCGGTGATCTGGAGGAGGAAGTTCGCGGCCACGCTCAGCTCGGGGTCCGCGTCGGGAACGGTGGTGCCCGTCCTGGCCGCGTGGTAGCGGGCGACGAGGATCGGCTGCTGCGCGGTCAGCCTGGCGGCCTTGCGCAGGTTCGCCTCGGGGTCGTTGGTGTCCTTGTCGGGATCGTCGCCTCCGGCCAGCGAGACCAGCGTGCGCAGCGCCTCCATGGGGGCCTGCTTCTCCGCGATCTCCGGGATGTTGGCCTCGACGAGCGCGCCGAGCGTGCGCCCTCGAACCAGCTCCTCGCCGTACGCCGCCAGCTGGTCCCGGGTGGGGAGGGTGCCGTACTGGAGCAGGTGGGCGGTCTCTTCGAAGGTGGTGCGGCCCGCCAGATCGTGGATGTCGTAGCCACGATAGAAGAGGCGACCGGCCTGACCGTCGATGTCACTGAGCGCTGTGGATGCGGCTACGACATCGGCGAGACCTTTGGTGGGTTTGTCCGCCATAAGTGTTTCCTCCGCTTATCTGTGCCCGAAGTCTACCTGTGAGCAGCGGAAACCCTCCCGAGAGGTGCACGCCAATTTCACGTGGGATTCTCCTTCTGGCAAAGGCGATTCCCCATCACCTCGTCTGGGTAAGCCGGAGCTGTAGGAATAGTTACGGCGGGCTACCTGGGGAGGAACTGCCGTGGAGGGGCCGTTCATACGCATCGAGGACACAGGCGAGGTGGTCCCGTTGCGCCCCGAGATCACGACGATCGGACGTGGCCGGGGAGTGGACATCCGGCTCACCGATCCGAGTGTTTCCCGGCTGCACGCGGAATTCGTCCGGCGCGGACCCTACCTGTACGTCGTTGACCTGGGCCTGTCCCGCAACGGCACTCGGGTCAACGGTCGGCCGATCGCCCGGAGGGTGCTTGACGACGGTGACGTGGTGTCCTTCGGTGCGGCACGAGGCAGGATCGGCGGAGTGCCACGCGAGGACTTCGCCCCGGAGATCGAGCTCCGCCGCGCCGCGGCGCCGGAGCTGACCAGGCGGGAGGTTGATGTCCTGACGTCACTGTGCCGTCCGGCGCTGTCGGACGAGGCGTTCGTCGCACCGGCCACGGCCAGGGAGATCGCCGACGATCTGGTGGTGACGGAGGCGGCTGTCAAACAGCACCTCCTGCGCCTCTACCAGAAGTTCCGGATCCCGGAGGGCACCAACCGGCGCACCAGGCTGGCGAACGAGGTCGTCGCCCTGGGGCTGGTCAGGCCCACCCCCGTGGTGCCGCCGCAGCGCGCGGCCGGCGCTCCCGAGCCTCAGACCGCGTCGTCCACCACCGCGAACCGCAGGGCCTCGTGAGCGAGGCCCTGTGGCCGCGGGTTCTGTGAGCAAGGTCTCATGGACGGGCGCACCGAATGGGTCGGGCGGGTCCGGTGAGTGTCGGGCGGGTCCGGTGAGCAAGGTCTCGCGAACGAGCGAGCCGAATGGTTCGGGCGGGTCCGGATGATCCGGTCCTGCCCGAGACATTCGGTGTCGCCCGCGCTGTCAGGCGCCACCCGTACCGTCAGGCGCCGCCCGTGCTGCCAGGCGACGCCATGACCGTCAGGCGTCGCCGGGGCCTGCTCCGCGTCCCCGAGGGAGAAGGGCCCGAGATCGCGGGGTCAGCCGCGCTCCGCCTCCCTCGCCTCCTTACGCTCGATGATCCTGCGGGTGAAGGGGATCCACTCCATCGCCCGCCCGCTGAGGTAGGCCGCGCCGAGCGCGAGGATGATCATCATCCAGGGGCTGATCCAGACACCATGCATGATCACAAAGGCGTACAGGGCGTGGTCGAGCAATGGCATGAGGAGGCTCCACGACTGTGACGAAAGGGATGCTTCAGACTAACCGCAGGTCAAAGCTTTTTCATCCAGGTGGTCCTGTCTAATCCGCCACTTTCCTATCTCCTGTGCGCAGCCGCCACAGTCGTCGCGACGGCCGCGCAGCGGGAGCGGGTCAGTGGAAGAAATGGCGGGTTCCGGTGAAGTAGAGGGTAACCCCGGCCGCCTCGGCGGCCGCGACGACCTCCTCGTCCCTGATCGAACCGCCCGGTTCCACGACCGCCTTCACACCCGCGTCGATGAGGATCTGCAGACCATCGGGGAAGGGGAAGAACGCGTCGGAGGCCGCGGCGGCCCCTGAAGTTCGCTCGCCCGCCCGGGAGACCGCGAGCCGCGCCGAGTCGACCCGGTTGACCTGACCCATGCCGACACCCACCGACGCGCCGTCCGAGGCGAGCAGGATCGCGTTGGACTTCACCGAGCGGCACGCCCGCCAGGCGAAGGCGAGGTCGGCGAGCACCTCCGCGGAGGCGGCGGGTCCGGCCTTCAGCTCCCAGTTGGACGGATCGTCGCCCGGGGCGTCGACCCGGTCGGCGGTCTGCACCAGCAGGCCGCCGTCGATCCGGCGGAACTCCGCCGGGTTGGACGGTCCCGCGGGGCAGGACAGCAGCCGGATGTTCTTCTTGGCGGTGAGCACCTCCAGCGCCTCCGCCGTGAAGGAGGGCGCCACCACGACCTCGGTGAACACCTCGGCGATCTGCCGGGCCAGCTCCCCGGTCACCTCCGCGTTGACCGCGATCACCCCGCCGTACGCCGAGACGGGGTCGCAGGCGTGGGCCTTGCGGTGCGCCTCGGCGACGTCCGCGCCGATCGCGATGCCGCACGGGTTCTGGTGCTTGATGATCGCCACGGCGGGCGCGTCGAAGTCCCACGCGGCCCGCCACGCGGCGTCGGCGTCGAGGTAGTTGTTGTAGGACATCTCCTTGCCGTGCAGCTGCTCGGCGTTGGCCAGGCCGTCCTTCTGCCCCGAGTACAGGGCGGCACCCTGGTGCGGGTTCTCGCCGTAGCGCAGCGACGACCGCAGCTCCCAGGCCGCGCCCATGTAACGCGGCCACGCCCCCTCCTCGGCGGCGTAGACGCTCGCGAACCAGGAGGCCACCGCGGTGTCGTAGGCGGCGGTGTGGGCGTAAGCGGCGGCGGCCAGGCGGCGGCGCTCGGCGAGGGTGAAGCCTCCGTCGGCGATCGCGGCGAGCACCTCACCGTAGAAGGCGGGGTCGACGACCACCGCGGCGGTGCCGTGGTTCTTCGCCCCGGCCCGGATCATCGCGGGGCCGCCGATGTCGATCTGCTCCACGCACTCGGCGTCGGAGGCGCCGGAGGCCACGGTCTCCTCGAACGGGTAGAGGTTCACCACCACCAGCTCGAACGGCTCGATCTCCAGCTCTTCGAGCTGCTTGGTGTGCGACGGGTTGCCGCTGTCGGCGAGCAGCCCGGCGTGCACGCGCGGGTGCAGCGTCTTGACCCGGCCGTCGAGGCACTCGGGGAAGCCGGTCAGCGACTCGACAGGAGTGACGGGGACGCCGAAGGAGGCGATCTTCGCGGCGGTGCCCCCGGTGGAGACGATCTCCACACCCGCGGCGTCGAGCCCACGGGCCAGCTCCTCCAGCCCGCTCTTGTCATACACCGCGATCAACGCGCGCCGGATGGCGATGCGGGTCACTTCATGCTCCTCGTGGTTGGTTCCGGGTTTCCCCCGGGAACCCGGCTCATCCGCCGGGTCGTCCGAATCGAACAATCCTGCCGGTGACGGTCCAGCCCTCGCGGGCCATCCGGCCGACGGTGTCGACGAGCAGATGACGCTCGACGGTCTTGATGCGCTCGTGCAGGGTCGGCTCGTCGTCGCCGTCCAGCACGGGCACGGCCTCCTGGGCGATGATCGGCCCGGTGTCGACGCCCGCGTCGGCGAGCATCACGGTGCAGCCGGTGACGCGCACGCCGTACGAGAGTGCGTCACGGACGCCGTGCGCGCCGGGGAAGGAGGGCAGCAGGGCGGGATGGGTGTTGAGGACCGGGAAGGCGTTCAGCGTCGGCGCGCCGAGGATCTTCATGAATCCCGCGCAGACCACGAGGTCCGGCCGGTACTCGGCGATCCGGGCGGCGAGCCCGTTGTCCCACTCCTCGCGGGTGGGATGATCGGCCAGCCTCTCCACGAAGGTCGGCACCCCCGCGCGCTCCGCACGGGTCAACCCCTCGATACCGCCGCGATCGGCGCCCACGGCCACGATCCGGGCACCGTAGGTCTCGTCTGCCACAGCGTCCAGCAGGGCCTGTAGGTTGGTTCCAGAACCGGACACGAGAACCACAAGCCGAACGGCCTGGGATGACACCGACGCACTCCATTCGGACGGGGACTCACGCCGCTGCAAGGGTATCGGCCTGTCCGTACGAACAACGCAAGGAGGTCAGGTGACACCACCGGTCGAGGTCCGGCCCACTGAGAGCGCCGGTCGCAGGGCGCTGTGGCTCGCGGTCGCCGCGGCGGTGATGACGCTGCTACTCCCCCTCGCGGGAATCGTCATGGCGATCTTCGCCCTCGCCACCTCGATCCGCGCGATCAGGACGCTCCGCGCCATCCCCAAGCCGGCGGGCACCGCCGTGGTGGGCGTCGTGCTGTCGGCCATGGCGTTGCTGATCTCGATCGCGGTGACGTCGCTGCAGTTCTACTTCGGTGACGAGCTGGCCGCCTACACCGAGTGCGGCAGGGGCGCGGGCACCGTGGCGGCGCAGAACGAGTGCGTGGAGCAGCTCGAACGGGCGATGGAGAAGAAGCTGCCCTTCCTGGAGCCCGGCCAGGTGCGCTTCCCCTTCCCGCCCTGACCGACGCGGCTCTCATCGCCCGGTCCTGACCGGCACGGGACTTCACCCGGCGCGACTCTGACCGGCTTGGATCCGTCGGCCCCTGTTCGGCGCGAGGCTTCTCCCGGCGCCTCCCTGACCGGCTCGGACCGGGCTCGGACCTGCTCGGTTCTCATCGCCCGGCTCTGACCCGCCCAGAGCTTCACCGGCGTCTCCCTGACCGGCTTGGATCCATCGCTCGGCCCGGGCCGACGCGGAGCCTCAGTCGCGGTCCCAGGCGTAGGGGTCGACGTAGATGACGTGGCCGCCCTTGTCGTCGCTCTCGTCGACGATGTCGCGCCGGGGCGGGCGCGGCGGGTCGGGGCGGCGGGCCTTCTGCGGGTTCTCCGCCGCGGCCGAGGCGTGCTCGTCCTCCCAGTCGTCCCTGATGACCGGGATCGGCTGGGTGTCGCACTCCGTGGCGTCCAGCCAGTAGCCGGGGAGTTTCTGGAGTTCCTCCGGCTCGGCGAAGCCGACCTTTCCCGCCGCCGAGGCCGCCGCCTTGGCGATCTTGACACCCGCCTTGCGCACCGGCGCGGTGGCGGTGCCGACCTTGGCCGCCGCCTTGGTGACGGCCGTGTTGTGCCCGCGGAAGATCAACCACCAGTTGGCCAGTCCCGCGGCGATCCCGGCCGCGACGCCCACCTCCAGGGTCACCGAGACCATCACCTCCCAGCCAGAGGGACCCAGCGCGGCCAGCCGCGCGCCGCCGAGCGAGCCACCGGAGAGCGCGGCGAGCAGGCCCGCCACCGTCCCCGTCGCGAGCCCGCAGGCGAACCCCCACAGCGGCGCCCCCTCGTACGAGGGGGAGGGCGAGATCCGGACGACCAGGACACCCGCCACGGCCCCGGCCAGGAAAGGCACCGCGATCACGATCATCACCCAGGCCGGCGTCGGGCCCGCCTCGGGCAGCGCGCCCAGGATCGGCAGGCTCGGGACCGTGCCGAGCTGCACGCCCGTCGGCGCGACCAGCGTGCCGGTGCCGACCGCGAATCCCGGACCCGCGATGTAGGCGAGGCCCCAGATGACGGCGTTGAGCAGGTAGAGGCCCTGCACCAGCAGGAGCAGCGCACCTCCGACGAACCCCGGCGCCAGGATCCCGGAGAGCTCCCGCACCTGCCCGAAGTTGACCACGACGGCCCCGACCACAACGACGGCACCCGCGACGAGCATGATCCCCAGCGCGGCGGACGTCCCGGCCACGACCGAGCGCAGCCGCTCGGGCAGCAGGCGCAGCATCGAACGCCAGGGGCCGATCGTCCTGGCGACGGCCACCGAGCCCGCGAGGAAGGCCAGCACCAGATGGCTGGCCAGCACGTCGCCGAGGAAGGGCTGGGTGATCTCGTTCCTGGTGACCAGCGCGATCAGCCCGGCCAGCAGCGCGTACGGCGCCGCCAGCGAGATGCCCGCCTGCGCGATCAGGACCAGCTGCGCCCTGCGGCGGGCGTTGGACACCTCCTTCGGGGTGTTCTTGGGCAGCCTGGCGGGCAGCCGGAGCCGCAGATCCGCGTCGCGGGCCATCCACATCCCGGCGCGGTACAGCAGGAAGGCGGGCAGGATCGTCAGCCCGAGCGGAAGCAGGCCCACCGAGCCGCCGGGGATCGCGAAGCCCGCGTGGTGCGCGGCGAGCCAGAGCTGCGACGCGGTGCGGAACACCGCGGGCAGTCCCGCGCCGAGCGCGCCGCGGGGAGCGGCGATCCAGCCGACCAGGGTGAGCGTGGTGAGCACCGCCAGCCCCACGCCGAGGGTCCACGCGGCGGCGAGCATCCCGGAGACGGGAAGCGGCCGACGGGCGTCGTCGTCGTCACCCGTGAGGCCGGGCAGGGGGATACGGCTGAGGACGTTACGGGGAGCCGTCCGTAGCTGATCGAAAAGGGCCGTCACAGTAGTCGATGCTCTCAGGATCTTCGGTGCGGAAGGGACTCCCTCGCCCGCGTGTCGCGCACCGCGTCACGGGATCCCCCTGTGGTATCCGGGTGACGCCGACACGGAAACCGCATGGCGAAGGGCGCCCGGCGGGATGCCGGACGCCCTTTGAAAGTGGGTGGGGCCGTGGCCCCGGAGCCGTGCGTCAGAGCGACTTGACGACCTCGCGCATCAGGCGGGCGGTCTCGCTCGGGGTCCTGCCGACGCGGACGCCGACCTTCTCCAGCGCGTCCTTCTTCGCCTGGGCGGTGCCGGCCGAGCCGGACACGATCGCGCCCGCGTGGCCCATGGTCTTGCCCTCGGGGGCGGTGAAGCCCGCCACGTAGGCGACGACCGGCTTGGTGACGTGCTGCTCGATGTAGGCGGCCGCGCGCTCCTCGGCGTCGCCGCCGATCTCGCCGATCATCACGATCGCCTCGGTGCCCGGGTCGTCCTGGAACGCCTGCAGGGCGTCGATGTGCGTGGTGCCGATGACCGGGTCACCGCCGATGCCGACCGCGGTGGAGAACCCGATGTCGCGCAGCTCGTACATGAGCTGGTACGTCAGCGTGCCCGACTTCGAGACCAGGCCGATGCGGCCCGCGCTGGTGATGTCGGCCGGGATGATCCCCGCGTTCGAGGCGCCGGGCGAGGCGATGCCGGGGCAGTTGGGCCCGATGATCCGGGTCTTGCCGCCCTTGGCGACCGCGTACGCCCAGAACTCGGTGGTGTCGTGGATCGGGACGCCCTCGGTGATGACCACGCAGAGCGGGATCTCGGCGTCGATCGCCTCCTTGACGGCGTCCTTGGTGAACGCCGGGGGCACGAAGACGACCGACACGTCGGCGCCGGTCTCCTTGATCGCCTCCGCGACGGTGCCGAAGACGGGCAGGCCCTCGTGGACGGTGCCGGCCTTGCGGGCGTTGACGCCGCCGACGACGCGGGCGCCCGAGGCGAGCATCCGGCGGGTGTGCTTGGTGCCCTCACCGCCGGTCATACCCTGGACGATGATCTTGCTGTTCTCGTTCAGCCAGATGGCCATTACGCACCTACCGCGGCGAGTTCGGCGGCGCGCTTGGCCGCATCGTCCATGGTGTCCACCAGTTCGACGCCGGGGAGCTTCGCGTCGGAGAGAATCTGACGCCCGAGTTCGGCGTTGTTGCCGTCCAGGCGGACGACGAGCGGGCGGCTCACGCTCTCGCCCCGGGCCTCCAGCAGCTGGAAGGCCGAGACGATGCCGTTGGCGACCGCGTCACAGGCGGTGATGCCGCCGAAGACGTTGACGAAGATCGACTTCACCGCGGGGTCGGAGATGATGATCTCCAGACCGGCCGCCATCACCTCGGCCGAGGCGCCGCCGCCGATGTCGAGGAAGTTGGCGGGCTTGGGCGTGCCTGGGAACGCCTCGCCGGCGTAGGCGACGACGTCCAGGGTCGACATGACCAGGCCGGCGCCGTTGCCGATGATGCCGACGGAACCGTCGAGCTTGACGTAGTTGAGGTCCTTGGCCTTGGCCGCGGCCTCCAGCGGGTCCTCGGCGGCCTTGTCCTCGAAGGCCGCGTGGTCCGTCTGGCGGAACGCCGCGTTGTCGTCGAGGGTGACCTTGCCGTCGAGGGCCTTCACCTGGCCGTCGGCGGACAGGATCATCGGGTTGACCTCGACGAGAGAGGCGTCCTCGTCGACGAAGGCGCACCAGAGCTTCTCGATGAGCTCGGCGGAGCCGTCGAGCGCGGCCTCCGGCAGCCCGCCGGCCTGGGCGATCTCACGGGCCTTGGCCCGGTCGACGCCGTCCAGGGGGGAGATCGGGATCTTCGCGACCTTCTCCGGGGTGCTGTGCGCGACCTCTTCGATGTCCATGCCGCCCGCGGCGGAGCAGATGGCGAGGAACGTACGGTTGGCGCGGTCGAGCAGGAAGGAGAAGTAGTACTCCTCCGCGATCGCGCTCGCCTCCTCGATCAGGACCTTGTGGACCGTGTGGCCCTTGATGTCCATGCCGAGGATGTCGGTGGCCTTCCGCTCGGCGTCGGCGGCGTCGTCGGCGACCTTCACGCCACCGGCCTTGCCGCGACCACCGGTCTTGACCTGGGCCTTGACGACGACACGGCCGGTCAGCTCCTCGGCTGCCGCCCGTGCCTCCTCCACGGTGTGCGCGACCACGCCGCGCGGCACCGGGATGCCGTACTCCGCGAAGAGCTCCTTCGCCTGATGTTCGAACAGGTCCACGAGGGTCCGTCCTTGCTTGTCCGGCTGGTGTACAGATGAGAGCGGGCCGACTCCATGATCCAAGGGGAGCCCGACGGTTTTGCGCCAATGACCCGACGGTTTTGCGCCAATGAAGCCTAGCCCGCCTGATGACATGACCAGGTAACCGGGTTCCAGATCGTACGCCTCGAACGCTGTGAGCGCCGAACCGACAGGCCCTGCCGCCGCCCCGTGAGATCGTTCACCGGAGCGGCGAGCGACCTGTCAGAGGTCCGTCGGAGTGGCGAGAGACCGGCCCGAAGGGGATGTCAGACGGGCGAGGGGATCGCGCTGCGCACCCAGTCGACGATCTCCTGGGTGGTGGCGCCCGGGGTGAAGACGCGTGCGACGCCCATCTCCTGGAGCGCGGGCATGTCGTCCTCGGGGATGATCCCGCCGCCGAACACGACGATGTCGCTCGCGTCGTTCTCCTTCAGCAGCTCCAGCACCTTCGCGAAGAGCGTCATGTGCGCGCCGGACAGGATGGACAGCCCGATCGCCGCGGCGTCCTCCTGGATCGCGGTGCGCACGATCTGCTCGGGCGTCTGGTGCAGGCCGGTGTAGACGACCTCCATCCCGGCGTCCCGCAGCGCCCGCGCCACGATCTTCACACCCCTGTCGTGGCCGTCCAGCCCCGGCTTGGCGATGACGACGCGGATTCTTGACACGGCATCCATCCAGACCTCCTTGTCTGCGCTCCCCTCGCGACGTGGGAACTGTCGGAAGCGTAACCGGCCACGTCTCACCGGGGTCGGCGGGCCACCGCGACCGGCACATCTCGCCGGAGTCGGCGGGCCGTCGCGAACCACATTACAGCGGCGCCGATTTCATCGTTTTTTCTCGTACGGCGCCACGGCCGCCGCCCGAACGACCGTGCCCCGGTTAAACCGGCGGGAATGCGCGGGAGGGCCGAGGTCCCGCGAAAAACCCACGAAAAAAGGAAACCGACCGTCCGTGGTCGACCGGAAACAGACCCGTGTCTCCGTAGGGCCCCCAAAGGTCCAGAGGACGCCTCTGCACCGAATATGCACGTTTAATTCAAGGCGATCCTCCAAATGCGCTACCATTTCGTGATCTTGCCCCGCAAGAATGTGTTTCCCCTCCCCAGCGGGGTGGAGGGATCAATCAGGAGGATCTTCCTTTGAAGCGATACATCGCCGGTCTGGCGTGCGCCGCGACGGCCATGCTGGGCGTTCCGGCGCTGGCATCGACCGCGCACGCGCAGGCCGCCGACCCGGTCAGTGCGCTGAAGAAGCAGTTCAAGAGCGGCCTTGGCGTCACCTACGTCGACACCACGAAGGTGCGGGCCTCATACGGCAGCGCGGTCACGGCCCAGCGAAAGGGGGTGTTCCAGTTCGGCGCCTCCGGAATCAACGCGTCCGACCAGACCACCAAACTGCGCTTCAAGGCGAGCGACATCGCGGCGATTTCCGAGGAGCTGAGCGAGGAGGACGCCAAAGTTCTGGCCGGGCTGACCTCGCCCGAGCGGGTGATTCGCGTCAAGAACACCTCCTACATCTCCGGCGGAATCTTCGGCCAATTCCTGCCCGACGACAAAACGTGGCTGAAGACTCCCAGCGGCATCCTGGGCAACAACGGCCGGTTGAGCCAGCTTGTCAACCCGGCCGAACCCGCGACGCTCAAGGCCCTGCTCGCGCGCGCCACGGTCAAGCGTCCGACCGCCTACTCGGGGAAGATCACCTTCGGTGAGCTCTACAAGGTCTCACCGTGGTTCCGGGCGGGCATCTTCATTCCCCCGACCGCCAAGCAGTCGAAGACCGTGGTGCAGTGGAAGCTGGTTCTCGGTTCCGACCTGCTCGCGAGGAAACTGACCACCAGCTACTCCGCCGGCGCCCTGGGCGCCCCGGGAGGGACGACCCTCTCGGTCGAGACCCGATACACCGGTTGGGGCTCCAAGGTCACGGTCAAGGCGCCGCCCGCCGACCAGGTCGCCCAGCCCGGTGACCTCGATGAGGGCGTGGAGGCCGACGCCCCCATCCAGCTGCTGAGTGGCGCCAGCTGATCGCCTTTCTTCGGTCGCCGCGTCGGTCACACCACGCCGATCGCTTCGTACCGATCGCATTTCGCCGGTCGCCACACGATGATCACACCGCGTTGACCGTCCCGCGCTGACCACCCCGAACCACACGAGCCGCGCCCGGTGGGCCTCACCCGCCGGGCGCGGCTCGCGGCGTTTCCATGTGCGCGGGATCCGACACATGCGAGACCTGACGTACGCGGGAGCCGACGTGCTCGGGAGCTGAGGGGCGCGGGACCCGGCGCGTCAAAGGATCCTCCCACCGCCTGGGACGATCGACTGTCCGGCATGTTCGGCTCCCGGTATGGTTCGGCAGGCGGTCGGTGCCCTCCGCGTTCTTCGGTCACACGGGACTCGCCAGCTTCGGCGGTTCTTGATCCGATATTTCGGGATATAGGCAAGAATCTTCTTCCGCCCTCAGCGACGACGCGAGGACACATACGGGAGGACCCCCTCGATGAGGCGAATGATCGCCGCCCTCACCGGCGCCACCGTGGCAGCTCTGATCGCTCCCACGCTGGTCGCCGTCACTCCGGCGAGCGCGAAGACCACCCCGGCCGCGACGGCCTCGGCGGCCGACCCGGTCTCGGCATTGAAGCGCCACTTCAGGACCCACAGGGGCGTGAAGCTCACCGAGAACACGAAAGTCGTCGGTGAGGGCAAGAAGCACCGGGCGATCTTCACCCGGCGGAGCGGCGTGCTGGAGTTCGGCAGGACCGGCCTGGTCGCCTCGGACCTCACCACCAAGTTCAACCTGCCCGCAGAGGATGGCGAGCTCAAGGGCCTGTTCACCCCGTCGCGGACGATCTCACTGAAGGGCGTCTCCTACACCTCGGGCGGCATCTTCGCCGAGTCCATGCCCGAGGGCAAGAAGTGGCTGCGCACTCGCGGCGACACGGCCTACCTGGTCAGCGCCGTCCAGCAGATCATCAGCACTGTCGAGCCCGCCACGCTGCGGGCGACCCTGACCCGCACCACCGCCAAGCGTCCCGGCGGGACGTGGGACGGGACCCGGACCACGGTCCACTCGGGCACGATCACGCTGGCCGAGCTCTTCAAGGTCTCTCCCGCGGTGCGCGCGATGCTGGTCAAGAAGCCCACCGGCAGGTCCGCGACGCTCCCGGTGACCTGGAAGATCTACGTCGGCTCCGACCAGCTGGTCCGCCGGGTCGTGTCGTCGTACACGGAGTCGACCCGGGGCCTCAACAGCACCGAGCTGTCCTACGTCAACGACACCCGCTACACCGGCTGGGGCACCAAGGTCACGATCAAGGCGCCGCCCGCCGGCCAGGTGGTCGAGTTCGACGAGCTCATCGGTGACACCTCCCCGCCGGAGGACCCCATCGGAGAGATCTTCAAGGGCTGAACCGCACGCCGCCCGAGGTGATCGACGACTCGGAGACCGGTCCGAGGCGATCACCGAGGGCATCTCGGACGGGATGAGTGCCCGGCGCGCGACAGCCGGGCACTCATCGGACACCTCCGACGTGGACACCCCGGCTCCCGGCACCTCTCGCCCGATTACGGTCGGTCGACGTCCGGCATCGTCATCCGGTGCCGGACACGCGGGTCCCGAAGATCGAAGCAACGGAGCTCTCCGGGCCGTGGAGCAAGTCAGCCCAGCGTGGATCGCCGGTCGCGGGTCAGAGCTTCTCCAGCGGCGCGTACGCCAGCAGCAGGGTCTTCTCTCCCCCGCCACCAAAGTCGATCTTGACCTTGGTCTTCTCCGCGACGCCGTCCACCGACACCACCGTGCCCAGACCGAACTGGTCGTGGGTGATCCGGTCACCGGGGGTGAGGTTGGGGATCTGCCTGCCGCCGGGCTTCCTCGCCGGGGCGGGGCGGGAGTCGCGGCGGGTGGCGGCGCTCCAGGCGCTCTTCTCCGGGTCGCTGCGCCAGTCGACCAGCTCGGACGGGATCTCGGCGACGAACCGGGACGCCGGGTTGAACGCGGGTGAGCCCCAGGAACTACGGACGGCCGCCCTGGAGATGTAGAGGCGCCGCTCGGCCCTGGTGATGCCGACATAGGCCAGGCGACGCTCCTCCTCCAGCTCCTTGGGCTCGCCGAGAGAGCGCATGTGCGGGAAGACCCCGTCCTCCATGCCGGTGAGGAACACCACGGGGAACTCCAGCCCCTTGGCGGTGTGCAGCGTCATCAACGTCACCACGCCCTGGCCGCCGTCGGCCGCCGGGATCTGGTCGGCGTCGGCGACCAGGGAGACCTGCTCCAGGAACTCGACCAGCGTGCCCTCGGGATTCGCCTCCTCGAACTCTGAGGCGACCGAGATCATCTCGTCCAGGTTCTCCAGGCGGCTCTCGTCCTGCGGGTCGTTGGAGGCGGTGAGCTCCAGGCGGTAACCGGTGCTCACCAGCACCTCCTGGGCCAGCTCCGAGGGCGTCATGTCGTCGGCCTTCACCATGAGCTCGTCCATCAGCGCGACGAACTCGCCGATGGCCTTGAGCGAGCGGGTGGCCATGCCCGGCGCCTCGTCCGCCCGGCGCAGCCCCTCCCAGTAGGGGATCCGCTCCCTGGTCGCGAACGCCTCGACCATCGCCTCGGCCCGCTCGCCGATGCCGCGCTTGGGCACGTTGAGGATGCGACGCAGCGAGACCACGTCGTTCGGGTTGGACAGGAAGCGCAGGTAGGCGAGCAGGTCGCGGACCTCCTTGCGCTCGTAGAAGCGCACCCCGCCCACCACCTTGTAGGGCAGACCGGTCCGGATGAAGATCTCCTCGAACACCCGGGAGGCGGCGTTGGTCCGGTAGAACACGGCGACCTGGCCGGGAACGACGTCCTCGTCGTCGGTGAGCCTGTCGACCTCCTGGGCGACGAACATGGCCTCGTCGTGCTCGTTGTCGGCGACATAGCCGATGATCTTCGCCCCGGCGCCCTGGTCGGACCAGAGGTTCTTGGGCTTGCGGCTCGCGTTGCGCGAGATCACCGCGTTGGCGGCGGACAGGATCGTCTGGGTGGAGCGGTAGTTCTGCTCCAGCAGGATCGTCCTCGCCTCCGGGTAGTCGCGCTCGAACTCCAGGATGTTGCGGATCGTCGCACCGCGGAAGGCGTAGATCGACTGGTCGGCGTCACCCACCACGCACAGCTCGGCCGGAGCGACCCTGCTCTCGCCGCCCTCCCTGACCACGTCACCGTCGGCGGTGCGCGGCTCGGGACGGCCCGCGATCTCGCGGATCAGGGTGTATTGGGCGTGGTTGGTGTCCTGGTACTCGTCGACCATGATGTGGCGCCAGCGGAGCCGGTAGTGTTCGGCCACGTCGGGGAAGATCTGGAACAGCGTCACCGTCAGCATGATGAGGTCGTCGAAGTCCATCGCTCCGGCCTCGGTGAGCTTCTGCTGGTAGTTGCGGTACGCCTCGGCGAGCTTGCGCTCCAGATGGGTGGACGCCTGGGCCGCCGCCGTCTCGTAGTCGATCAGCTCGTTCTTGAAGTTGCTCACCTGGGCGGAGAACGACCTCGGCGGGTAACGCTTGGGGTCGAGGTCCATCTCGCGGCAGACCATCGCCATCAGGCGCTGGGAGTCGGCCTGGTCGTAGATGGAGAAACCCGAAGGGAAGCCGAGGCGCTTGGCCTCGCGGCGCAGGATCCGCACGCACGCGCTGTGGAAGGTCATCACCCACATCGCCGCCGAGCGCGGGCCGATGAGCCGGTCGACCCGGTCCTTCATCTCCCTCGCGGCCTTGTTGGTGAAGGTGATCGCCAGGATCTCCTGCGGCTGCACGCCCCGCTCACCCAGCAGGTAGGCGATGCGGTGGGTGAGCACCCGGGTCTTGCCGGAACCCGCACCCGCGACGATGAGCAGGGGGCTGCCGTGGTGCACGACGGCCTCGCGCTGCTGAGGATTGAGCCCGTCGAGCAACGGATGGGTCAGGGAAGAGGCTGGGATCGACACGTCCCCTAGGTTAGAACGACCGACCGACAACCGGGTCCAGTCGTCGTCAAGGAATGCGGGTGGACTCGCCCACGGTTGTGATGACCGAGCGGTACGCGGAAAACGAAAGGGTCCTCCCATGCTTTCGGAAAACGAGATCAGCCGCGTGCTCGCGGTCACCGCGCATCCCGACGACGTGGACTTCGCCGCCGCGGGAACCATGGCGCTGTTCACCGCGCGAGGTGTCGAGGTGACGTACTGCGTGGTCACCGACGGTGACGCCGGCGGCTTCGACCGCGAGCTGGACAACACCGGGATGGCCGAGCTTCGCCGGACCGAGCAGTCCAACGCCGCCAAGGCCGTCGGGGTGACCGACGTGCGCTACCTCGGCCGCCACGACGGGACCGTGGTGCAGAGCCTGGAGCTGCGGTGCGAGATCACCCGGGTCATCCGCCAGGTCAGGCCCGACCTGGTGATCACCCACAGTCCCGAGCGCAACCACCGGTTCATCGCCCCCAGCCACCCCGACCACCGGGCGGTCGGCGGCTGCACCCTCGACGCCGTCTATCCCGACGCGCGCAACCCGTACACCTTCCCCTCGCTGCTGCTCGACGAGGGACTTGAGGCGTGGACCGTCCGCGAGGTCTGGCTCAACGGCGGCCCGACGCCCGACCACTACGTGGACGTCACCGACACCTTCGACCGCAAGCTCGCCGCCCTGCGCGCCCACGCCAGCCAGATCGACCACCTGGATGACTTCGAGGACTTCCTGCGGGGCCGCTTCTCACAGATCGCCACCGAGGCGGGCTTCGGCGAGGGTCGCTACGTCGAGGCCTTCCAGCGGGTCATCACCGTCTGATCTCCCCGCGCGCAGGCCGGGAGGGCACGGCCCGGGAAGAGCCGGGAAAGCACGGCCGGAGGCCGAGACCGGGAGAGCACGGCCGGACCCGCCTGCGCGGGGTCACCTCGGCAGCGGTCCGCGGCCCGAGGCCGGCTCCTCCGGCGGGGCGAGGCGGGCGAACAGGTAGCCCAGGGAGTTGGTCGCGACGTGGAACAGCGCGGGAGCGGCGAGACCGCCCCTCCTGCGCAGCTCGGTGAAGAGCACCCCGGCGAGGCCCGTCGTGACCACCGACCCGGCCACGACGCGCGCCACCTGCCACGCGGGCGCCCTCCTCGGGCCCTGCGGTACGCCCGGTGCGTCCGGTCCGGCGGGCACAGCCGGTACGCCGGAGCCCTCCTCGCCTCCCGTTCCCCGCGCGCGAGAGGCGAGGACGACCGGTACGCCGGGGCCTTCGCCTCCCGTCCCCTCCGTACGAGAGCCACGGGAGCCACCGGAGCCCGCGGCGTCGGGGACACCGGGAACGTCAGGGGCGCCGGGGGCGCTGAGGGCCTCCCCCGTGGCCAGGCGGCTCAGGGCGGGGTTGGCGGCCATCATGTCGACGGCGGGCAGGATGTGCCAGAGACCGAAGAGGACCGAGGAGACGGCGGTCGCCGTACCGTGGCCGTGCGAGCGGGCGACGAGGGCGTGCGTCACCCCGCGAAAACCGACCTCCTCCAGCAGGACCGTGCCGAACGGCACCTGGATCAGGGCCTCCTCCAGCGCGCGGGCGCGCGACAGGGACAGGGCGCGCTCGTCGCGGAAGAACCTGCGGGTGGCCGGCACGGCGATGCCGGCGGCGTAGGCCCCGGCCACGGCGGAGGCGAGCGCGCCACCGATCCGCAGGCCCCGCGAACGCCGGTGGAACCCCAGCTCGGCCCAGGAGAGCCCGGAACGGCGGGCCATGACGACCAGCGCGCCGGTGGCCGCGGCCGAGGTCAGCGGTGCCAGCCTCGGCGCCAGGCGGTTGTTGAGCACGTTCGCCGCCACCAGCACCGCCACCGTGCCCGCCAGTGTGCCCGCCCGTGTGCCCGGTAGAGCGCCGGGCACCGCCTCGGATCCGGCACGGGCGGCTCGCCCCGGCTCGCGTTCCATGCCCACGACTCCCTCGGACGTCGTCTCGCGCCCCGCCTGCCGGGCCGCGCCGGGGATCGCGACCTCGGGCCCGCCCCGCGCCTTCGATGATCCCCGCCGATCCGGCACGAATCCGGTTGGTTCGAGGCTACGCGACGGGGGCCGGGCCCGTGGCGGCCTGGCGCCACCCGTCGGGAAAGCGCAGGCCGCGTCGTTCCTTCACCGTCAGGCCACCCCAGATCCCCTCCGGCTCGGCCGCGCGAAGCGCGTAGGCCCGGCACTCCTGCAGCACCGGACACCGCTCGCAGACCGCCTTCGCCCGCGCCTCGTGCTCGGCCGACTGCGTCAGCGGGAAGAACAGCTCGGGATCGCTCGTACCGCAGGCACCTCGCGCGGCCCAGCCGATCTCTCGCACCGTCATCCGCATGCCATCACCCCCTGGTCGCTCCCCGCCCTCAGCGTAGGTGGACCGGGACGGCCCGGCATCAACCTCCCGGCGGATTCATGCGTACTCATCGCGGCGTACTTTCGTCGCGGCCTGGTCAGGCGGGTGCCCCGCCCGGTGGCTCCTCCGGCTCCCACGCGGCGGCTCCGGACGCCCGGGCGTGAAACCGAGCGAGACCATCGCGGACGTGGTCCCCGGCCCCGGCCCTCTCGGCTCCCGCGTGAATGGGGCTCCCGGTGCGCCTCAGCAGGCGCTCGTTCCCTGGTTGTAGCCCTTGACGAACAGTTCCTGGCGCTGCCCCGCCGTGCCGTGGGCGTCCGGGCGCAGCCAGTCGTCGGTGGGATCGCCGGCCGCGGCGAGGTTGAGCAGGAGTTCGTCCTCGTCGCCCGGCTCGGTCTGCAGCGCACCGCCCTTGACCAGCGCTCCCAGGGTTCCCCCCGCGTAGCAGTCGGCCTGGAGTTCCTGCTCGATGCTCAGCCGGAAGGCGGTGTTCAGCTGTGCCTGCACCGCGTGGCCGAACTCGTGCGGGATGATCACGTAGACCGAGCCGTCGCCCATCCGCTCGTAGAGATCGTTCATCCAGTTCTCGTCGTAGGCGATGAAGTGCCCCACCGGGCAGTAGAAGGCGTTGTTCGGCACCGAGGGCTGCCCGCCGCAGTCGGGCCCGTTCTCTCCCTGGTAGGCGGTGAACGCGGCGACCGGGCGGTAGGTCAGCCCCGCCGCGGAGAAGGTCTGCTTCCAGTAGGCCTCGGTGAGCTCCCTGGCCAGCTCGACGTCCGACTCGAACGTCTCCCCGCGCGTGCTGGGCGTGGCCCGCTCACCGGCGGGACCGGCCTCCGGTTCCGGCCCCTCCCCGACGCTCCCGCAGGCGGTGACGGCCGCGAGCACGAGCACCAGGAGAAAAGAGAACGCTTTCATGAATCCATCGTGACGGAGTCTCGCTCCCCGCGCGCGGAATCGCCACGACCGGGGTTCAGGGGGACGGCCAGGTGTGGACGGGCTCGTTGGTGTGCATGTTCTCGATGTACCGCAACGTCATCCGGCGCAGCGCCTCGTGCCTTTCGAGGTCGCCGAACGCGTTCACCGCGTCGATCTGCCAGCTCGCCCCGGTCGTGCCCGTCAGGCAGCGCTGCTCGACGATCCCCAGCAGCCGGTCCCTGGACTCGGGGGCCACGCCCCACAGGTCGAGTCCCTCGTGGGCGAGCGGCAGCAGGCGGCGCAGGATCAGTTCGGACGCGGCCACCTCGCCGAGCCCCGGCCAGAAGAGCCTGGCTTCCAGGCCGTACCGTGCCGCGGCGTGCAGGTTGTCCTCGGCCGCGGCGAACGACATGCGCGTCCACACCGGGCGCTCGGCGTACGGCAGGACGCGCATGAGCCCGTAGTAGAAGGCGGCATTGGCGGCGACGTCCGCCACCGAGGGCCCGGCCGGCAGCACCCGGTTCTCCACCCGCAGGTGCGGGGTGCCGTCCACGACCGCGTAGATCGGCCGGTTCCACCGGTAGACGGTGCCGTTGTGCAGGGTCAGCTCGCCGAGTTGCGGGGTGATCCCGCGTGCCAGTTCCTCGCGCGGGTCCTCCTCGTCGCACAGGGGCAGCAGCGCGGGGAAGTAGCGGGCGTTCTCCTCGAAGAGGTCGAAGACCGAGGTGATCCACCGCTCGCCGAACCACACCCGGGGCCGGACGCCCTGGGTCTTCAGCTCCACCGGGCGGGTGTCGGTGGCCTGCTCGAACAGCGGGATCCTGGTCTCCTGCCAGAGTCTGCGGCCGAACAGGAACGGCGAGTTGGCCGCCAGCGCCACCTGAGGGCCCGCGATGGCCTGGGCGGCGTTCCAGTTGGCGGCGAACGCCTCGGGGCTGACCTGGAGGTGCAGCTGCAGGCTCGTGCAGGCGGCCTCGGGGGTGATGCTGTCGGCGTAGGTCTCCAGGGACTCGTCGCCCTCGATCGACAGGTGCAGGTCCTCGCCCCTCGCCGCGAAGATCTGCTCGTTGAGGAGTTTGTAGCGGGGGTTGGCCGACAGGGTGCCCTCGTGGACGTCGCTCTCCCGCAGCGTGGGCAGGATGCCGACCATCACCATGTGCCCGCCGACGGTGCGGGCCTGTTCCTCCGCGTGGTTGAGACGGTCCCTGATCACCTTCTCCAGCCGGGCCGCGCCGTCTCCCTCCAGCGACTCCGGCAGGACGTTGATCTCCACGTTGAACTGGCCCAGCTCGGTCCCCCAGTCGGGCTCGGCGATCGCCTCCAGCACCTCGGTGTTCTTCATCGTGGCCTCGGCGCGCTCGTCCACGAGGTTGAGTTCGATCTCCAGCCCGGCCCGGGGCCTGTCGAACTCGAACCTGGACTCGCGCAGCAGCTGCGCGAAGACGTCAAGGCACCGCCGAACCTTGTCCCGGTAGCGCCGCCGGTCCTCGCGGCTGAACACCATCGCGGGTACATCGCGTCCCATACTTCGCAGAGTCGCACATAAGTAACTGCTCGTACAGGAGGGGGTGAAGGTTCAGACCAGGCGGCGCGCCGTGGCCCAGCGGGACAGCTCGTGACGGTTGGAGAGCTGCAGCTTGCGCAGCACGGACGAGACGTGGGTCTCCACGGTCTTCACCGAGATGAACAGCTCCTTGGCGATCTCCTTGTACGCGTACCCCCGGGCGATCAGCCGCAGGACCTCGCGCTCGCGCTGGGTGAGCGAGTCGAGTTCGGGGTCGATCGGCGGGGCCTCGCTGGAGGCGAACGCGTCCAGCACGAACCCCGCCAGCCTCGGCGAGAAGACCGCGTCGCCCTCGGCCACCCTGCGGATGGCGTCGGTGAGCTCCCGCCCGCTGATGTTCTTGGTCACGTATCCCCGCGCGCCGCCCCGGATCACGCCGATCACGTCCTCGGCCGCGTCGGAGACCGACAGGGCGAGGAAGCGCACCGTGGAGCCGGAGCCGAGGACCCGGCGCAGCACCTCCTGGCCTCCGCCACCGGGCATGTGCACGTCGAGAAGGACCACGTCGGGCCCGAGGGCGGCGATCGCCTTGACCGCGGACTCCACGTCCTCGGCCTCCCCGATCACCTCGATGGAGTCTCCGAGCTCGGCCCGTACCCCGGAACGGAACAGACGGTGGTCGTCGACGATCAGGACCTTCACCACGCTCATCGGACTTCCCCTCGCGGTCCCGAGGTCCGCCTTCCGGCCGGCCGCACGACTTCGGCTCGCTCGATACTCACGTCTTCTCCAGTTTCATGGTCAGCATCACTTCCGTGCCCTCGCCGGGCTCGGTCCGCACCCGGGCGCTGCCCCCGTGGCGTTCCATCCTGCCGATGATCGACTGGCGGATACCCATACGATCCTCGGGCACCTCGCTCATGTCGAACCCGGCCCCCCGGTCCCTGACGAAGACGGTGACCTCGTCCGGCTCCGTCTCGGCGTACACGGAGACGACCTCGGCACCGGAGTATTTCGCGGCGTTGACCATGGCCTGCCTCGCGGCCTGCATCATCGCGGACAGTTCGGGGGTGAGCGGGCCGTCGCCGACACAGACGACCTCGATCGGCACCCCGTGCGCGTCCTCCTCCTCGGCCGCGACCCGCCGCACGGCCGCGGCCACCGACGCGTCGGCGTCCTGCTGGGGCTGGTAGAGCCAGTTGCGCAGCTCCCGCTCCTGGGAGCGGGCGAGCCGCATCACCTCGCGCGGGTCCTGGGCGTTGCGCTGGATGAGCGTCAGCGTGTGCAGCACCGAATCGTGCACGTGGGCGGCCACCTCGGCGCGCTCCTCCTGCCGGATGCGCTCGCGGCGCTCGCGCTGAAGCTCCTTCCACAGGGCGGCGAGCCAGGGCGCCGCGATCAGCGCGACGCCGCCCACGACCACCATGGTGAACACGATGCCGGGACGTGCCTTGCCCAACTCGTCGTTGGCCACCAGGAAGCCGATCGCGCCGACCACGACGAGCACGAGCCCGAGGAACGTACGGACCCGGTTCTGGCGGACCTGCCCGACCGTGTGGTTCATCCAGCGCTGCCGCCGGTCGGGGTCGGCCTGCTGCCACAGGATCAGCGAACCGATGCCGCCCACGGCGAGCGGCCAGGCCCCGATCCCGGTCTCCGAGGCGCCGGTGAGCCAGCCCAGGGCCGTCAGCGCCAGCCCGATCGCGCCGTACGCGGCGAGCTGGCTCCAGTCCCTCGAAGGCTCCCTGCCCTCGTGCGGCTCGCGCGGGGTGAACATCCACAGCGCGGCGTACGCCAGGGTGCCGAACCCGCCCAGAACGGTGAGCAGCACGAAGGTCAGCCGCAGCACGACCGGGTCGAGCCGGAGCTGGGCGGCGGCGCCCTGGGCCACCCCTGCGATCAGCCGTCCTTCCACCGGCCGCACAAGGCGGGGGAAAGGGGCTTCTTCGGGTGTCACGGGCGCCGAATCACGAACTGTCTGTCGGTCAGCCATATCGTCAGCATCGTCACATGAATCAGCCTGCCACTGCATCAGGCGTTCCCCTGAAGCGACCCTGAGAGAGGCATCCCCCCTCCGGGACGACTCAGGGGTCTCCCGGATGCGTCACGGACCGGGAAAGGCCACGATTGACCATATGAACGACACCGGGCGGGCCCATGGTCCGGCGAGCTCGCCGTCCGCCTCCTCCTTCTCGGGAAAGCGCTCCGAGGAGCGTTTCGAGGAGCACGGCCTGAAGCGCAGCAACGAGGGACGGATGCTCACGGGCGTCTGCGCGGGGCTGGGGAGATACGCCCAGATCGATCCCGTGGTGCTGCGGGTCGGCTTCGCGGTCCTGGTGCTCGGCTCCGGTATCGGCATCATGCTCTACCTCGCGGCGTTCCTGCTGATGCGCGAGACCGACGGCGGCCCCGGCTACTTTGAGCAGTGGACCCGGCGCGACTTCGACAGCGAGACGGTCCTGACCCTGCTCACCGGCCTGTTCGCCCTCGGGCTGATCGTCAACGTCTCCTCGGACGGCATCGGCACCGGCACGGTCGTGGTCGGCACGGTGTTCGCGATCGCCCTGCTCGCCGCCCACTCCCGCGGGGTCGACCTGCTGGCCGTGGCCAGGTCCCTGCCCGATCGGCTGCGCAGGCGCCGCACCCCACACCCGCCCGGCCGGTGGCCGGGCCCGTCCACCCCCGCAGGACCGCCCGGAGTCGGCGAACGGGACCCGGCCGCCCACGCCGCCGCGCCCTGGGCCACCGGCCCCACCGCGTACGCCGAAGCTCCGACGGCAGGCCCTCCCGGCACCACCTCGGGAGACACCGCTCACGCCGGCACCACCGCGGAAGACGCCGCTCACGCCGCGCCGCGGCCGGGTGGTGAGACGGTCACGGAGCCGTACGCGCCCGAGGCCGGACCGGGCTCCACGACGTCCCATCCGCTCTCCACCCCGCAAAGCCCCACCGAGCATGCGCCGGGCATGCCCCCCGGTCCCGCCATGCCACCGCGGGAGGCACGCGGCGAGACCCCGCAGGACCCGTACTACGCCCACACGAGGCCGTCCTTCGACTCCTCCGGCGCGCCCTTCTCGCCGTACGGCCCCTACCAGCCTCTGGATCCTCGGAGGCGGCAGCCCTACTCCCCCTACGACCCGGCCGCGTACGGCGGGCCGGTGGTGGCACCACCCGGCCCGCGACGGCCCAGGTCGCTCGTCGGGAGCATCACCATCTGTCTGGCCATGATCGTTGGAGGGGTCATCGTGGCGATCCAGTCCGCCTCGGGATCGGTCAACATGACGGTCGTCGGCGGCGCGGTACTCGTCGTCATCGGCGCCGGCCTGCTGGTCGCCACCTGGTTCGGCCGGGGAGCGGGACTGGTCGCGACCGGCACGATCCTGTCGATCGCCCTGGTCGCGGGGCCCACGCTGGGCGGCATGCCGAAGAAGTTCGGCGACTTCGACTGGCGGCCCGTCACCCTGTCCGAGGTGGCCCGCGACTACTCGGTGGGCGTGGGAGCGGGCAGACTCGACCTGAGCGACCTGGTCCTGCCCCAGGGCTCACGGACCATCGTGGACGTCTCGATCTCGGTCGGCTCGATAAGCGTGATCCTGCCCGCGACGGCCAGAGTCGAGGTGAACAGCGCCACCAGGTTCGGCGACATCAAGATCGACCACGCGGTGGAGGGAGGGGCGGACATCGCGCACAACAAGATCCTGGAGCCCGAGGTGCCCCCCAAGGGCGACGTGGCGACCATCGTGCTGAACGTGAAGGCCGGCATCGGGGACGTGGAGGTGCGCCGTGCGGCCTGACATCGACAGGGCCGAGCAGCGTCGCGTACACCGCACCGACTGGATGGCCCTGCTCAGCGGCGTGGTCTTCATCGCGGCCGGGATCGTCTTCATCAGCGAGCCGTCCGTCTCGCCACTGGTCATGCTCACGATCCTGGTGGGCGGCCTGGGCTTCGCGGGCCTGGTCACCATCCTGGTCAAGTCCGTCCGGCGTTAGAAGGCCGGCGTCTCATCCGGCGGCGGGCGCTCCAGGGTCGCCACAGCAGGCGCACCCACGCCGAGCGGCACACGGGGCCGCGGCCGACCCGGCTGAAGATCCGCCCCTGAACAGGACCTAACGGTGAAACGCCAGATCAGGCATTAGAGTCGGAGCATGTCCGCCCTGGAGTTCGTCAGCACCGTCCGCGCGACGCGGGCCGGCCTCACGGACACGCTCGCCGACGTGGCGGGCATGACCGCGTGGGGCCGGGCGCACGCCGCCGAACTGGGGATCGACTCGGACTTCGTCGCCTCTGAGCGGCTGCGGGTCGAGGTGGTGGAGCTGCGGCAGGCCGTACGGGCGCTCTTCGCCAGGGCGGTGAAACCGGGCACCGCGAGCGGTGCGGACGCGCACCGGCTTCCCGGTTTCGCCGAGTCGCTCGACCTGGTCAACGCCGCGGCTCTCGCCGTGCCGCTCGCCGCGCGGCTGGAGTGGCCCGCCGAGGGCGTTCCCCGGGCACGCAGCGTCCATGGCGACGGGGTCACGGAGTCGGAGCGGATCCGGGCGGCCCTCGCGACGTCGGCGATCGAACTGCTCGCCGGGCCTCAGCGGGAGCGGCTCCGCACCTGCCCCGCGCCGCGCTGCGTGCTCTACTTCCTCAAGGACCACGCCCGGCAGGAGTGGTGCTCGGTCGGCTGCGGCAATCGTGCCCGCGCGGCCCGCCACTACCACCAGCACCGCGACGGCTGATCCCTCTCCGGATTCCCTCACGAGTGACACGTGAGCCGTCACTGCGGCGGCTCCCCCTTTCCCCAGGCACGGGTGCGAGGTGGCGCGGAACCGGCACCGGAACTTCGGCCACGAAACAACGCGAACCAACACCGAGACCCCGGGCGCGGAATGACATGAGGCGGCACCGAGCCCTCCGCCACGGAACGACGTGAGGTGGCACCGGACCCCGGCCACGGAACGACGTGGGCCGGTGCCGGGACGACCCACCTCACGTCCGCGTCCAAGGCGGGCCGCACCCGCGACACCCGCGCCGAACTCACACCCGCCGCCGCGATCTCACATCGAGGTCTTCTCTATTGTGATTTACACCACAAATTTATAATGGGAAAAATGCTAGTTATGCGTTAGATTCATCCTGCAGCCAAACTAACGGACCGATCCGTTAGAAAACCTGACGGGAGAGATCAGATGACCTTCCAGACCGGCCATGTCGGCCTCAACGTCTCCGACCTCGACAGGTCCAGGGACTTCTACCTGAAGATCTTCGGCTTCGAGGTCCTCGCCGAGTCCGGTGAGGCCGACCGCAGGTACGCCTTCCTCGGTCTCGACGGCACGCTGATGCTCACCCTCTGGCAGCAGAGCGAGGGCCGCTTCGCCACCGGTCTGCCCGGCCTGCACCACCTGTCCTTCCAGGTTCCGGACCTCGATGCGGTCCGCCGGGCCGAGGACGCGATCAGGGAGGCCGGCGCCACGCTCCACCACGACGGCGTGGTGGCGCACGGCGAGGGCGCGTCCTCGGGCGGCGTGTTCTTCGAGGACCCCGACGGGATCCGGCTGGAGATCTACACACCTACGGGCGTCGAAGGCTCTCCCGTACCGGTGGCCGCCGCTCCTACCTGCGGCTTCTTCTAGATGCCCGTGGAACACGCCGGAGAGCTCGCGGTCCAGCGAAGGGCCGGGGTCCGCGCGGTGGCGCTGGGCTCGGCCAGGACCCGGCCGGAGATCCCGACGGTGGCGGCCGAGTTCCTGGGGCGACAGCGGATGCTGCTGATCGGGGCGACGGGACGGGACGGGCTCCTGTGGGCGTCCGTCCTGACCGGGCCCGAGGGATTCGCGGAGGCGGTGGACGAGCGGACGGTCGTGATCGACGCGGTGCCCGGCGAGCACGACCCGCTGACCGGGCTGGACGGGGGCCAGATCGGGATGCTCGCGATCGAGCCGCGGAGCAGACGCAGGATGCGGATCAACGGCACGGTCTCGCGGCAGGGCGACCGGCTGATCGTCCGTACCGAGCAGACGTACGCCAACTGTCCCAAGTACATCCAGGCACGAGAGATCGTCACGGAACCGGTGGGACCCACCTCCCGAACTCCCGGCTCCGCCGATCCCCACGGAGACTCCCCGGAAACTCCCGATCTCCACCAAGGAGCCTCCGGTCCTCCTGACGCCGCCCCCACCGGTTTCTCCTCCGCGACGGCGTTCGGCGACGACGACCGGACCTGGATCGAGGGCGCCGACACGTTCTTCGTCGCCACCACCGCCCCCGGCCTCGGCACCGACCTGTCACATCGGGGCGGCAATCCCGGGTTCGTCCGGGTGCTGGACGACCGGCGGCTGGTCTGGCCGGAGTACGTCGGCAACTCCATGTACATGACATTGGGGAACCTGGAGCTGGACGACAGCTGCGGCCTGCTCTTTCTCGACTGGGAGGGCGGCGACGCCCTGCACCTGACCGGACGTGCCCGCATCGACTGGGATCCGGGGAGCGTTCCGGGCGCGGAGCGACTGGTCAGGTTCGAGGTGGGCCGGGTCGTCCGCGTACCGGAAGCCAGCCCGCTCCGCTGGAGGTTCACCGAGTACTCCCGCCACAACCCGCCGGTCTGACCACGCGGCTGGACGCATCGCCCCCGCCAACGAGGGCAGTAGGAAGGAAAGGACACGAATCCGGAGCGTGGACACGGACCGCCGTGAGGGCCCAAAGGGACTCCAGGGCGGCATACTGGCGATACGCCCCCGTGTAGTCGTAATGTCGCGACAGCGGCCGACCGGCAAGGAGCGGAGCGATGGCGATGCGGTTCGAGCACGAGTTCACGGTTCCCCTGCCTGTCGAGCAGGCGTGGCCGGTGCTGCTCGACGTCGAGCGGATCGCGCCCTGCCTGCCGGGTGCCGCCGTGGACAAGGCTGAGGGCGACTCCTACACCGGCCGGATGAAGATGAGGATCGGCCCGGTCACGGTGACGTACCAGGGTGACGTCGCCTTCGAGAAGGTGGACGAGGACACCCACACCATGACCATCAGGGCCTCCGGCAAGGAGGCCAAAGGTCCGGGCACGGCCGGTGCCACGGTCGTCGCGCGCCTGCACCCCCAGGGTCGCGACACCCGGGTCACCGTCGACACCTCCTTCGACGTGACCGGCCGCCCGGCCCAGGCGGGCCGGGGCGTGCTGACCGAGGTGGGCGGGAAGCTGATCGACAAGTTCGAGGCCAACCTCTCCCGTCTGCTGGGCGAGGGCTCCGCCACGGAAACGACCGGCGTGGGCGGCCGGAGCGCGGCCGGGAAGCCGGAGGCGGCCGACGACGTTCCGGCGATCTCGGAGAGCTGGGGTCCCGGCCCGGCACGTCCGGCCGACTCGGACTCGACGGGCTCGACACCCCCCGGCGCCGGGAGCCCCGACGCGGAGAGCGGCACCACCGGCTCGGCGTTCCCCGGCCCCGCGGGCTCCACCGGCCACGGCGCGGAAGGCCCCGGTGGCCCGGCGGCCCCTGAGGCGGCGTCCGGACTGGGTGGCCCCGGCGGCCCGGAAGGACTGAACGCCCCCGGCGCCCCGGCGGCACCGGGACGTCACCTCAGTGCGGTGCCCACACCGCCCGGCCTCTCCGTCAACGAGGAGGCCGAGTCCCGACAGAGCCACCCCGCGGGCACCTCGCGCACCTCGCTCAGCCCAGAAGAGGAGGCCCTGAACCTCCTGGAGGTGGCGGGCATGCCCCTGCTCAAGCGCATCGGCCCCCTGGTCGCCGCCCTGGCGGCCCTCATCCTGCTCACCTGGCTGATCCGCCGCGCTCTACGGCACTGACCAGCTGTCAGAGCGTCTCCCGCGATCCTCAGTAAACGCACTTTTCGACGTCGTCCGACGTCCTGCCGGAGCAGAAGGTCCTGGTCTTCGATCGAACAGGCCCGTACCTCTTTGGTTAAGAGTCGAACTCGTGACTCTTGACGCGATCGATGAAGGCCGTCCACACGGCGGGGGTGAACACCGCTGTTCCGGCATCGGGATGGTTGGAGTTACGGACGGCCACAGCGCCACCGCTCAGGAAGGCGACCTCCACACAGTTGTGGTCGCTACCGCTGAGACTGCTCTTGCGCCAGTTGACATTGGACAGATCTGATCGGGACACGCCGCTGTCATCTCCTGTCGTCATAGCTGCTTGGCTATGTCCTCAATCATCACCCGGGAAGCCGCAGCGGACTTCGCCGAAGCACGTAAATGGTTGAAAATAGCCCTATAGCGGCGGACTTCTTCTAGTACTTTCAGCCTGCCGGTCGATCGTCTCATCCACGCCGACCCAGAAGCGGTTCATCGAAAAGAGCGAGTTCGGCGGCGTCCGGAGCCTGGAAGATCTCCGCATACTCCTCAAGCAGCTCGCGGTTGATCGGGACCGTCCCGGGTGCCCCTTCCCGGTTGCGGGCCTCCAGACGGCGGCACAGCTCGTCGACCGGCGCGGCGAGATAGTGCAGTTCGACGGGAAGACCGAGTGCGCGGGCCCCCAGACGCTTCTCGTCGCGCTCGGCACGCGCCCAGAAGCCGAACTCCAAGATCACACTCTGTCCCAGCCTCAGCAGATCCTGAGCGTGCTCCCAAAACCGCCGCTCAAGCTGGTCGCGGGTATTCTCGTCGAACAGGTCGACGCCGAGATCGGCCATCCATTCGTCCGGGCACAGCCGCACCGCTGGAAGCTCTCTCGCCAAGTGCCTGGCCAGTGTCGTTTTCCCCGAGCCGGGCAGCCCGCACAACAAGATCAGCCTAGATTCTGGACTCATGTCCTCCCTCAAGAGTCATAGCGAACCTGGGCCGATAGAGGCCCTGGAAGCCGTGTAGGCCATCAGAGCGGGCGAGTTCCCCGACGGAGATCACGCACCCAGAACATCCGGCGAGCCATCAAACGCGGGCGTCAGCCCCTATACCGATTCGTGTTCCCCCTTGCCGGTCGCGAGCGGGGCGGCACTCGCGGAGACGAGAAAGATCCCGGAGGCGTCGGCTCGGAAACACACGTCGGTGTCGGCCGGGGCTTCCGCGATCGGTCAGACCTCGCATCGCAGAAGCCGTTCGATATCGCGCCAGAACTTGTCGAAGGAAGGAGCGGCTTTACGGTCCTGCTCCAGATCGAAGACGTCGGTCAGCCCTGCCTGGTCCACAGTCGGCCGGTACGACGTGCCGTCGTTCTTCCTGGAGGAGAGCCATTCTTTGGCACCACGAATCCCCTCCGGATTCGAAGGCGGATCCAAGGGGTCGACGAGACCTCGGCAGCCGGACAGCGACGCCGCGGCGGCCAGGAACCACGCCTCGAACTCCCGATGAGCGAGCACGACCGAGATCTCCCGGTCACCACGCGCTTGACGGGCCCGTTCCAGGAGCGCGGGGCCGAGGGAGGCCGGGCAGTCGTCGTCCGAGTCGATCAGCAGCAGGATCCCGCCGGCACCGGTCACCTGATAGGAAGCCTGGAGAACGGCGCTCTCGACTCCGCCGGGAGCGATGAGCTTGCTCCGCGGGATACGGCGAGGCTGAGGAATCCGTAGGTTCCACACCGAGAGCGTTGCAGCGATCCTGCGGAGCAGGACGGGAAGCGCGGACACCTCGCCGTCGCCCTCCACGATGGCGGCGATCGTGACCGGACCGGTCACCTGGGGGACACGGTGATCGGATCGGTCATTCGCCCGCCTCAGGTCGGAGTTGGCCGCCGCGCATCAACTCACCCAGCGTGGTTCGTTTTTCTTCGACGAGACGGCGGCTGACCTCGTCGATCTCGCCGATCACGGTGACCCCGCTGTTCATCGCCACCACCCGCACACAGGCCGGATCGAAGTCGTCACGGTCGAGCAGGTCGGCGCTCTGCGTGGTGATCACGACCTGGACACGCTCGCTCGCCTCGGTCAGCGCGTCGAACAACGCACCGGCGGCGGCAGGGTGGAGCGCGGTCTCCGGTTCCTCGATCACTACCAGTTTCGTCTGCCCGTCCAGCACAAGGGGCTGGAACAGCGCGGCGAGCACACCCGCCGCGTGTAAGGTCCCGACCGAGATGGCCTCAGGGCCGAACGGTCGCTCCCCTTCCCGAGTGCGAAGCTCCACGGTCGAATATCTGTCGATGAGCCGCTCGTCCACTCCCAGCGCATCCGGCACGATCGCTTTGAGATAATCGTCCACACGAGCCTTGAACACGGGATACCTGAAGGCGAGTTCTCCTAGCACGGATCCGATGTGCTCTCCGGAGTAGCCGATCCCCCCAGTCCGCTGATCCGACTGTGGTTGCCGCATCTCATTGATATCCAAGTGGTGAAAAAGCATATCCCGGAGGTCGTAATACACATCACTGAAGTTTCCCCGAGTAGCGGCTAACGGTAGGTAGAGCCGATCCTGCTCGATGTTTCCTTCACCTGTGACCAGCCCTGCCGCCACATCGAATCGGGTCTCCCCGGATCCGGGCTTTCCCTCGCCCCTATGAATGACGCAGCACTCCTCCTTGACCACTACCTGTCGGCGTCCCGTGGAGTCCCGGCCAATGGTGAATCCGTACTCGACCGGCGTCAGCGTGCCCGCCATCTCGATCACGCACTCCAGATAGATGGTGAACTCGTCCACGGGTTCAGGCACCTGCCGGAACACGTCATCCAACCCACCGTGTTTGGCCACAGCGTCGGCCGGGGTCGAATTCAGCGCGTCCGCCACAAACCGGAGCGCGTCAACGAAATTACTCTTCCCAGCCCCATTGGGACCCAGCAGTACCAACAGCGGGGTGAAAACGACCTCGCACGAGGCGATGCTCTTATAGCCGGTCACCCGCACCCGCCTCAGGAACGGCACCGCCTGCTCCATCACACCCTCCGCGCCGTCGCCATACAGATCTGCTCGAATACCTTGGGTGCCCTGGTGCGCTCCTCGGTCACGCCGAGTATGCCACCGACTCCGCAGGCGGAGTCCGGAACATCGATGGCGGCACCTGGATTACTCCTGCCCAGCTCGGGAGCGAGCAGCAGACCGATCGCCTTCCGGTTGAGGTCCGTCGACTGTCCATGGGTGGTTCTCATGTCACTCGCCTTCCGAAAACGGGTCGAATGCCCAGGTTGTCAGACCCTTGTACGCAAGCCTTACAACATCATCGAGCTGGGCCGTGCTCGGGATGCCCGGCGTCGAATCGGGGGACATCGGGAGACAAGGTCAGGTCGGGTAGCGGGCGCGACGTCCTCGCCACCTTGCGGCCCGTCACAGCCCTGACGCCGTGGCTACGCCTCGGCGACCAGAGGACCAGAACTGAGTTACTCGTTCCACACAACGCCAAAAACAGTGTCATCAGTGGACAAGTAGGACAACTGCCTACTTTTTCCCGGGAATATCTCGGGTCGTGATCAATATCCCGGAATGCAGCGTTGTGGTCATCACCTACAACGATGCCCCACGGCTGGCCAGGGCCGTGCGGTCCGTACTCCGGCAGTCCCTGCGCGACATCGAGGTGATCATCGCGGACGACGCGAGCACCGACGACACCGAGCGGGTGGCCCGGCAGTTGCAGCGTAAGGACCCGAGGGTCCGCTACCTGCGCGGGGAGGTCAACAGCGGGGGGTGCGGGGTCCCGCGCAACAGGGGCGTGGCGGCGGCGCGGGCGCCGTACGTGATGTTCCTGGACAGCGACGACGAGCTGACGAGACACGCCTGCAAGAGCATGCTGCTGGAGATCGAGAGGACCGGCGCGGACTTCGTCACCGGGCAGATCACCCGGCTGTACGAGCGGAGCGGGAAGACCGCGCGCTACTATCCCGCGCTGTTCGCCAGGCGCAGGACGGTCGAGGGGATCGCCCAGGAGCCGGAGATGTTCCTCGACTCCTTCAGCACCAACAAGCTGTACCGGGCCGAGCTGCTGCGGCAGGTGCCGTTCCGCGAGGACATGCACTACGAGGACCACGTCTTCACCACCGCCCTGTACTGCGCGGCGCGGCGGTTCGCCGTGGTCCCCTGGGTGGTCTACGTCTGGCACCGGGCCTCGGCGGAGAGCGAGGCCCGGTTGTCGATCTCGCTGTGCCTGACGGAGATGACGAACGTCCGCTCCAGGATCAGGGCGGCCCGCCTCAGCGACGACATCCTGCGGGCCAACGGCCTCGGCCACCTGGTGCACGAGCGGCAGCGCCGCTTCATCCGCCAGGACCTGCGGGTCTATCTCAACCCGCTGCCCTCGCGCGACCCGGCGTGGATCGAGGAGTTCGTCTCGGTGGTCCGGCCCTACCTGGCGGAGCTCGACCCGGTGGTGTTCGAGACGATCGACCCGCTGATGCGGGTCTGCTGCAGTTTCATCCTCGACGGCAGGCCCGACGAGCTGCTGGTGGCCGCCCGGTCGCTGAACGGCCCGAAGGCCCCGCCGCGCGTGGCCGTACGGGAGGGGGGCCGCACCTACTGGGGCACGGTCCCCGACGAGAGGCGGGAGATCACCTCGCTCCGGATGGCCGAGCTTCCCTACAGCGCCTCCCGGCTGCGTCACGAGGCGGTCCTCACCGGCAAGGGCTCGCTGATCAGGCTCGCGATCACGACGTACGACCCGTTCGGCGTGCTCGCCGCCACGCCCGGCTGGACCGCGTACCTGCGGTTCAGGAACCATCGGCTGCGGCTGGACCCGCGCGAGCAGCCGGACGGCGGTTACCTGAGCGAGGCGACGATCGACCTCACCACGATCCACCACGGCCGGCTGGGCTTCGAGGGCCGCTACGACCCGGTGATCGAGATCCTCAACCCCGACGGGCGGGTCACCGCCGACCGGTTGCTCGTCGACCCGTCCACCGCGCCGTTGGGCACGACCGTCCTGTGCCACGAGGTCGTCGTCAAGGCGGAGGGGAACGCCGCGTTCCTGCGGGTGCTCTGGCGCCGCCAGGGGCTGCTGCGGCAGCTGCCCCGGCTCAAGCGGGCCGCCGCCCGCCTGCTGAGGAAGGTGAGCGGGCCGGAGGTGAAGCTCCGCGTCTACAGAAGCCTGATCTCCGTGCTGCCCGCGCGCAGGGACCTCGCCCTGTTCGAGTCCGATGTCGGCACCGGATACACCGGGAACCCGCGCTACATCTACGAGGAGCTCAGGCGACGCGGCGCGCCGCTGAAGATGGTGTGGTCGGCCGCCACGGCGCGGGGGCACTTTCCCTCCGATGTCCGGCTGGTACGGCGGATGAGCTGGCGCCACATCTGGACCATGGCGAGGGCGGGCTACTGGGTCGACAGCCACGGCATGCCGCTCGCCTATCCGAAACCGCCGGGCACCCGCTACCTGCAGACCTGGCACGGCCAGGGCATCAAGTCGGTCGGCTTCGACGCGCCCGACCTGCGCGCCGACTTCGACGGACCGAGGGCGACCTGGCGGGCCGCGGTGGATCGCTGGGACGCGCTGGTCTCGCCCAGCGCCGAGTTCGAGCGGGTCTTCGTGCCCTCCAACGGCTACCGGGGGCGGTTGCTGCGGCACGGTTCTCCCCGCTGTGACGTGCTCGTGCGCGGCGACCGGGAGGCGGCGGGGCGGGCGAGGAGGCGACTGGAGATCCCGCACTGGTCCAGGGTGCTGCTGTACGCCCCCACCTACCGCGACCGGGCCAAGGGGTCCGGGCAGTCGGTCAGGGCCGACCTGGACGCGATGGCCGAGGCCCTCTCCGGCGACTGGACGGTGATCCTGCGGACCCACCCGGTCGAGCGGTTCGAGGTGCCCGAGCACCTGCGCCACTTCGTCCGGCACGCGGGCTCCTATCCGGAGGTGAACGACCTGATCCTGCTCTCGGACGCGCTGCTCACCGACTACTCGTCGCTGATGTGCGACTACGCGGTCACCGGGCGGCCGATGCTGTTCCTGATCGACGACTGGGACGAGTACCGCAGGGTGGAACGCGGCGTCTACCACGACCTGCCCGCGATCGCCCCCGGCCCCTGCCTCACCACGACCGAGGAGCTGATCGAGGTGCTACGCGATCTCGACGGGACAACGGCGGCGTTCGCCTCCAGGTACATCGCGTTCCGCAGGACGTGGTGCGCCGACGAGAAGGGGAACGCCTCGGCGAACGTGGTGGACGCCTTCTTCGACCCCCGGCACGCCCAGGCCCCTCTCCCCTCCGACGTGCGGGAACGTCCCCCGATCGTGCCACGGCACCTGGCCCGCCTGCCGCTGCTCGGACGGTCGCGGTGACCGGCGGGCGCGGTGGGGCGGTGGTGTTCGCGTGCCTGGACGCCGACACCCTGGGCGGCGTCCAGCGCGTCACCCACACCGTGGCGCAGGGCCTGGCGGAACGGGGCCGCGAGGTGCACGTGATCGGGCTGCATCGGTCGGAGAAGCCGTTCCGCTATGTGGAACGGCCTCGCTACACCAGTCACGTGATCCACCGGGCTCCGGTGGGAAGGCTCTCCCGACTCGGCAGGCGCCGCGAGCGGCAGGCGCTCGACAGGCTGCTGCGGGAGGTGGGGCCGGGGTTCGCGGTGCTCTCCTCGCCCAGCGTGGTCACCCGGATCGGGGACCTGCTGCCCGAGCGACTGCTGCCGATCGGGCAGTACCACGGGTCGTACGAGCACGCGCGGGGATCGTGGCACCTCGGCTCGGTCCGCGGCCACTACGGCGCCATGGAGAAGGCGGTGTTCCTCAGCGAGGAGGACGCGTGGCTGTTCTCCGAGCACGCGTTGCTGCCCAACACCTGGTCCATCCCGAACCCGCTGCCCGTCTGGCCTTCGCGGACCGCGGACCTCACCGCCCGCCGGGTGCTCGGGGTCGGCAGGCTGGAGGGCGTGAAACGGTTCGACCGGCTGATCTCGGCCTTCGCGCGGGCGTGCGGCCGTCCGGGTCCCGGAGGCATAGAGGGCGCAGAGGGCGACGGCGATCACCCGGATCTCGTGAGGGCCCGTCGCGAGGCGAGCGAGGGCTGGGATCTGCACCTGATCGGCGAGGGGGCCGAGCGGGAACGGCTCCTGTCGCACGCCGCGGAGTGCGAGGTGAGCGACCGGGTGGTGTTCCGCGGCGCGGTGCCCGCCGCCCGGATGGCGGACGAGTACACGGGCGGGTCGCTGCTCGCGCTGTCCAGCGAGCACGAGGGGCTACCGCTGGTGGTCGGCGAGGCGGCCTCCTACGGGGTGCCCTCGGTGGCGTTCGACGTGTCGAGCGGGCTCAGGTCACTCGTACTGGACGGGCAGACAGGGGTGCTGGTGCCCCCGGCCGACGTGACCGGGCTCGCCGCCGCGCTGGCCGGGCTGATCGCCTCGGCCGCGGAGCGGCGGCGGCTGGGAGCCGCCGCCCGCGCGCACGTCGAGGCGTTCCGCCCCGACCACGTCCTGGACCGCTGGGAGGCCCTGTTCGACCAGATCACCCGCTGAGTTTCCCCCGGACCAGGCGGGAACCCTGTCCGGATCACACCCTGACCGCGTACCACCGGCGGAAAGCCCTGCCCGGATCACCCTCTGACCGCGTACCACCGGCGGGAAGCCCTCTTCGGCCGGATGCCGATCACGTACCGGATCGGCGAGAAGCCCCTCACCTGCCGGCCGCGACGGGCTCGGTGCGCGGCATGGGCACCCCGGCCAGCACGATCTGGGCGGAGGTGAGCCGTGCCCCCAGCGGGTTCGGCTCGCGGAGCCGGATCAGCCGGTCGAACGTCACCCTTTTCACCCGGGTCAGCTTCCGCCTGGCCGCCGTCCGCTCGTAGGACATCAACCGCGAGGTCTCGGCCTTCGGCGCCCCGGTGAGCTCGTACCCGTACGTCTGCAGCCGGTCCCCGAGCACGCTCTCGCACAGCGAGATCTCGCCGGGGTCGAGCCGGTCACGCCACGAACCGGCCCGCGCGGTGGTCACCTCGCCGAAGGTGCGCGCGTGCCAGGTCTTGCGTGCGGGTACGGCGATGCCGGCCATCGCGCCCGGGTCGCACATGGCGGGGGCGAAGTCCTCACCAAGGAACTCGCACAACCTGCGCAGGTGGGCCTCCGGCTCCGCGGTCAGGTCCTCGTAGCGCAGCTCGTGGTAGCTGCCGCCCGGCAGTTTCGGCGCGCCGTGCCTGGCGAAGTCGATCGCCTCGGCCCAGGCGGAGACCGCGCTGTAGACGGTCCCGTTGTACCAGGGCATCTCCTTCAGCGACGCCACACAGTCGCGGCCGTCCCTGATCAGGTGCACGAACTGGGCGTCGGGGAACAGCCGCAGCAGCACGTCGGTGTACTGGAAGTACGAGGGCCGCTTGTCACCCCAGCGCGGCTTGCCGTGCCTGGCCGCGTAGGCGCGCAGCACGATGCCCAGCGCGGAGCCGAGCGTCGGCGGCCCGCCGACGATCTGGTCGAGCACCTCGTCGCGGTCCAGTTCCAGCTCGTGGAAGCGTGACTGGCGCCGGTCGACCACCCATTCGCCCAGCTCACGCCGGTGCGCGGCGTCGTTGAGGTCGCCGAACTGGAGCCGCCGCTGGTAGGCGGAGACCATGAACCGGGTCTCCGGCGGGATGGCGACGCGCGGGTGGGCGTGCAGCATCAGCTGCAGCATCGTGGTCCCCGAGCGGGGACAGCCCAGGATGAAGATCGGGCGATCGGGCTTCATCTCAGACCTTCGCAAGCTCGCCGAGTTGCCGGCTGGTGAGCCTCGCGGCCACCGGGCTCGGCTCGCGGAACCGGTTGACGCGGTCGCGCATCTCCTTGCGCCTGCGTGCCCAGCGCCGCTTGGACGCCGCCTTCTCGCACGCCTCGACGTGGGTCTTGCTCGCCTTGGGGGCGCCGCTCAGCTCGTAGCCGTTCGCGGTGAGCCGGTCGCCGAGCACCGTCTCGCACACCGAGATCTCCCAGGGCTCCAGCCTGGCCTTCCACGACCCCGCCCTCGCCGTCGTGACGTCGCCGTGGGTGTGGCTGTGCCAGACCTTGTGCTGCGGGATCGCCACCCTGGCGACGTGGTACGGCTCGGTCATCGCCGGGTCGTAGTCCTCGCCGAGGAAGTCGCAGAGCTTGCTCAGCTCGGTCTCCGGGTAGGCCGTCAGGTCCTCGTAACGCAGCTCGTAGTAGCTGTCGGCGGGGAGCCTCTTGGCGTGGCGGCGGCCGTAGTCGATCGCCTCGCTCCAGTTGACCGCCGCGTGGAAGACGTCCTTGGTGTACCAGGGCATCTCCTTCAGCGACGCCACGCAGTCGCGGCCGTCCCTGATCAGGTGCACGAACTGGGCGTCGGGGAACAGCCGCAGCAGAAGGTCCACGTGGTGGTAGTAGCTGGGCCGCTTGTCACCCCAGCGGCTCTTGCCGTACTGCTCGGCGTAGGAGCGGAAGGTGATTCCCATCGCCGACCCCAGCGTGGGCGGACCGGCGACGATGTCGTCGATCAGCCTGTCCCCGTCGAGCTTGAGCTCCTTGAACTTGGTGTCCTTGTCGCTCACGATCCACCGGCCGACCCTGCGCCGGTTGCGTTCCTCGCGCAGGTCCCCGAAGGAGAACCTGCGGTAGTAGCCGGGCACCACGAACCGTGTCTCCGGAGGCACCGCGATGCGCGGGTGCGAGTGCAGCATGAGCTGCAGCATCGTGGTGCCGGAACGCGGACAACCGATCACGAAGATCGGGCGGTCGGACTGCATGACAACGAACCCCCGTAAAGCTTGGTCAAACAGATATGCGTGGCGCCTTCCCGACGAGCGGTACGACGGGCACCACCCGGGCGAAGAGCCACATTCGGTAGATCAGAACGACCTCGTTCAGCAGAAGCAGGACCCCCGCCGCGACCGCGAGGGGTACCAGGGCGACCGTCCCGACCAGCGGGGCGACCACGAACACGGCGGCGTGGAACTCGATACCGCTGATCAGGTGGGTCCGCACCCGGTGGCGGGCCAGGAGGCGGGTGAACCTGCGGGGCAGCCTCGGGCGCCTGCCTTTCCTGGGCCCCCGCCGTCCGGCCCCGTCCTCTGCCCGGTTCTCGCCGCGCACCTCTTCACGGTCTTCTTCCCGGTCCTCGAATCCGGCGACTCGCAGCGGCTCGCGGGGCGTGATGACCTCGACGGGCCTGAGGCGTCCCGCGTGGGCGGTGTGCCCGGCGGCCATCGGCGCCTCCCCCGCCCTGGGGGATCCCACGGTCACCACGGACTCGACGGGTACCGGCCGTCCGAGCCGGTTCTCCCTGACCACCTCGCGCACGCGCTTCATCTGCGGCGCGTTCACATAGCGGAACAGGTCGAGGACGGCCACCCCGGCGCCCAGCAGGATGTAGGAGACGTCGCCCGTCGCCACGTACTGCCCGGACGCCAGCCCCGCGGCGCAGCAGAGCACCCTGATCCGGTCGCCGACGTAGTCGAGCCAGAGCCCGAACGCCGTCCCCGTCCCCTTGAGCCGGGCGATCTTCCCGTCCATGCAGTCGACCATGAAGCTCACGTAGAACAGCAGTGCCCCCGCGGCGAGCCGTCCTGACGCGAAGCAGATCGCCGAGCACATGCCGAGGATCAGGGAGAAACGGGTGAGCCCGTTGGGGGTGATGGACGTGTGGTTGGCGACGAGCAGGGTGAGCCTGCACGCCACCGGGTCGACCAGGAAAACGGTCCACCAGGAGTCTTTTCGTTTCCGGGTCGCGAGAACGTCGTCCAACGAATAGGCCCTCATGCGTTCCAGCATGGCCACGCGGTGTCTCCTGTCATCTACGCTCTGTAACTACTAGAAGATCTCCATGCCACTTCTTGACCGACCCGCGCCATGGGGCTCCGGCGCTTGAAGGACACGAAAGGCCGAGGAGGGTCTCCCCCGGCCTTTCGTGAGGACGACGGGCGGCTACCGGAAGATCCGGTCCACGGCCCTGGCCGCCGCGCCGCCGTCCTCCAGCGGGCAGAACCTGGCGGTGAAGGCGTCGTACAGCTTCCGGTACTTACCGCGCACCTCGTCGGCGTCCCGCACGGCCGTCACGACCTCCTCGGTCGTGCGCAGCAGCGGCCCGGGGGCCTCGGCCTCGAAGTCGAAGTAGAAGCCGCGCACCTCGTCGCGGTAGCGCTCCAGGTCGTAGGTGAAGAAGAACATCGGCTTGCCGGTCACCGCGAAGTCGAACATCGCCGACGAGTAGTCCGTGATCAGCATGTCCGCGACCAGGTAAAGCTCCTGGATGTCCGGATATATCGAGACATCGAAGAGGAAGTCCGTGCCGACCCTGGGCAGCCTGTCCGTGACGTTCGGGTGCTTACGGATCATGAGCACATGGTCCTCGCCGAGCTTCTCCGCCATGTGCCGAACGTCGAGGCGCAGGTCGAGCCGGTAGCGTCCCCTGCTGTAGAGCTTGTCGTCGCGCCACGTCGGGGCGTACAGGATGACCTTCTTGCCCTCGGGCAGGCCGAGACGCTCCCGGATCTCCCCGATCCGCTCGGCTCCGGCACGACGCAGCAGGTCGTCGCGAGGAGAGCCGATCTCCAGGATCTCCCCCTCGAACCGCAGAGCACCGTCCAGGATCGAGGTGCACCAGGGACTCGGCGAGATGAGGTGGCTCCACCGGGCGACGGCCCTGGCGAGCCGCTCGTGCTGGTCGGGCCTGGCGAACGGCACCTTCTCGACGTCGAACCCGACGCGCTTCAACGGCGTGCCCCGCCAGGTCTGCAGCACCGTCTGCCCCTGCCTGCGCTCGAACCAGGAGGGCAGGTGGCTGTTGGTCACGATGTACCTGCAGCGGGCGAGGGCCTCGAAGAACTCCCGCCCGTACCGGCGGACCGGCGTCACCCCCTCGGGCAGTTCCACCTGCCCGTCCCGCACGACCCACATGAACTCCAGGTCCGAACCCCGCCGCACGAGCTCCTCGTAGATCGCCTTCGGGCTGTCGGAGAACTGCCTGCCCCCGTAACTGTCGAAGAGGACGGCGGGCCGCAGCGGTTCCTGGCACCTCGCGGGGTAGAGGTCCTCGCGCAGCAACCGCTGCTGCTTCGGCCTGCCCGAGGCGCGCAGGTCGTCGCTCACGGTGAAGACGGCCTCGTTCATCAGGTCGGTGTCGAAGACGAACGTACGGGTGGCGGAGATGTGCTCCAGCGGCGCGGACAGCCGGAACTCCATGCGCATGTCACCGGTGCCGGCGCCGGTACGGATCGCGAAGCCGTGCGTGCCCGCCGGCAGCGGCAGCCACCCACCGAGCGTCTCGCTCCCCTCGGGCGTCACCGTGGCACTGCCGTCGACGAGCGGGAAGAGCCGCTCGGTGAGCCGGTTGCGCGAGGTGACGACCAGCCACGCCGGGCCGTCGATCGGGCGCATCGGGGCCCCGGTCACCCTGAGGTGGCCCAGGTCGGTCCACTCCACCCGCTCCACGTAGAACGTCGGCCGCTGCTCGCGCAGCACGAGCCCACCGGCCTGCGACCGGTTCAGCACCACGTCGCGCCCGCGGAGCCGGTAGAGGCCACGCTCCACGTCGCGGGCGACGAGCAGCGGCCGGGCCTTTCCTTCGGCGGGGACGACCTCGAAGTGCCACTCGGCTCCGGGGTTGAGCGCGCTCATCTCCAGGCCGGCCGGGTCGAGCTCCGGCCAGCGCTCGGACAGCACCTCGTCGAGGTCGACCACCGCCTCGAAGGCGCCGTCCGACACGGTCATCGGGTAGCGCCGGTCACGGCCCCCCTGCGGCCGGATCAGCCGCAGCGTCGGTGCGGCGCCGAGGTCGTCGTCGCACCGGCCGCCGATCCTCAGCTTGCCCTCGGCCACCCGGTGGCCGGTGACCCAGCCCCCCGGCCGCTCCACCCGGAGCCTGAACTCCTCGGCGGGCGTCCACTCCGTCCACGCCACGGTCCCCGGCTCGCGCTCGGTGAACTCCAGCCGCCGTGCGGCCGGGCTCGGCTGCCCCAGCCTTCCCCGGCGCAGGAGTCCTCGGGACAGTACGCACAGGTCGATCCGCCAGGACGAGCCGGCCGGGAGCTTGGCGGGATCGACGGTGAGCCGGAACCCGCACCAGTCCTTGCGCCTGCGCGGGCCGGTGTCGACCAGCGACAGGCCCCGCCTGACCGTGACGGGGAGCCGGATCCTGCGTCGGCGACCTTCGAGTCCTTCGGTGCCCTCAGCGCCCTTGGCGTCCCCGGTGCCCTTGGCGTCCCCGGCGCCCTCGGGGACGAGCCAGGCGAGGAGGTGCTGCTGCATCCGCCTGCGGGGACGCAGGTAGCGCAGCGAGATCCGGCCCTCGACGACCAGCTTGTCGTCCTTCCATTCCAGGCTGTCCACCCGCTGGCGCAGGTCCAGTTCCTCGCGCATCCGCGTGGCGGACCGCTCGACCTGCACGGGCACGTTGAGGTGGTACCCGCGCAGGCTGCTCCCGACGACGCGGGCGGTCGGCTTCACCGTCCTGTCCCACTCCAGCAGCTGGAGCAGGTCGCTCATCCTGCGTTCCTCGACGAGGATCCACTTCGCCCTGCGCTGCGCGGGGATGAGCGGGAGAACCTTCGGCCCCGCTGTGTCGAGATAGGCGCACGCCAGGTCGAGGAAGCGACTCCGGAACTCCTCCCCCGCCTGGTCGAGCACCTGCAGGAAGTTCGGCAGGTCACTGTCGAGGACCATCCGGTCCCACGCCCTCAGGTGCTGGGTCCGCCCCGTGTCGACGAGGAAACTCCGCACGGAGTCGACGGCGGCGAACCGGTCCTCGATCCCCTTGAGGTGCCCCCGGTTCTGGGTGATCGAGACGCTTTCCCCCTCCCGCTCCCGCCACAGGTAGACCGGAGTGGACAGCACGTCCACCGCCCCGGCGAGGAAGTGGGCGGGCAGGGCGACGGCGATGTCCTCCCACAGGACCCCCTCGGGAAAGCTCAGCCCCCGCTCGTCCCAGAAGGAGCGCCGCCAGAGCTTGTTCGTGACCAGCCGGTCCTTGAGCAGGATCTCGTCGGCGGTCACGTGGGTCCGCCTGGCGGAGTTGGCGAAGATCGCCTTGTGCATCGCCGACTGGCGCACCCCCTGCCCGCTGAAGCGCAGGACGTTGCCCGTGACGAGATCGGATCCGCTCTCCGTCAGAGAGCACACCATCGTCTCGACGGCCGTCAACGGGAGCATGTCGTCGCTGTCCAAAAAGGCGAGGAAATCACCGCTGGCGTGCCTTATGCCGGTGTTGCGCGCGGTGCCAAGGCCCCCGTTCTCCTGCCGGATCAGCCGGAACCGGGCGTCACGCTCGACGAAGGTCTCGGCGATCTCCGCACTGGAGTCGGGAGAGCCGTCGTCCACCATGACGACCTCGATGTCACTCCAGGTCTGCGCGACCAACGACTCCAGACACGCCTCAAGGTACGGCTCCACGTTGTATATGGGCACGATGATGCTCACTGGGGCCACGATCGGTCCTCCGGTAGTCGAAAGCTCACAGTCCGGTCCATCGGCGTGAACGCCGGACATGGCACGCGGGTGAAGATCCACTCAGCGTGGAAGACGTCACGGGCGCGCGGCGGGAAGCCCAGTGGTCGCCGGAAAGCGGCGGAAGGAGCCCGTGTGCCCGTCGACACAACCTGGCGGCCATGAACGCGACGTAGACGTCACGTCAGCAGCATGGCTCCGCGCCGGGCCGGGCGAGCCCAAAATATGACCGCGATGGAGTGAGCTGACCGAGACTTGACCATCTCCGGCACATCTCCCCCGGCCGGCCGATCCGCCCTCGGGTCCGTGACGCGGCAACGCCTCCCCCAAGCCCAGGTCAAGGCTGGGAATGCACACGTCCTAGTAAGACGTGATGACCCTTCGATCCCCCCTGACCGTCCGACACGATCGGGTGACCGAGACGGGCGAGATCGCGGCAAACGGCATTCGCGGGGGGAAACGCATGGACTCAACAGTGGTCGTGGGAGCGGGGCCCGCCGGGCTCACCGCGGCCTACGAGCTGGCCCGGCGAGGACACCCGTGCGAGGTCTTCGAGGCCGACCGCGTGGTCGGCGGCATCAGCCGGACGGAGGAACGCGACGGCTGGCGCTTCGACATCGGCGGGCACCGCTTCTTCACGAAGGTGCCCCGGGTGGAGGACTTCTGGAACGAGATCCTCGGCGAGGAGGACTTCCTGCTCCGCCCGAGAATGAGCCGCATCCACTACGGGGGCCGTTTCTACGACTACCCGCTCAGGGCGTCCAACGCCCTGCGCAACCTCGGTGTCCTGGAATCCCTGCGCTGTGTCGGCTCGTACGCCTGGGCCAGGATCAGGCCGCCCGCCGACCAGTCCACCTTCGAGGGCTGGGTCGCGGCCAGGTTCGGCCGGCGGCTCTACGGGATCTTCTTCAAGACCTACACCGAGAAGGTGTGGGGCGTTCCCGCCGCGAGTATCCAGGCCGACTGGGCCGCGCAGCGGATCAGGGACCTCTCCCTGGGCAAGGCCATCGCCGCCGCGCTGACGCCGGGGAGGAACCGCAGGGAGATCACGAGCCTCATCGAGGAGTTCCGCTACCCCAAACTGGGGCCGGGCATGATGTGGGAGGCCTGCGCCGACCGGGTCCGCGAGCGGGGTTCCACCATCCACCTCGGCACCCGGGTCGAACGGATCCGCCGCCACCACGGCCGCCTCGCCGTCACCGTCCGCCACGACGACGGCGAGAACGAGAGGCCCGGTGTCGGGGGCGCCGTCCGCGAGGTGCACTGTGACGACCTCATCTCCTCGATGCCGCTCAACGCCCTGATCCGCGCGTTCGGGCCGGACGTGCCCGATGTCGTCGCGGAGGCCGCCGCGGGGCTGAAATACCGCGACTTCCTCACCGTCGCGCTGGTCGTCCCCGAGCGGTTCTCCTTCCCCGACAACTGGATCTACATCCACTCCCCCGAGGTCCGGCTCGGCCGGGTGCAGAACTACGGTTCCTGGTCGCCGTACCTGGTGCAGGCGGGACGGACCTGTCTCGGCCTGGAGTACTTCGTCAACGAGGGCGACGACCTGTGGCGCGCTCCGGACGACGACCTCATCGCGTTCGGCACCCGGGAGCTGGAGCGGCTGGGCCTGGTGACCCCCGGCTCGGTCCGGCAGGGCTACGTGGTGCGAATGCCGAAGGCCTACCCCGTCTACGACGCCGGTTACGCCGGCAACGTCGAGGTGCTCAGGAAGTATCTCGACGTGGAGTGGCCGGAGATCCACCCGGTCGGCCGCAACGGCATGCACCGGTACAACAACCAGGACCACTCCATGCTCACCGCGATGCTGACCGTGGAGAACGTCGTCGACGGAGCCGGGCACGACGTCTGGCAGGTCAACGTCGACGCGGAGTACCACGAGGAGCACACGGGACGGCCGGGGACCCCGAGGGTCACGAGGGGCACCGGCCGCGACGCCCCCGTCCTCCTCGCCGACACGCCCGCCTCGGGCTGAGTGCCCACATCCAACACCAGCGATCCCATGACGCCTTGCCCTGCCGTTGCCGCCTCCGCCCCGCCGAGCGCGGACCACCGCGGGTCAAGGCTCTCCTCCCAGCCGCCTTGGAGTTGCGCGCCATGACAACACAGCCGTACACGGTCCCGGACGTCAGCGTGATCGTCATCACCTACAACGACGCGGCCCGGTTACCCCGGGCCGTGCGCTCCGTTCTCGGCCAGACGCTCAAGAACCTCGAAGTGATCATCGTGGACGACTGTTCCGGTGACGACACCCCGGCGGTGGCCAAGGCGCTCACCGAGGAGGACGGCCGGGTCCGCTACCTGCGGCTGCCCGCCAACAGCGGCGGCTGCGGCGCGCCGCGCAACGCGGGCATGGACGCCTCCCGCTCGCCCTTCCTGATGTTCCTCGACAGCGACGACGAGCTGCCCAGACACGCCTGCAAGAGCCTCCTGCTCGAAGCGGAGGCGACCGGCGCCGACTTCGTCATGGGCACCGTGGAGCGCGTCGACGAGGCGACCGGCGCCGTCACCCTCTGGTACCCCCAGCTGTTCGCGGAACGACGGGTCGTGGACGGCATCCGCGCCGAACCCGAACTCCTCTTCAACTGCCTCGCCACCAACAAGCTGTACCGGCGGACCTTCCTCGACGTCACCGGCATCCGTTTTCCCGAGGACATCCACCACGAGGACATCGTCTGGTCGACGGAGCTGTTCTGCCGCAGCAAGCTGTTCGCCGTCGTGCCGTGGCCCGTCTACCGCTGGCTGCTCGCCGCCACCCCGGCCACCAGGTCGATCTCGTCGCGGCGGCACGAGCTGGAGAACGTTCGCCAGCGCGTCGCCGCCGCCGTCCTGAGCGACCGCGCCCTCGCGAACACCCACTCCCTCGACCTCAAGGAGGACAAGGACTTCCGCTTCCTCTCCCACGACCTCCGCCTCTACCTGGGCGACCTGCCCCAGCGTGACCCGGCGTGGATCTCCGACTTCGCCGACATCGTCATCCCGTACGTGGACACGCTCGAACCCGCCGCGATCGAGCGGCTGACCAGGGCGGAGCGGGTGTGCCTCCAGCTCGTCCGCGAGCGGCGCGGAGCCGAGGCGGCGCTCGCCGCCGTCGAGCTGGGGGGCAGGCACTCCGTCCCGCCCCGGGCGGTCACGGCGGACGACGATCGGGTGTTCTGGGGGACGGTGCCCCCTCAGGACGAGCGGGCCAGGAGCGAACTGGACGTCACCGAGCTGCGCCTGGCCGAGCAACCGCTGTCCGGAGCGCTGCTGCGGCACGAGCTCATCGACCTGCAGGCGTCGAGGGACCGGATCCGGTTGCGCCTGCGAACCTACGATCCCGGCCGGGTGCTCGACGGCCGCACGCTGACCGCGTGGCTCCGCGTCGGCGGCAGGAAGAGGACGATCACCTCGATCCCCGTCCAGATGGCCCCCGTCGTGATCGAGTCGCTGGAGGAGCGGGAGAAGAAGAGCCCGAGAGGGCTCGAAGGGCAGTGGGAGCCGGAGGAGCCGGAGCGGACGAGGATCCCGCGGATGACGGGAGGTCCTCCCGAGGGGACGGGAATCCTGGAGGGGACGGTGACGATCTCCCTGCCGGAGCTGGAGTGGCCGGACAACGCCGTCAGGCCGCAGGCGGTCATGATCTCGCTCCAGGAGGGCGAGCGCGGGAACCTCAGGCCCCTCCTCGCGGTCCCGGGGTTCTCGTTCACCTCCGTGGGCACGGTGGGCTCCGGCCGCCTCGTCCTCGAGGCGTCCGCCGACCTCCCGTTCCGCCTCATGGCGCGCAGGCTCGGCCCCGCGGCCAAGCGGCGTTTCCCGAGCGTGCCGGAACTCTGGCGTGGCCTGCTGGCCGACCTCGCCACCCCCCGCAACCTGGGCCGCTTCTACCGGCTGGTCAGCATGACGGTGCCGGTGAACCGGAACCTGGTGTTGTTCGAGTCGGCCGAGGGCACCGGCTACACCGGCAACCCGCGCTACATCCACGAGGAACTGCAGCGGCGCGCCACCGGCCTGCGGGCGGTCTGGTCCCACGCGGACGTTCCCGAACGTTTCCCCGAGGACGTCGGTCTCGTCCGGCGCGACACCTTCCGCTACGCCTGGACCCTGGCGCGCGCCGGGCACTGGGTGGACAGCCACAACCTGCCCTACTGCTACCGCAAGCGCGGGAGCACCCGCTACCTGCAGACCTGGCACGGTCAGGTGCTCAAGAAGATGGGCCTGGACGAGCCCAGGCACCGGACGCAGCCGGCCCTCGCCAGAAAGTACGCCGAGGCGGTGGCGCGCTGGGACGCGCTGCTCACCCCGGGCCCCGACTTCCTGCGCGACTTCGCCGAGGCGAGCGGGTTCAGGGGCGAGCTGATCCACGCCGGATACCCGCGCACCGACGTGCTGGTACGGCACATGGAACCGGCGCAACGCGAGCGGGCGCGGCAGGTGAGGGAGTTCTTCGAGATTCCCGCGGGAAAGCGGGTGATCCTCTACGCGCCCACCTACCGCGACAACAGACGCTTCAGCGGCGACTCGATCCGGCTCGACCTGCCCGCCCTCGCCGGCGCGCTGCCCCCGGACTGGGTGATCCTGGTGCGCGCCCACCGGTACGACCGCTTCACGGTGCCCGACCCGCTCGGCTGGCTCGTCCGGGACGCCTCGGCGTTCCCCGAGGTCAACGACCTGATGCTCGCCTCGGACGTCCTGGTGACGGACTACTCCTCGATCATGTTCGACTACGCCTGTCTCGGCAGGCCGATCCTCTACTACGTCGACGACTACGAGCGCTACGCCTCCGCCCAGCGGGGGGTCTGCTTCGACCTGGCCGAGATCGCCCCGGGGCCGCTGCTGCGCGAACCGGGCGAGCTGGCCGAGGCGCTGGAGCGGCTCACCGAGATCACCGAGAGGTACCGGCGGCGCTACGCGGAGTTCCGCGACCGCTGGTGCGGCCTCGACGACGGGCAGGCGAGCGGCAGGGTCGTGGACGCGTTCTTCCCGGAGGTCATGCGTTGAGATCGCGAGACGTCTTCTTCCTCAGCACCGACGGCGACTCGATGGGCGGGTCCCAGCGGGTCATCCACACCCTGGCCCAGGGCCTCGGCTCGCGGGGGCACAGGGTGACCCTGATCAGCATCAATCCCTCCCGGCAGCCGCAGAGCTACATCGCCGACCCCGTCTACCGGCACGCCACGCTGTACGACACGCCCGCCCCCGAGCCCGCCGCCCGCTCGCTGCCGTGGCGCAGGGGCAGGCAGAGAAGGAGCCCGGAGGAGGTCGCCGCCGCGAGGCGGAAGCTGCTGCGGCTGACGGACCGGATCGACGGCGGACACGGCGGATACATGGTCATCGCCTCGCCCTGGGCCGCCCACTGGATCGCCGACCTGCCCATGCCGCACATCGCCAAGATCGGCCAGTACCACCAGTCGTACACCGAGGCGGTGGACTCACCGAACCTCAAGCTCATCAAGAAGCACTACGCGCACCTCGACAAGGCGCTGTTCCTGTGCGACGACTACGCGGCGTCCTTCACCGCGCACCGGCTCGCCAACTGCGGCACCATGCTGAACCCGGTCAGCGTCTTCCCCGAGGAGGCGGCCCCGCTGCGCAACCCGCGGATCGTCTCGGCCGGACGGCTGGTCAGGGTGAAGCGGATCGATCTGCTGATCGACGCCTTCGCCGCCGCGGCCCCGGCCGTCGCCGAGCCGTGGGAGCTGCACGTCATCGGCGACGGGCCGCTTCGGGCGGCCCTGGAGGCGCAGGCCGCCCAGACCGGCCTCGGCGACCGGATCGTCTTTCGCGGACAGGTCGAGAACGTCGAGGCCGAGTACCTGGACGCCTCCATCGTCACCCTGAGCAGCGACTTCGAGGGATGGGGGCTGGTCCTCGCCGAGGGCGCGGCCTGCGGGCTGCCCGCCGTGGCCTGCGACGCCTCTGCGGGGGTGAGGACCCTGGTCGAGGACGGGGACAACGGCATACTGGCCGAGCCCGGAGACACCGGGAGCTTCGCCGCCGCCCTGGAGCGCCTCATGTCCGATGCCGAGCTGCGCCGCAGGATGGGGGCGAGGGGCAGGGAACGGATGAGGAGGTACCGGCTGCCGCGCGTCCTGGAACGCTGGGAGGCGCTCTTCGACGAGCTCGACCGCTGACGGCTGCCCGCACCCCGCGGGTCCGGCCACTGACGGCTGCCCGCACCCTACGGACCGCTGACGGCTGCTCGCGCCCTGCGGATCGGAACGGGCGTGGTGCCCAGGAGACGCCTCCGGCATCTCACACCCGGTGACGGGCCGGATCCCGGGCGGCCCACCGGGACCTTCGGCTCTCCTGCGGAGCGGCTCGGGGAGCACCGCTCATCGGCGGGAGAGCAGGATCCCCGCCTCCCGCAGGAGCAGCGGAACGAACAGGACGCCGACAAAGATCGGCGACACCATGAACCGGAAGTCCGGCGCGGTGTTGGTGAGGATCACCCCGATCTGCTGCCCCGCGACCACGGCCGCCCCCGCGAGTGCCGCCCGGCTACCCGTCCGCCACCAGGCGAGCGCGGCCGTGGCGTAGGTGAGGTAGCACCAGAAGGGCGCCCGCCAGAGCAGCCATTCGAACTGCCTCACGGTGCTCGCGTCCAGCGCGAACAGCCCCGCGGCGAGCAGCCCTTCGGAGATCGGCCGCTGCCGCATCACCGAGGCCGCCGGGGAGCCCTCCCAGCCGTCGGGGAGCCGTGGGTCTCCCGGGGAGAAGCGGTAGAGCTCACCGCCGGGCTCGTCCGAGGTCGATCCGGGCTGCCAGGCGAGCGCGGCGCGGCAGATCCTGGCGCTCAGGATCGTGCCCGGCGCGCGGACCAGCAGTCCTCGCCACAGCTCCAGGATCTCGGACATCCGCTGTTCGGCCCGCGCGTGGCCGAACCCGGGATCGAAGAAGACCCGCGCCATGGTCTGGCAGGTCGCCCCCCGCCGCCAGACGTCGAGCGGGGCGATCTCCGCCAGGAGTTCCCGCTGCTCGCGGTCGAAGAGGTGGGGTCTCTCCCCGTACGCCACGGCGAGGTCGCCGAACACCGTCTGGTAGGCGAACGAGCGGGACGGCGACGCGATGCCCATCGCCGGGTAGCCGACGCTCAGCAGGAGCGGCGGCGCCGCCACCGCTCCGGCCGCGAGCGCCGCGACCCGCCGGCGGGCTCCCGGGCGGCCGGCCAGGAGCACGACGAGCGCGACGGCGGCGACCAGCGCCACGAGGAAGCCGTTGTTACGGAAGAGCCCCAGGCCGAGCAGTTCGGCCCCGAGGGCGGCGAAGCGCGGGTCCCACGCCCACCGGCCGCCCCCGCGTCCGGCCATCCTCCGCCCGCCGACCCCGGCTGCGTCCCGCACCCGGCCCTCACCTCGCACGACAGATCCAGACCGCAGCCCCGACCGGGCCATGAGCCGTACCGCGGTGCCGGCGGCCAGTACGGCGCACACGGTGAACGGCACGTCCTTCCACATCGACACCGTGAAGGCGCCGAGCGGCGGTGACAGCGCCGCGCACCCCACCGCCACGAGCAGCGGGCGTCCCCGTACCCCCAGCGGCCGGATCGCGCCCGCGAGGTGGGCCAGGGCGGCGGCCATCGCCGCCGTCTGCAGGAGGGTGACCGCGGACAGGTCGCCGGTCACCTTCAGGGAGAGCCCGAGCAGGGCGTCGTAGGCGACCGACTGCCCGGCCACCCAGGGGCCCGTCGTGACGTGCGCGACGTAGGTGACGGAGTCGGGGCTCATCAACCCGGGGTGGAAGCCGAGCCACCAGCCGAGCAGCGCGAGCTGGGCGGTGGCGTAACAGGCGAGCGTGAACCGCCGGTCGCGGGCCGGCGCCCCATCGGTCGCTCCGAGCCCTTTATCGACCGGTTTCAAGCTCGCCGTACTGATCGTCATTTTTTCCCAGCGCGCTCCTCCGGGGGACCGACGCCCATCATCGAATACGTCCGAGGTGCGACCCGCACGCCCACGACCCGCTATACACACTCATGACCTGGGGAAACGTCAAGTTTGTGCTGAGCGAAGACGGCATGCCCCGGCCGCGGGAGAGCGTGCCTTTCACAGGACATCGTGACGCTTCTGCCCCAGGAGGCATCAGGCACCTCGATAGGATGCCCATTCGACCGACGTCGATTTGACCCGGAGCTCCCCTCATGAAGTCTCCTGTCCGAATGTTGCTGGCCACATCCTGTGCGCTGGCCATGATTTCCGTCCCGACCACCGCGTGGAGCGCGGAGAAGCCCGAACCGAAGGCCACCACGGCGAGCAAGGCCAAGCCCGCCCCCAAGGCCAAGCCCGCGCCGAAGCCGAAGCCCGTGGACTGCGGGAAGGTGAAGTGCATCGCGCTCACCTTCGACGACGGCCCCGGCAAGTACGCGGACAAGCTGCTCGACACCTTCAAGAAGTACAAGTCCAAGGCGACGTTCTTCCTTGAGGGCCAGTACGTGAAGTCCCGCCCCGCGTTCGCCAAGCGGATGGTCACCGAAGGCCATGACATCGGTAACCACAGCTACACCCACCCGCACCTGCGGGAGATCTCGGAAGACAAGATCCGCGAGGAACTCACCAAGACCCAGGACATCGTCAAGAAGGTCACCGGCAAGTACCCGACGACGATTCGCCCGCCCTACGGCGAGTTCGACGAGCGGGTCTCGGCGATCGCCACCCAGATGAACATGCCGATCATCCTGTGGAACGGCGGCTCACGAGACTGGGCGACCAAGAACGAGAAGGCCATCTACGACGAGGTGCTCAAGAACGCCAAGCGTGACGGGGTCATCCTCATGCACGACTGGGTGGAGCAGACCGTCAAGGTGATGCCGAAGCTGCTGACCGCGCTCCAGAAGCAGGGCTACCACGTGGTGGCCGTCTCCTCGCTGCGCGGCGCCAAGGCCACCCAGCCCGGGGACGTCTACCCCGTCGGCTCCGAGAAGGACAAGGACCTGCCCACCGAGTCGCCCACCGGCGACCCCGAGGACTACGCCCAGTCCCCCGAGGACGGCTCCTGAGCCGAAACCCTCACCGCGCGGGGGCGACCTCGCTGGAGGACGGCCTCCGGGCCACCCGCCTGCCCAGCCGCTGCATGGGAAGCTCCACGTAGCGGTAGGTGAGCAGGCTCAGGCCGAGCACCACCAGCACGAACGCCACCGACAGTGAGACCTGCACCACCTGCCCCGCGTTCCGCACGTCACCGACGACGACGTGCGCGATCCGCAGGAGCGGGTGGTGCAGCAGGTAGACCGAGTAGCTGACCAGGCCCAGCCAGACGAGGAACCTGGGCAGCCGGCGCTCGCGCAGGGCCATCGCACCCGCGAACGACGCCCCGGCCAGCGCGATGGTGGTGAACCACGGCCCCGGCTGCACCCACCACCAGCCCGCCTGCTCCGCCCAGACCGGCGCCAGCGCCACGAGCACGGTCGCCGCCGCCACCGGCCAGAGCCCACCCGAGCCCTGCTCCCAACGGCGGATCGCGGTCCCGGCGAACATCACCGACAGGATCGCCGCACCGAACCACGGCACGAAACTCGAAAAGATCAGAAGCACCAGCGCCGTCGCGCCGAGGACGTACGCGGCGGTCCTCCTGAACCGGCCGCCGATCAGGCCCGCCAGTCCCACGAAGAACAGCACCCCGGACACGTACGCGGGCCAGGGGCCCTGTAGCAGCGGTGCCGTCAGCACCAGCCCCACCGCGACCGCGACGGCACCGAAGCCCACCGCGAAGGTCCCGCTCGCGCGGTGCAGCCCGCCGACGAACAGCGCGGTGACGACCAGGTAGAAGACCATCTCGTAGGAGAGCGTCCACATGGTGTCGGCGAGGCCGCCTCTGCCCACCACGTCCAGCAGCATCGTGGCGTGCGCGGCCACCGACGACAGGTCCCTGGGCACCTGCTCGCGGACGGGCATCCAGAACGCCGTCACCAGGACGAACGCCGAGACCAGCAGGTAGATCGGGTAGAGCCGGAACACGCGGCTGATCCAGAACGCCCTGACATCGCCGTGCCGCTCCAGCGAGACCGGGATGATGTATCCGCTGACCAGGAAGAACACCAGGACGCCGTACATCCCGAGGTTGAACCAGTACGGTCTCAGGGCGGGCATGAACCAGGGCAGCATGTGCTCCAGCAACACGGCGACCGCGCCGATGCCACGCAACGCGTCGAGCCACGCCAGGCGGGCGACGGCGGTCTTGGGGGAGTCTGCGCCGATGGGGGTGGTGGAAGACACCCACCCCAACTTACCTTCCGGCCCACCGCCAAACGGCGCCAACCGCCGAGGAGATCCCTCCCCCGTCGCCCGCCGAGGCGGCTACTCCCACTCGATGGTGCCCGGGGGCTTGCTGGTCACGTCGAGCACCACCCTGTTGACCTCGCGGACCTCGTTCGTGATGCGGGTGGAGACGCGGGCGAGCACGTCGTACGGGACACGCGACCAGTCGGCGGTCATCGCGTCCTCGCTGGAGACCGGGCGCAGGACGACCGGGTGACCGTAGGTGCGGCCGTCGCCCTGGACGCCCACCGAACGGACGTCGGCGAGCAGGACGACCGGGCACTGCCAGATGTCCCGGTCGAGACCGGCGCGCGAGAGCTCCTCGCGGGCGATGGCGTCCGCCTCGCGGAGGATCTCCAGACGCTCGCGGTTCACCGCGCCGATGATGCGGATGCCCAGCCCGGGGCCGGGGAACGGCTGGCGCCAGACCATCGCGGCGGGCAGGCCCAGCTGCTCCCCCGCCCGGCGCACCTCGTCCTTGAACAGAGCCCGGAGCGGCTCCACCAGCGAGAAGCGGAGATCGTCGGGGAGGCCGCCGACGTTATGGTGGGACTTGATGTTGGCGGTGCCGGTGCCGCCGCCGGACTCGACCACGTCGGGGTAAAGAGTGCCCTGGACGAGGAAGTCGACGGGGCCGTCGGCGAGGATGGCGCGCTGCTCGTCCTCGAAGACCCTGATGAACTCGCGACCAATGATCTTGCGCTTCTCCTCGGGGTCGACGACCCCGTCGAGCGCCTTCAGAAAGCGCTCGTGGGCGTCGACCACGCGCAGCTTGACGCCGGTGACGGCCACGAAGTCGCGCTCGACCTGCTCCGCCTCACCCTTGCGCAGCAGCCCGTGATCGACGAAGACGCAGGTCAGCCGGTCGCCGATCGCCCGCTGGACCATGGCGGCGGCCACCGCGGAGTCGACCCCGCCGGACAGACCGCAGATGGCGCGACCCTTGGGGCCGATCTGGGCGCGGATCGCCTCGACCGCGTCCTCGACGATGTTGACCATCGTCCAGGAGGGACGGCAGCCCGCCGCGTCCAGGAAGTGCTTCAACACGGTCTGACCGTGCTCGGAGTGGAGGACCTCGGGGTGGAACTGGACGCCGTACAGGCCCAGCTCGGGGTGCTCGAAGGCGGCGACGGGCGTCTGGGCCGTCGCGGCGGTGACCGTGAACCCCTCGGGGGCGGCGGAGACGCTGTCACCGTGGGACATCCAGACCGACTGCGCGGCGGGCAGCCCCGCGAAGAGCACACCCTCCTCCTCGACGTCGAGGTGGGTGCCGCCGTACTCGGCGGTGCCGGTCCTGGCCACCTTTCCGCCCAGTTCCTGGGCCATGACCTGGAAGCCGTAGCAGATGCCGAAGGTCGGCACGCCGGTCTCGAACAGGCCCGCGGGGGCGGCGGGGGCGCCCTCGGCGTACACCGAGGAGGGGCCGCCGGACAGGATGATCGCCTTGGGCTTCTTCGCCATCATCTCCTCGACCGGCATCGTCGAGGGGACGATCTCGGAGTAGACGTGGCATTCACGCACCCTTCGCGCGATCAGCTGCGCGTACTGCGCGCCGAAGTCGACGACCAGGACCGTGTCGAACTCAGACACCAAGACCCCCAAAAGGAACAGAGCGGTGTCCCCAGTCTATCGGCGCCCGTCAGCCCGCCTGCTCACAGCCGAAAAGATCTCCCGCCGCCCCGCTCACCCGGACCAGGAAGGACTCCTCCCCGTCCGCGACAGAAAGGAATTCCCCTCCACCCGCGCCTGGAAAGGGCCCCACAGCCCTCTACCCGCGCCCCGGAATGCCTCCCCCGCCGTCGCGCCCACCCGCACGGTCCCCCCGGCCGGAGAACGAGGGCAGCGCCCCGGCGATCAGTGCCTCGGTCTGCTCACGCAGGATCTCCGCGTAACCCGGGTGGGTGAGGACCAGGAAACGCTCCTCGCGGATGGCGGCCACCGCGGCGCGGGCCACCTCGGCCGGGTCGATGCCCTCCTCCACCAGGCCGCCGATGATCGCGGCGGAGACCTCCTCGTCCTCGTCCTCGGCGCGTCCGGCGGCCACCAGGTTCTCCGGCCGGTGGCGGCCAGAGTGGTTGAGGCCGGTACGCACCCCGCCGGGGCACAGCGCGGTCACCCGGAGCCTGGAGCCGGCCGTCGCGAGATCCTGGGCGAGGGACTGCGAGGCGGCGAACGCGGCGTACTTCGAGACCGAATAGGGCCCCAGGTAGGGGATGGCGAACAGTCCCGCGGCGGAGACGGTGTTGAGGACGTGCCCCTCGGTGTCCTGGTCGATCATGCGGGGCACGAAGGCCCGGATGCCGTGGAGGATGCCCCACAGGTTCACCCCGAGCGGCCAGGCGAAGTCCTCCGGCTCCCTCGTCCACATCCGGCCGCCCTGGAAGACCCCCGCGTTGTTGCACAGCACGTGAACCGCGCCCAGCTCGCCGAACGTACGGTCGGCGAGGTGCTCCACGGCCACCGGGTCGGAGACGTCGGTGATCTCGGTGAGGACCTTGCCTCCGTCGGTGCTCGCCTCCACCAGTGAGGCGGTGTCCGCGAGATCTCCCGGCTCGACGTCGGCGAGCATGAGGGACATCCCCTCCGCGGCCAGGCCCAGCGCGAGCGCTCTCCCGATCCCGCCGCCCGCCCCCGTGACGACCGCGACCTTGCCCGAAAACTCCCGCATGGCGCTTCCTCCCAGCCCGATGGTTCACGGATCGTCGTACCTCCAGGCCGCTGATTCACACCTCGCGCTCCTCCGGTTCGTGCTCTCCCTGACGATCGATGGCCCCCAAGGCCAACGTGAAGCCCACCACCAGCCAGCGACGAAGCGTCCCTCATCCCCGGCATCTACCTGGTCTTCAACGGCGCGCCACCGCCGTCGTGAGCATCCCCCAGTAGTCCGGACACCGATTGATGGATCTGTTTCTCGGCGAAGGGGGCGGGATGCCACCGGCGCTCCTAACGGCTACTGTCCGTCCAGCTCCAGCAGCAGGGCATCGGAAACTCGGGCGTCGGGCGCGGGCCGTACGGGGCCCACCAGTTTCCACCCCCACCGCTGGTACATGGCGTGCGCGGGAGCGGCGGGATTGGCCAGCAGCGTCGCGTAGGGCGTGCTCTGCTGGGTGAGCAGCGTCTCCAGGAGCTGCCGACCGATACCGCGCCATCGGTAGTCCTGGTGAACGTTCAGCTCGATCACCGCGAACTTGGGTGCGGCCATCACTTCCGGGGTGGGGAGCGTGGCCTCCCCTCCCCACCATCGGCCTGCCGCGAACGCGAAGCCGAAACTGAAGCCCACAAGCTGCGCCCCGGATCGCGCCGACACCAGGGTGAAACTGTCACTCGTCACCTGCTGGCCCGTGCGCTGAAGAAATCTTTCGCGACTGTAGAGCGGCCCGGACAAATAGGGCGGTTCGGCGTGGTTCACCAGATACAGGCTCACATACTCATCGGTAAGTATCTCGGCTGCGGCGTCACCAGTTACGTGCTGGTATTCGATGTCGGTCACATGTCCTCTTTCGCTGCGTTCAGGGCGAGCCGTTCCCGGTACGCGGTTATGGCGGGTTGCGCTTTATGGCCCGGCGGGACAGCGTCAGCCACACCGCGAGCGACGTGCAGCACAAACTGTGACATGTCCTCTGGCGCGATGCTCTCCACGATTGCGGCGGCTTGGTTCAGCCCTTCGGTGACGTCTCCGTCCACGACTGCCGTTGTCGCCTGGTGCAGGCGGATTTGCGCGATTTGCCGCTTATGGCTGGGTGGGTAAGCGCGGAGTGCCTCCTGCTGTGCGGATGCCGCCAAGGAGTCCTCGGTCAGGGTCATGACGAGAGAGCGGGTGTGCAGCAGTCGGGGCTCTGGCCAGCCCTCCAGGGTTTCGTTGCCGGTGACGGAATCGGGGAGCGTGGCGAACACATCAGCCTGCCGGTTCAAACTGGCACGCGCCCCTGCATGGTCTCCCATGAGCGCGAGTGCGTGAGCACGGGCACCGAGCGCTGCGGCTGCGGCCCGGCCTGGCCGGTCGGCGGTGAGGGCGAGAGCCTTGTCGGTGCGTGACACCACCAGCACCAAAGGCCGGCCTTCGTAGAGCGCTTGGATGGCTTCGTAGGCGTGGGCTGCGGCCACGAACTCGTCGTCGCCGGTCTGAGTAGCTGCTCGGCGAGCATTCCGTGCCGGGTCGCCATGGCGGCGCTCGATACCCAGCCGCGGACGTGGTTCCTGGCGGTGTACGTGCCCAGCCGCGACCGCGGCCAGACCAAGACCGTCCGCAAGCAGACGTTCATCGCGTCGCTGCTGGAGGCGCTGGAGGCTCTACCGGCCGAACAGCACGACCACCTGGTGATCGGCGGCGACTACAACGTGATCGCCGCCGACCACGACCCGCTGCACCCGGGGTTCCTGCCGTTCGAGTTCGCCATGCTGGCCACCCTGGAGGCCCGGGGATTCCTCGACGCTCATAGCCATTGTTCGCCGGGCGTGCATGCCTACAGCTGGATCGGCCGCACCGGCGACGGCTACCGCTACGACTACTTCCACGTCGGCCCGACCCTGGCCGGCCTCGTGCGCTCGTGTACGTACCTGCACGAGACCAGGCAGGAGAAGCTGACGGATCACGCGGCGGTCCAGCTCGTCATGGACGTGAAAGCGGCCCTCTTGCCGTGCACCGACCCGACCGGATCCGGCGAGCTGCCGCTGTTCTAGGCCGGGGTCAGCGCGGCGCGTACCAGCGAGTCGTAGGTGTCGGTCATTCGCTCCAGGGCGACGCCGAGCGACCGCGCGAAGCCGTCCAGCTCGGCCTGCACGGCGGTGCCGGACTCCTGCCCGCTCACCGTGCGCTCGATCTCCACGAAGGCCCCGGCGTGCTCCACCTCGTCAACGCAGATCGTCATGTCCCCCAACGCCGCGGTGCGGCGGGTCTTCACGATCCGGACCGTGGGGTGGAATCCCATGAGGGTGATGGCGTGGTGCATCTGTTCACGGTCGGCGACCGCGGTTTCGTGCTCCAGGCATGCCATGGAGTTGTCCACGGGCCGCTTCACAGTGAACAGGTGTTGGCCGCTCTGGGTGCGTAGCCGGGCGAACGACCGGCCGATCTTGGAGTCGGCGTAGGTCCACCCGTCTTCGGCGTACGCCTGGTCGTCCTGGTGCGTGGGCGCCGACAGCAGCGCTCCCCGTTGCGCGAGAGCGTCCTCCAGTGCCGCCAGGTCACTCACCCGGTATTTGACCTCGATCTCCTGCACCCCGTGCGTCACGGCTGCCTCCCTGGTCTCTGTAGTGACTCAGGGAGCCTACGGGAGCACCGAGACCCTTACCTGGGGAACGATGCCGACCCCACCAAACTGGTGGGATCGGCCGCCGTTCCGATCGTCGTCGATGGTCGAGCGGCCCTCGACCCCGACCTGTGGGGTGAGGCCGGATGGAGCTATCGGACGTTGGGGCGGGCCTGAAGGGCGTGGCCGAGGAGGCCGAGGGGCGGGGAGCCGAGGTCGAGCATCGCGGTGTGGAAGCGGTTGAGACCGAAGCCGGGACCCCACTCGGCCCTGGCGCGGTCACGCAGGTCGAGGATCTCCAGCTTGCCCCAGGTATAGCGGCCGTAGGTGGGGTCGAAGGTGGCCCGCGCCGCCTCCGACAGGGCCGCGGGACCGGCGAGGTGGGTGTCGGCGGCGAACCGGCGGGCCCCCTCCTCGACGGTCATCGCACCGGAGTGCACGCCGATCGCGCAGGCCAGCCGGGTCACCCTGATGAGCGCCTCCAGCCACACGCCGATCTCGAAGCGCGGGTCACCCGGAGCGAAGTCCTCCTCGACGCAGAGCTCCTCCGCGTAGTGCGCCCAGCCCTCCGCGAAGGAGAGCGACATCAGCGTCCGCCGCACGTCGGAGCGGGCGTGGCGCAGGGCGCGGCCGTGGGAGAAGTGCCCGGGGGCGACCTCGTGCACGTTGATCGCGGGAAGCGTGGTCTCGCTGAAGACCTCCAGCCACTCCTCGATGTCGCGCTCGGGCCACGAGGGGTCGGGCGGGGTGACGTGGTACCACGAGGGACCGTCCGGCTCGCCGGGTGCCGACCAGTTCATCATCGCCATGCCCCACCGGCGCGACTCGGGCGCGATGCCGACCAGGCACTCCCCGTCGTGATAGGGCACCAGGTCCTTCTCCCTGGTGAAGGCGATCGCCCTCTCGGTGCCGATCCTGGCCGCCTCGACCACACCGTCGGGGTCGGGGTGCTGCCTGACGAGCTCGCGCGCGACCTCAAGCGGCGGCCGTCCCGCGAATCCCAGCGCGGCGCACGCCTCCGCCAGCCTGGCCATCAGGCGGTCGCGCTCGGCGTCGGCGCGCTCGGCGAGCCGTCCCAGGTCGACCGGGAGCCCTTCACCACCACTCATGAGCCTGGCGAGCCCCTCGGCGCCGAGGGAGGCGTCCGGGTCGCCGTCGTGCGCGGCCTTCTCGACATGCTGCACCAACCTGGCATGTGCCCTGAACGCCGCCTCACGCACACTCTCCTCGGCGTCCCCGGGAACCCCGGAGGCCAGACCGCGCACCACTCCGAGCAGGGCGGTCGCGACGGGCGCGCTGAGCAGGTCGAGTGAGGCGATCGCGCCGTCCACCGCCTCCGGCCAGCGGGCCAGGTGCGCGAGCTTGGCGGCGTTCCGCTCGGCCTCGGGGGCGTACTCGCGGTCGTAGGTGGCCAGGTCGAGGTTGCCCACATGCTCCAGAGGGTTGCGGCGGTGCAGTTCCAGCTCGCCGAACTGCACCCGTACGGCCTCCTCGAAGATCTGCAGGTGCGCCGCGTCGTACGGATCGGCGGGCAGCGGTCCCCGGCCCAGCGCGGCCAGCCCGGTGCGCACCCCCTCGGGCGAGAGGTCCTGGATGAGGCCGTCGTACTCGTGCCGCCCGGCCATTTCCCTGACGCCTGAGACGGTGAGGTCGCACACCGCACGAAGGCGGCCGTCGAGTTCGCTCATGACCGCGACGCTATCTCAGCGAACCCTCCCGAACCCGGGAGTAAGCACTATCCGGACGACTTCCCGGTGATGATCTCCAGGGCGGGGCGGGGTGCCGTACCGAGCAGGCTTCGCAGGTCGCCGTCCGTGCCCTCCATGAAACCGTTCGCGATCGAGGAGTAGGTGCCCACCAGCATCGGGACCTGGAAGAACGCCAGGCCCAGGGCGGTGAACGCCTCGCGGGCCTCGGCGAGGGTGCTCGGCTCGTACGAGACGGTGCTCCCGGGGGCCTCGGTGAGAGCGGCGGCCAGCTCCGCGCCGCCGACCGCCTCCTCCCCGACCAGCTCGTAGGTCCGGCCCGCGTGCGCGGAGGCGTCGGTCGCGACCAGGGCGGCCACGTCCGCCAGGTCCTCGCGGGCCACCGCGGCGAGCCGTCCTGAGCCCAGCGGCGCGGTGATCCTGCCGTCCACGACGGGCGCGAGCGTCGCCAGCAGCTCGGCGTAAAGGCCGTTGCGCAGGATCGTCCAGTTCGCGGTCCCCTCACGGAGCCTGCGCTCGGTCCAGCGGTGGGCGAGCGCGTAGGCCAGGTGGTCACCGGCGGCGCTGAGGCTGGTGTAAACGATGTGCGAGACCCCGGCCTTCTCCGCCGCCTCGATCGCCGCGCCGTGCCTGGCGATCACCACGTCGTCCTCACCGTAGCCCGCGGAGATCAGCAGCAGCGTGTCGACTCCGGTGAAGCCCTCCCGCAGCGAGGCGGGGTCCTCGAAGTCGATCAGGCGGCTCGGTGTCCCCGCGGGGACCGCCTCGGGGGCGCGGCTGCCGATCACCACGTCGTCCCGCCCCGCCAGCCGCGCGGCGACGAGCCGCCCCAGTGCGCCCGTCGCCCCTGTCATGAGAATCATGGAATCTTCCCCGTGTGAGTGGTTCTCTTCGGTAACCGGGTCCATCATCGATAACCAGGACGCGTGGCATAAGGAGGCACTTCGATGTCAGTGGGGCACACCGCGGTAACCACGGAGCCGGTCGTCTCCTGCGGGGACGAGGACTGCGGCATCCGCGAGGTCCTCGACCGGATCGGCGACAAGTGGTCGGTGCTGGTGATCGTGGAGCTGGCCCAGGGGGTGCGCAGGTTCCGCGAACTCCAGCGGGCCGTCCCCGGCATCTCGCAGCGGATGCTCACCCTGACCGTACGCCGCCTGGAGCGCGACGGCCTGATCTCCAGGACCGTCCACGCCGTCGTCCCGCCACAGGTCGACTACGAGCTGACCTCGACCGGGCACAGCCTCACCCACCTGGTGCGGGCCCTCGCCGACTGGTCGGCCGAGCACCGCGACGGCATCGCCGAGTCGCGCCGCCGCTGGGACGCCACCCACCCCGACTCCGGCATCCGCTGAGATCCGCCGGAATTTCCGGTCTTACGTGCATCCGAGATGCACGTAATGGCCTAGACGGATGTGGAAGAGATTGCTTCCGTCTCTGCAGGCGCGCCTTTGCCGGGTTTCCGCCCGTCGATTCCCAGCGTGACCAACAAGCGCCACATGTCGGTGGACGGATCGCGTTGCAGGACCTGGCACTCCGGGGCATGTCCGGAACGAGCTGCCCACTCTTGAGGAGGCTCAGGTTCGGTCTTGAGGTCGACCGGCCCGATCTTCGCACGATCGGGCGCGCAGAACCCCTGTGGGCAGGAGGTCACCAAACTTCGGGCATGCATCACCGCCTTGCCCTCCCGTCCTTTCAGGGCGTCGCGCCGAGCACCCTTGGTGCTCTTCTCTCCCTTCTTGCCATAGTCCTTGAAGGCGTCCGTGCCCCTGGCCTGCCGCAGCTTCTCGACCACGATCTTGCCATTGCCACTCTGTGCCCCTCCGAACATCTGGAAGTGCAGCAGTAACCACAGGTCGAATGACGGGTGCGAGAAGGCGAGCTCGACCTTGGAGGCGGCGGCGGCCTTGACCGCCTGCGGGATGTCATTCCACCGATCACGGTCGAAGAGCGCCCATGCCTCATCCTCACCCGCGACTTTCCTTACGGCTTCGACGATCCCCGAAGGCGTCCTTCCATCCCTGCGGGGGACGAGCTGGATTCGGAAGGATTGCCGCCCCTGACCACCGTCCCCGAACTGGTCGTTCAGGTAATCCAGGTAATCCGGTTCGGTGGATTCGCCCTCGCAGGCCACGTACAGCACCCGTACCTCACGCGAGTGCGAGCCGAGTCTCGGAGTCAGCGGACGCTCGTCTTCCAGGCGTCCGCGTCTTCTCCGCCTTCCCGGCTCGCGCTCTTTCCCCGCCCGTTTGCTCACGCCGTCGCCTTCGCCTCTTGCCTGGACAGTTCACGGACGATTTTTCCGGCGGTTACCCGAGGCACTCCGCCATAGCGGCCACGCAGGTAACCGCGCTCCAGGTTCTCTTCCTTACGTGGCTTGGCCTCTGTCAGCGGGTACAGCTCGGTCTCTCCTGAGCGCTGTTTCACCGTGATCCACACCTGATCACGATTGAGCGGCCTGTCGAGCACCTCGCTGCCCAGCAAGGTCGCGTCGTGCGTCGTGAAGATGAGTTGTGCACCGTGTGGGTTGGACCCGGGGTCCTGGAAGACCCGTACGACCTCGGCCGCGAGTGTGGGGTGCAGACTCGAATCCAGCTCGTCCACCAGCAGGACCGACCCCTGGTCCAGCACGGTGAGCATGGGTCCGAGAAAGGCGAACCAGGCATGGGTGCCCAAGGACTCCTCTGTGTGAAAGTCCAACGCGGTCTCTCCGCCATCCGGTGTGCGATGCCACAGTCTGATCTCCCCGGTCTCGGGGTCCGTGTCGAGGCGGGTGACCCCCAGGTCGGCCGATTGCAGCAACCGAGTGATCCGCTGGTGGTAATTCGTCTCCTGATCCGAGCGGGTGAGGAGCCGCTTGGTCCAGTCCACCCGGGCGTTGAGATCTCTTCCCGGTGTCACCAACCACAGGTTGTCGAGGAACCATCTGTGTATCGCGGACAGCTGCGGATCGTTGAGAGTCGCGCCGACGGACAGGAACAGGGCGTTGGGGCGGGTCAACCTGACCAGGGATTCCCGTTCTCCTCTGAATCCCTCTCCCCTGAAGATGAACTCCCCTCCTTCCGACTCGGGGCGGCCCGCCTCCCGGTCGAACCAGACGTTGCGGCGACCATGTGGATATGAGTGAAGCCACTCCGCCTCCACCCGCTCGTCCGACAGCTCGAAGCCATAGGTGTAGCGGACAGGATCCCTGCCCAGGGCGAGATCCACCTCGAACAGGGTCGTCTCCTCGCGACATGCGGGATCGAGCTTGAAGGACTGCCGGGGAACCACCTCCGGCGTCTTGGCCCAGTCGGCGAACGAGTCTCGCACCGCATCGCGCATGAGCCGGAAACCACTGAGCAGGTTCGACTTCCCCGACGCGTTGGCTCCGAACACGCCCGCCACGGGTTGCGCAGAAACATCTCGCCCACGGTGTTTGAGGCCGGTCCTGCGTCCCGCGCTCTCATCGAACTCAGTCGCGATCAGGGACAGCTCATGCTCATTACGGATGGACCGGTGGTTGGCCATCCGGAAACGGATAAGCACCGTAGACCTCCTACCGGGACAGGGCTTTTCGCACTGTCATCTGCGTTCTGGTGCACAAAGTCTGCACGTAACAGCCTATGACGCTCCCCTGACGGATGCCAGCACAGAATTACCATGTTCTCTGGAGTCCGGCCCGATGGTTGTCGAATCCGCGGTAGATCACCCGGCGCGTCGAATCGCGCGGCGACCCGTCAGGTGATGTCGACGACGGGAAGGCGGAGGGCGCCGGGGGCGGCGGTGGGGACGGCGGGGTTCGCCGGGGCGACGGGTGTGAGGCGGGCGTACGGGGAGCCCTGGGCGGGGCGGGTGTCGGGCTCTCCCCGGTTGGGCCACAGCGCCATCGCACGTTCGGCCTGTGCGGTGATGGTGAGGGAGGGGTTGACGCCCGGGTTGGCGGAGACCGCGGAGCCGTCGACGACGTGCAGCCCCGCGTAGCCGTGGACGCGGTGGTAGGGGTCGATCACCCCGGTGTCCGGCCCGGCGCCGATGGCGCAGCCGCCCAGGAAGTGGGCGGTGGCCGGGATGTCGAACAGGTCGAGCCAGGAGCCCGCGGGCACGCCGCCGACCTCCTCGGCCGCGTGCCGGACGAACTCGTGACCGGCCGGCAGCCAGGTGGGGTTGGGGTCGCCGTGGCCCCGCTGCGAGCGCAGCCCGCGGCCGAACACGCCCCTGCGCGAGGACAGGGTGATCGAGTTGTCCTTGGCCTGCATGACCAGCGCGATGATGCCGCGCTCCGACCACCGGCGGTGGTTGAACATCCTCGCGGCCCGACGCGGCGCGCGCATGGCCTCGCCGAGGAACCTGAGCCAGCGCGGGGCGCCGCCTCCGTCGACGAGCAGGGTGCGGAGCATGCCCATCGCGTTGGAACCGTCGCCGTAGCGGACCGGCTCGATGTGCGTGTGGGCGTCGGGGTGGATCGAGGAGGTGATCGCCACCCCCCGGTTGAGCTTCTCCCCCGTGACCGAGAGGCGCTCGAATCCGAGCAGCGCCTCGGAGTTGGTCCTGGTGAGGGCCCCCAGGCGGTCGGAGAGGCCGGGCAGCGCACCCGAGGATTTGAGCCGGTGCAGCAGGCTCTGGGTGCCGTACGTCCCCGCGGCGAAGATCACGTGCTCGGCGGTGAGCACCCGGCGGCGCCAGGGCGCTCCCGTCCTGCGCACCTCGACCCGGTAGCCGCCCTCGATCGGGGCGACCGAGGTGACCGTGGCCTCGGCGAAGACCTTCGCCCCGGCCCGCTCCGCGAGGTGGAGGTAGTTCTTGACCAGCGTGTTCTTGGCGCCGTGGCGGCAGCCCGTCATGCACTCGCCGCACTCGGTGCACCCCCTGCGGCGCGGCCCCGCGCCGCCGAAGTAGGGGTCGTCCACCTCGACGCCGGGGGTGCCGAAGAAGACTCCGACCGGCGCGAGGTGGAAGGTGTCGCCCACGCCCATCCGTTCGGCGACCGCGCGCACCACCTCGTCGGCCGGGGTGACGGTCGGGTTGAGCGTCACGCCCAGCATGCGCGAGGCCTGGTCGTAGTACGGGGCGAGCTCGGCCTTCCAGTCGGTGATGGACGACCACTGGGCGTCCTGGAAGAACGCGTCCGGCGGCTCGTAGAGGGTGTTGGCGTAGACCAGGGAGCCCCCGCCGACCCCGGCGCCCGCCAGGACCATCACACCGGTGCCCTTCTCGCCCCGCAGCACATGGATGCGCTGGATGCCCTTCAGGCCCAGCGCCGGAGCCCACAGGAAGTCGCGGATCCGCCAGGAGGTCCTGGGGAGCGTGGTCTCGTCGAAGCGGCGGCCCGCCTCGAGCACGGCGACCCGGTAGCCCTTCTCCGTCAGGCGCAGCGCCGAGACGCTCCCGCCGAACCCCGATCCGATCACCAGCACGTCGTGGTCGAACACGGCGGCTCCCTTCGAACGACGACCTCCGACGGCCCCGGCCGGCCCGGCGACCTTGACGGCCCTCGGCGGCCCAGGCTCCGCGTCTTCGGCGCGGCCGCCCGGGAAACCTCGTGCCCCGGACGGCCCAGGCGACTCCGCGCTCCCGGGCGGCCCCGTGACGCTCACTTCAGGCGGAGCGTCTTCATCAGCTTGAAGGCGGTCGCGAGGGTGTCGGCGTACTTCTCGTACGCCATGCCGAGGACCGGTTCGAAGCCCAGCCAGGGCGCCTGGCTGGAGACGGTCTGTCCCTCGGTGTATCTCAGCAGCCCCTCGGTCCCGTGGCGGCGGCCGAGGCCCGAGGACTTCATGCCGCCCATGGGCGCGTCGTAGGAGGCGTAGGCCGAGGCGTACCCCTCGTTGATGTTGACCGTGCCCGCCCTGATCCGGGAGGCGAGCGCCCGCCCGCGCGGCACGTCGCGGGTCCAGACGGAGGCGTTGAGCCCGTACGCGGTGTCGTTGGCCCGCTCGACCGCCTCGTCGTCGTCGCCGAAGCGGTAGATCGCGACGACGGGGCCGAAGGTCTCGGCGCGGCACATCTCCATGCTCTCGTCGACGCCGGACAGGACGGTGGGCTCGTAGAACAGCGGGCCGAGGTCGGGGCGGGCCTTGCCGCCCGCGAGGAGGGTGGCGCCCTTCGCGACGGCGTCGTCCACGTGAGCGCCGACCGCCTCCAGCTGCCGCGCGGAGGAGAGCGAGCCCATCTGCACGTTCCAGTCGAGCCCAGCGCCGAGCCGCATGTTGCCGACCTGCCGGACGAACCGTTCCACGAACGCGTCGTACGCGGAGTCGTGGACGTAGAGCCGCTCGACCGAGAGGCACAGCTGTCCGGCGTTGGTGAAGCAGGCGCGCAGCGCGCCCTGGGTGGCGGCGTCGAGGTCGGCGTCGTCGAGCACGAGCATCGGGTTCTTGCCGCCGAGTTCCAGCGAGCAGCCGATCAGCCGCTTCGCCGCCTCCTCGGCGATCTTCCTGCCGGCCCGGGTCGAGCCGGTGAACGCCAGGTAGTCGGCGTCGTCGAGCAGTGCCTCGCCCACCTCCGCGGGGTCGCCGAGGACGACCTGCCAGATGTCGCGGGGCATGCCGAGGGAGACGAGCAGGTCGATCGTCCACAGCGTGGACAGCGCGGTCTGGGTGTCTGGCTTGTGGACCACGGCGTTGCCCGCGAGCAGCGCGGGGACGGCGTCGGTGACGCCGAGCGAGAGCGGGTAGTTCCACGGCGAGACCAGGGCCACCGTTCCCCGGGGCCGGCGCGCCTCGACCGTCCTGGTGGCGACGGGCAGGATCCCCGCCCGTTTCTTCGGCTCCAGCAGGCCGGGGGCCCGCCGCGCGTAGTACAGGGTGCAGCCCGCGACGTCGAGGACCTCCTCGAAGGCGTGCCTGCGGGCCTTGCCGGTCTCCCACTGGACCACGTCGAGGATCTCCTCGCGGCGGTCGAGGATGGCGTCGTGCAGGCGCAGGAACGGCTCGGCACGCTCCCGCGCGGACCTGGCCGCCCACTCCCGCTGTGCCTGTCGCGCCGAGGCGTGGGCGGCGCGGACGTCGTCGGCGGTGGAGACGGGCATCTCGGCGAGGACCTCGCCGGTGAACGGCGCCGTGATCTCCCGCGTCCTGCCGCCGGAGGTCACGTGCCGTAGGACGCGCTCGATCATGCGGGGGTCGAGGACCCGTGTCATCTCTGCCCGTGTCATTTCAGGGGGAACGGCCATGTTCGCAGCGTAATCGTGGGAGGCGTGCCGTGACTACCGGCGAGTAGCACGGTGTTGAACCGCATGCTCTCCCGATCCGTCGTAGGGGCATGAGGACATCGATTCGTACGGCCGGCGCGGTCACCCTCGCCGCGGCCCTGCTCGCCACGGCGTGCAGCTCGACGGAACCGAAGACCGCCGCGGGTCGTACGGCACCGGTCGAGCTGGGAGACGTCAAGCTGGTCTCCTACCGCGGCTGCGACGACATGCTGGCCGGTCTGCGCGCGGCGACGGCCGAGAACGTCGGCCCCTGGGGGATCGGCGGCCCCGCGGTCATGTACGCGGAGGCGCGGTCGCTCGCCTCCGACGCCGCGGCCAAGAGCGGGTCCGGCGCGCCCGAGCACTCCACCACGAACACGCACGAGGCCGGGGTCGACGAGCCCGACCTGGTGAAGACCGACGGCGAGCGGGTCGTCGTCGTGAACCGCGGCGTGCTGCGGGTGGTGGACGCCGCGACCAGGAAGGTCACCGGCACGCTCAGGCTCGTCGACGCCGAGCAGGCGTGGGTTCCGGCCGATCTGCTGGTCAGCGGCGACCGGGCGCTGGTGCTGTTCTCCGGCGGCGGAATCATCCCGTACGGCGCGACGGCCAAGCGCGCGGCGAGCCCCGGACCGCGCTACGTCCTCGTCGACCTGTCGGGGAAGCCGAAGGTGATCGGCTCGCTCACCCCCGACGGCGCCCACGTGGACGCGAGGATGGTCGGCTCGACGGTGCGCGTCGTGGTCCGCAGCCAGCCGCGGATCGAGTTCCCCGACCCCGGCCCCGACCTGTCGGAGAACGAGCGCACCCGGCGCAACGCGGAGATCGTCGCGAAGGCGCCGATCGAGGCGTGGCTGCCGAAGTACGAGCTGACGACCGCCGACGGCGTGACCTCGGACCGTACGGTCGACTGCGGCCAGGTCAGCCACCCCGCGGAGTACACGGGGACGTCGATGCTGACCGTGCACAGCCTCGACCTGTCGCAGGCCCTCGCCGAGACGTCCCCGATCAGCGTCGCGGCCGACGGCGACACCGTCTACGGGACGGGCTCCAGCCTGTACGTGGCGAGCAACCCGCGCTGGTGGTGGCCACGGCCGGTCGATCTGCCGATCGTCGAGGACGCTCCCGCGACCTCCGAGCCGTCCGAGCCGTCCGACTCCGCGACCGTCACCGCCGTCCCGGGGACGTCGACCGGCGCGCCCGACTCGGCACCGACCGCCGCGCCCTCCCTGACACCGAACGCCGCGTCGACCTTGACACCCACCCCCGCCGTCACCCCGGCGTCCGTCTCGAACGCCGAGCCGGCCCCGAGCCTGCTCCCCGAGCCGCCCGCCTCACCGGTCCCCGACCCGTCGGTGACCGGCGCGACCCCACCGAGCGACCCCGCCGCACCGACCGTCGCCTCGCCCACCCCGGTGCCCGCGACGACCCCGGAACAGCCGCCTGAGGAGACCGAGGTCCACCGGTTCGACATCACCGCGGCCGGGGCACCCCGCTACGTCGCCTCGGGCAAGGTCTCCGGCAGGCTGCTCAACCAGTACTCCCTGTCGGAGCACGAGGGACACCTGCGGGTCGCCACCACCTCGACGAACGGGCAGGACAGTTCAAGCGCCGTCTACGTGCTCGACGCCGACACCCTGGCCAAGACCGGCGAGGTCGGCGGGCTCGGGCGGGGCGAGCGGATCTACTCGGTCCGCTTCATCGGCCCGGTGGGCTACGTGGTGACGTTCAAGCAGGTGGATCCGCTCTACACGCTCGACCTGCGCGACCCCGCCGCGCCGAGGAAGACGGGCGAACTGAAGATCACCGGCTACTCGGCGTACCTGCACCCGGCGGGTGACGGGCGGCTGATCGGTGTGGGCCAGGAGGCGAGCGAGCAGGGCCGTACGCTCGGCACCCAGGTCTCCCTGTTCGACGTGAGCGACCCGGCGAACCCGCGCCGCCTGTCGCAGATGTTCCAGAAGGACTCGGGCTCGGAGGCCGAGTGGGATCCGCACGCCTTCCTGTACTGGGCCAGGACGGGCATGGCGGTCCTCCCGCTGAGCTCGTGGGGAGGTTCCGAGCCGACCAACGGGACCGCCCTGGTCCTCAGGATCGACGACTCCGCGGTCACCAGGACCGGCACGATCAGTCACCCCAGGCCCAAGCCGGTGGAGAACACCCGCTTCGCCGCGTACGATCCCGGCATCCGCCGCTCGGTCGTGATCGGCGAGAGCCTGTGGACGGTCTCCGACCTGGGCCTCAAGGTCAGCGACATGAAGGACCTCGCCGACCAGGCGTGGATCCCCTTCTCCTGAGCCCGGCTCCCGAAGCCTCGGATCCGCGCCCCCGGCCCACCGCCGGGGGCGCGTCCTGTTATGTGCCTTGCGAGCCCCTATAACACCGATATACACACCTTTACAAGATCTTGTCAGGACACTTGAATCGGTGTTACCTCTTGCCCACCACACGTGATCCGCGTGTGCCATGGCCGACGACGGCCAGCTTTCGCAGGAGGATCGGTGTCGACCAAACCCTGGTCACGCGTTACCGTCATCGCCGCCGCCACAGCGGCGCTCTTCATTCCCCTGCCGGGGGTCGCCCAGGGCGAACCCGGTGGCCAGCCTCCCAAGCCCCACGACTTCCAGTCGGAACACAGCGCCAAGCCCGACCTGGACAACCGGCGCGGCAGCGTCGCACCCCCGGCCTCGCTCTCCAGATCCGCGACCGCGAGCACCGCGACGATCCGGTGGAACGCCCTCGGCACCCCGGCCGTCATCACCGACTCCGCCCCCCTCGCCGAGGGCCTGGACGCCGACCCCGAGCGGGCCGCGCGAGCCTACCTCAAGGCGAACGAGAACCTCTTCGGGCTCTCCGGCGAGGCCGTGGACGCACTGGAGAAGATCGCCGCCAACCCCATCGGTGACGGGTACGCCGTACTGCTGCGGCAGAGGTTCGGCGACCTGCCCGCGGGTGTGGACGGGCAGGTCGTGATCGGGGTGAAGGGCGGCAAGGTCCTCCACGTCACCTCGACGCTCTCGCGCTCCTCCGAGGCGCCTCCCGCCGCCAGGCTCACCGAGCAGCAGGCGCTGGAGATCGCGGCCAGGGACGGCGGGATCGACCTGGCCACGGCCACCGTGAAGAAGGTCACCGCCACGGCGGTGCCCGCACCCGACGGGACGCACAACGCGTTCCAGGTCGTCCTGATCGGCGGCGGCGAGGGCGAGCCCGCCGCGTACACGACGCACGTGGACGCGGTCAGCGGCGAGATCCTCACCCGCGAGAACCTGGTGGACCACCACAGCGCGCCGGACGACCCCAGGTGGAAGGCGTTCACCGCCAATCCCCCCGCCGACTACTCCTCCACCGACACCCGCGCGACGTGGTGCGCCAAGGCGGGCCCCGGCTGTGACGTGATCGGCGCCGACCCGGCCACCGGCAAGGCGTGGGACGTCGACCACGCCACGAACACCCCGACGAACACGAGCGTCGGCAACGCCGCCAAGACCGTGGAGAACCGGGCCAGCGGCGACGCGTTCTCCGTGGGCACCCGCAGCAACGTGGCCACCCCGAGCCGCGACTACGTCTACCCGTGGACCAACAGGTGGTTCACCGCCAAGTGCGACCCGGCCGTCCTTGACCAGCCGGGCGAGGCCGACCTCGAAGCCGCGATGTCCAACCTGCACGTCATGCACAACCGCATGCACGACTGGTCCTACCGGCTCGGCTTCACCGAGACCGCCTGGAACATGCAGAACGACAACGGCGAGCGCGGCGGCCTCGGCGGCGACCCCGAGCAGGGCAACGCCCAGGCGGGCGCCCGGGTGCTCAGCGTGCGCGACAACGCCAACCAGATCACCGGCCCCGACGGTGTCGCCCCCATCACCAACATGTACATGTGGCAGCCGATCGCGGGCTCGTTCTACTCGCCCTGCGTGGACGGCGACTACGACATGTCGGTGATCGGGCACGAGTACACCCACGCGATCTCCGGTCGCATGATCGCCGGCCCGAACGCCGGGTGGAGCGGCGCCCAGGCCGGGGCGATGAACGAGAGCACCTCCGACCTGTTCGCGATGGAGTACCTCTCCGAGTACGGCTACCGTCCCGCGGGCGACACCCCCTACGTCACCGGCGGCTACGTCACCGGCGACAGGAAGGCGGGCATCCGCAACTACGACATGTCCAGGTCCCCGCTGAACTACAGCGACATCGCGTACGACATCGTCGGCCAGCAGGTGCACGCCGACGGTGAGATCTGGTCGGCGACCCAGTACGGCGTGCGCAAGGCCTTCGTCCAGAAGTACGGCGAAGGCACCCCCGCCAAGCAGAAGGCGTGCGCCGAGGGCAAGACCCCGCTCGGGCAGTGCCCGGGCAACCGCCGCTGGGCGCAGGTCTCCTTCGACGCGCTGCTGCTGATGGCCTCCGGCTCGGTCAGCTACGTCGACCACCGCGACGCGATGCTCGCGGCCGACGTGATCCGCTTCGGCGGCGCGAACCAGGCCATCATGTGGCGCGCGTTCGCCGAGCACGGCCTCGGCCAGGGTGCGGCGAGCGCGGGGAGCAACGACCCGGACCCGACGCCGAGCTTCGTCGACCCGGTCGGCAAGAACGGCAGGATCCAGCTCAAGCCGCTGCTTGAGGCGAAGGACGCGGCGCTCCGGCTGTACGTCGGCGACTACGAGGGCCGCGTGGTGCCGGTGGCCGACACCGACCCGGCGACCGAACTCGGCGACACCGTCGAGATGACCCCGGGGGTCTACGACTTCGTGGTCGTGGGCAACGGGTTCGGGCACACCCGGGTGAAGTTCGCGGTGCTGCCCGGCGTGAAGCTGCCGCTACCGCTCGCGCTGCCGAAGAACCTCGCCTCGGCGGCGCTGGGCGCGACCGCGACCGGTGACGGCGTCAACCAGGCCAAGCTGATCGACGAGACGGAGGCGACGAACTGGGCCTCGCTCACCGCTCCGGTCAAGGGCAGGTCCGTCACCGTGGACCTGGCCGGCACCAAGCCGGAGAAGATCCGCCGCGTGCAGGTCAGCGCCATGCTCAGGCCGCCCGCGCCGAGCGACCCGGCCGACCCCGGCACCCAGAACCGCTTCAGCGCCCTGCGCGCCTTCGAGGTCCTGGCCTGCGACGCCACCAAGAAGGACTGCTCGTCACCCGCGTCCTTCTCGGTCGTCTACACCAGCCCGTCCAACGCCTTCGAGACGCGCAGGCCGCGTCCTCGCGGCGCCGACCTGCTCATCGAGTCCTTCAAGATCCCCACGACCACCGCGACCCACCTCACCCTGCGGGCCGTCTCCACCCAGTGCACCGGCAACCCCGTCTACGCCGGTGAACAGGACGCCGACCCCAACTCCGCCACCGACTGCGCCACGGCGAGCCCCGCCAGGGACCACCTGCGCGCGGCCGAGTTCCAGGCCTTCACCCGCTAGTCCCGCTCCCGGAGTCCCCGGGTCCCGAGCTTCTCGGGACCCGGGGACCTCCCGGTTTCCGGGTGCCGGTTCCGCGATCTCCCGGTTCGAGGTCCTCCTTCGCGAGGGCCGGTTGCGGAGCCCTCCGGTTCGAGAACCTCCGTCGAGGAGGTCCGCTTCCCGGTTTCCCCGAGGCTAGACGGAGTCCGTCTCGGGAACGGCGACCGGCACGATCTCCGGGGCGCCGAGGCGGATGGCGTCGGCCTCGTGGTCGGTGTCCTGCTCCTGGGACAGCCGTTCCGACTCGACGCGCTTGGTGTAGTACTCCACCTCGCGCTTGATCTGCTCGGCGTCCCAGCCCAGTGGCCCGGCGAGCAGCTGGGCCGCCTCCTGGACCACGCCCACTCCTCGGTGGAAGGTCTCGATCGAGATGTGCGTACGCCGGGTCAGCACGTCGTTCACGTGCCGGGCACCCTCGTGGGTCGCCGCGTAGACCACCTCCGCCCGCAGGTAGTCGTCGGCCCCGGTGAGCGGCTTGCCCAGCGACGGGTCCTGCTCGACCAGCGCCAGGACCTCGTCGATCATCGACCCGTACCGCTGGAGCAGGTGCTCGATCCTGGCCACGTGCAGCCCGGAGGACTGGGCGAGCCGCTGCCGGGAGTTCCACAGCGCCTGGTAGCCCTCGGCCCCGGCCAGCGGGACGCGATCGGTGCAGGAGGGCGGGACCCGCTGGTCCAGGCCGTGTGCCACGGCGTCGACCGCATCCTTCGCCATAACACGATATGTCGTGTATTTTCCGCCGGCCACCATCACCAGCCCCGGCACGGGATGGGCCACCACGTGCTCGCGGGAGAGCTGGGACGTCTCCTCCGACTCCCCCGACAGCAGCGGGCGCAGCCCCGCGTAGACACCCTCGACGTCCTCGCGGGTGAGCGGGACCGAGAGCATCTCGTTCACGTGGTCGAGGACGTAGTCGATGTCGGAGCGCGACGCCGCCGGGTGGGCCCGGTCCAGCTCCCACCGGGTGTCGGTGGTGCCGATGATCCAGTGCCGGCCCCAGGGAATGACGAACAGCACCGACTTCTCGGTGCGCAGGATGATCCCGGTGAGGGAGTGGATCCGGTCGCGCGGCACCACCAGGTGGATGCCCTTGGAGGCCCTCACGTGGATCTGCCCGCGCCCGCCGACCATCTCCTGGATGTCGTCGGTCCACACCCCGGTGGCGTTCACCACCTGCCGGGCCCGCACCTCGAACTCCTTGCCGCCCTCCAGGTCACGCACCCGGACCCCGGTGACCCGCTCCCCCTCGCGCAGGAAACCCACCACCTGCGCCCGTGAGGCGACGTTCGCCCCGTACATCGCCGCCGTCCGCAGCGTGGTCATCACATGGCGGGCGTCGTCGACCTGGGCGTCCCAGTACTGCACCGCACCCGAGAACGCCGTCTTGCGCAGCGCGGGCGCGAGCCGCAACGCCCTTGTACGCGACAGGTGCCTGTGGCCCGGTACGCCCCTCGCGAGCCCGGTGGAGAAGCCCATCGTGTCGTACAGCACCAGACCCGCGCCGACATAGGGCCGCTCCCAGCCGTAATGCGTCAGCGGGAACAAGAACGGCACCGGCCTGACCAGGTGAGGGGCGATCCGCTGCAGCAGCAGGGCCCGTTCCTGGAGCGCCTCCCTCACCAACTCGAAATTGAGCTGTTCCAGATAGCGCAGACCGCCGTGGATCAGCTTGGACGACCTGGAGGAGGTGCCGGAGGCGAAGTCGCGCGCCTCCAGCAGCCCGACGGACAACCCCCTGGTCACCGCGTCCAGGGCGACCCCCGCTCCGACGACCCCGCCTCCGATCACCACCACGTCGAGTTCTTCGGCGCCCATCTGCGCCAGTGCGGCGGACCGCTCGGCAGGACCAAGTCGTCCGGTGCCCATTCGCGCCGTCATTGTGCGACCCCCTGGGGTGCGTCTTGTCGCCTTACGTGAGGTATCTACCCATCTACCCTAGGCATTACTACTGACCGGTAGGGAAGGCGGGCAGCACTCAGGCCGTACCCCATGAACATCAGGAAACCAAGTTCTCGGCAGCATTTCACCAGCAACTCACCGGAAAGCAGACGCGCCCGGTATATCACCGGTCACCTGAGGACGGCGCACCGGCCATCCGAAGTCGAGCGCGAGCACCACGTCGCTTCACAGGGAGAAGATCCCTGCCCCCGTGGTCCCGACGGCCGTGCCGGGAGCCGGTTCTCCCGGGGACCCGCAAGGATGGGCAGCATGAGCATCACACTCGCCGACGCCCGCGTCGTGACCCCCGAAGGTGTCCACGAAGGCTGGCTCACCATCGAAGACGGCCGCATCACCCACGTGGGCCAGGGCTCGGCCCCCGGCGCCGGGCTCGGTCTCGGCGGCCGGTACGTCGTGCCCGGTTTCGTCGACATCCACAACCACGGCGGGGCGGGCGCTTCCTTCCCCACCGGGGACCCCGACCAGGCGAGCCTCGCCGTCGACCTGCACGCCCGTCACGGCACCACCACGCTCATGGCCAGCCTGGTCACCGCCTCCACGGACGATCTGGCCAGGGCCGCCGCCTCCCTCGCCGACCTGTGCGAGGACGGCCTGCTCGCCGGTATCCACTTCGAGGGCCCCTACATCTCCACCGCCCGCTGCGGTGCGCACAACCCGGCCCTGCTGCGGGACCCCTCACCGGCGGAGCTCGCCGGGTTGCTCAAGGCCGGACGCGGCCACGTACGGATGATCACCATCGCCGCCGAACTGCCCGGCGCGCTGGAGACCGTACGGGAGGCGACAGCCAACGGGGTGATCGCTGCCCTCGGCCACAGCGACGCCACCTACGAGCAGACGATCTCGGGCATCGAGGCGGGCGGCAGCGTCGCGACCCACCTCTACAACGCGATGCCGCCGCTGCACCACCGCGATCCCGGGCCGATCGCCGCGCTGCTCCAGGACGAGCGCGTCACGGTGGAGCTGATCAACGACGGCGTGCACCTGCACCCGGCCATGACGCGCCTCGCCTTCGAGGTCGCGGGGCCCGGCAGGACCGCGCTGATCACCGACGCCATGGCGGCGGCGGGCATGGGCGACGGCGTCTACGAGCTCGGCCCGATGACGGTGAACGTGGTGAACGGTGAGGCCAGGCTCGCCGGGAGCGGCACCATCGCGGGCAGCACCCTCACCATGGACGTCGCGTTCCGCCGCGCCGTGCGCGAGGTGGGCCTGTCCCTGGCCGAGGCGTCCGAGATCGCCTCCCTCACCCCCGCGAGGGTTCTGGGACTCGCCGACCACCTGGGATCCGTCTCGGTCGGCAAGCGGGCCGACCTGGTGGTGCTCACCGACGACCTGGAGGTCTCCGGCGTCATGCGCGGGGGCACCTGGATCACCGAGCCCCGCTGACCCAGCGGATCAGAGCCGCATCAGGACCGGATCAGGGCCGGTCCCGGCGGATACCGACCAGGCCGGGTTCCAGCGACCCGGCCATCAGGTGCACGGCGTGGTGGGCGTTGAGGGAGAGCTCACCGAGATCACGCCCCACGGCCCCGGCGCCGTGCCGGGCGAACCGCCGGACCACACCGGGAGGGCCTGCCGCGCGAAATCCACCCTGCCTCGATCGACCTCACGGGGGCCGGCGTGAGGTCCGGCCCCGCCCTCGCGAGAAGGTCAGCCCTGCGGAGCGACGACGACCTCGACCCGCTGGAACTCCTTGAGGTCGGAGTATCCGGCGGTGGCCATCGTGCGCTTGAGCGCGCCCATCAGGTTCATCGAGCCGTCGGCGACCGAGGAGGGGCCGTGCAGGATCTGCTCCAGCGTGCCGACCGTGCCGAACTCGACCCGCTTGCCCCTGGGCAGCTCGGGGTGCTGCGCCTCGGACCCCCAGTGGAAGCCCCGGCCGGGAGCCTCGACGGCCCTCGCCAGCGGCGAGCCGACCATGACCGCGTCCGCGCCCACGGCGATCGCCTTGGCGATGTCACCGGAGGTGCCCATGCCGCCGTCGGCGATGACGTGGACGTAACGGCCACCGGACTCGTCCATGTAGTCGCGGCGGGCGGCGGCGACGTCGGAGATCGCGGTGGCCATCGGCACCACCACGCCCAGCACCGTGCGGGTGGTGTGCGAGGCACCGCCGCCGAAGCCGACGAGCACCCCGGCCGCGCCGGTCCGCATCAGGTGCAGCGCCGCGGTGTAGGTGGCGCACCCCCCGACGACGACGGGCACGTCGAGTTCGTAGATGAACTGCTTGAGGTTGAGCGGCTCGGCCCTGCCGGAGACGTGCTCGGCCGAGACCGTGGTGCCGCGGATCACGAAGATGTCCACGCCCGCGTCGATGACGGCCTTGTGGTACTGGACCGTGCGCTGCGGGGACAGCCGGACGGCCGTCGCCACCCCGGCGGCGCGGATCTCCTCGATGCGGCGGCCGATCAGCTCCTCCTTGATCGGCGCGTCGTAGATCTCCTGCAGCCGCTTCGTGGCGGGCGCGCCCTTGAGCTCGGCCACCTCTTCCAGCAGGGGCGTCGGGTCGTCGTACCTGGTCCACAGCCCTTCGAGGTCGAGCACGGCGAGACCGCCGAGCCTGCCGACCTCGATGGCGGTCTTCGGTGAGACCACGCTGTCCATCGGGCTCACCACGACGGGCAACTCGAAGCGGTAGGCGTCGATCTGCCAGGCGATCGAGACCTCCTCCGGGTCGCGGGTGCGACGGGAGGGAACGATGCCGATCTCGTCGAGCGCGTAGGCACGGCGGCCGTTCTTGCCGCGGCCGATCTCTACCTGAGTCATATGCCTGTCTTTCCCGTTCCGTGCGCGCACAGCGCACGCCGTGTTCCATGCGTGCGCCCGGCACGCCGTGTTCCGTGCGCGCACAGCGCACGCTGTGTTCCCTGCGTGCGCCCGACACGCCGGTTCCCCGCGGTACGGCCGTACGCGCGGCGTCTCGTGCGTGCGGGGCGCACGCCACGTTCTCCCGCGTGAGCGGCGCGCGCCGCTCTAGCGACCGTGGTAGTTGGGAGCCTCGACCGTCATCTGGATGTCGTGCGGGTGGCTCTCCTTGAGGCCCGCCGCCGTGATCGGCATCAGCTCGCACCGCTCGTGCATCTCGGCGACCGTACGGCACCCGGAGTACCACATGCCCTGGCGCAGGCCCCCGATGAGCTGGTGGGCCACCGCGGCGACCGGGCCGCGGTAGGGGACCTGCCCCTCGATGCCCTCGGGGATGAACTTGTCCTCGTGGCCGACGTCGCCCTGCGCGTAGCGGTCCTTGCTGAAGGAGGCGCCGCCGCGCTCGCGGTTGCGGACCGCGCCGAGCGAGCCCATCCCCCGGTACGACTTGAACTGCTTGCCGTTGATGAAGATCAGCTCACCCGGGGACTCCTCGCAACCCGCCAGGAGCGAGCCGAGCATGACCGTGTCGGCTCCGGCCGCGATGGCCTTGACGATGTCACCCGAGTACTGCAGGCCGCCGTCGCCGATCACCGGAACCCCGGCGGGACCCGCGGCCAGCGAGGCCTCGTGGATCGCCGTCACCTGCGGGGCGCCGACACCGGCGACCACGCGGGTGGTGCAGATGGAGCCCGGCCCGACGCCGACCTTGACCGCGTCGACCCCGGCGTCGACGAGCATCTGGGCGCCCGCGCGGGTGGCGATGTTGCCACCGATCACGTCGACCCGGCTGTTGGACTTGATCTTGGCGATCATGTCGGCGAGGCCCTTGGAGTGACCGTGCGCGACGTCCACCACGATCACGTCGACCCCGGCCTCGATCAGCGCCATCGCCCGCTTCTCCGCGTCGCCCCCGACGCCGACGGCCGCCCCCACGACGAGCCGGCCGTCGGCGTCCTTGGTGGCGAGGGGATACTGCTCGCTCTTGGTGAAGTCCTTGACGGTGATGAGCCCGCGCAGCCGCCCTCCGGCGTCGACCAGCGGGAGCTTCTCGATCTTGTTCTGCTTGAGCAGGTCGAACGCGTCGTCGGTGGAGACCCCGACCGGCGCGGTGACCAGCGGCATCGGGGTCATGACCTCGCGTACCGGACGGTTCTCGTCGGTCTCGAAGCGCATGTCGCGGTTGGTGACGATGCCGACGAGCACACCGGTCTCGTCGGTCACCGGGACCCCGGAGATCCGGTACGTCGCGCACAGGCGCTCGACGTCGGCCAGCGTGTCGTCCGGGGAGCAGGTGACCGGGTTGGTGACCATCCCGGCCTCAGAGCGCTTGACGAGGTCGGCCTGCTGGGCCTGGTCCTCGATCGACAGGTTGCGGTGCAGGACGCCGATGCCGCCCTGGCGTGCCATCGCCACCGCCATGCGGGCCTCGGTCACCGTGTCCATCGCCGCCGAGACCAGCGGGATCCGCAGGGTGATGCCCCGAGACAGCCGCGTGGTGGTGTCGGCCTGCCCCGGCTGCAGGTCCGAATACGCGGGAACGAGGAGCACGTCGTCGAACGTGAACCCCGGCTCGGTGAACTTGGCCATCTGCAATCCTCCTGCCGCGGCGCTCTCATGACGGGGAAAGGCGCCGACCCCCGGGTCACAGTTTAGAGTCTGGCGCCAAACCCGGTGGACCCGGGGGAAAAAGGCGAGACAGGTGGACCGCGGAGAGAAGAGGGGTCCGGGGGGCCCGGGGGAAAGACGGGCCCCCCAGGTAAAACGGGGAGGAAAGGGAAAGCGAGGGACCGAGCGGTCGGTGATCCGCTCGGTCCCCCGGATCACCGGCGTCGGCGCGGGGACGCCCTGACACCACCCGAACCCCCCTCCACATCCGGATGGCGGTGTGATCCGCGCCTTTGCCGACGCTGCGTCAAGGGTGCGTCACGATGCGTTCGCCACGCAATGTCCGAACGTGCAATTGCACGAAGCTGCACACGAGGGCATGCGAGTAGAAGCAACGCCCGGACAGGGATGATTCGCCGGGTTATCCTCGCCAGACCTCGTGTACCTGCAGGAGTCCCTCACCGATGCGCACAGACACCCCCGCACTGCCCGATCCACTGGAAACCCTGGGGCTCACCCCGGCCCAGACGACCCTTTACAACGCGGTCCTGCGCCTGCACCGCGCCACCTGCGCCGAACTCGCCCAGGCCACCAACGGCTCGCCCGAGCCGATCGGCCGCGAGCTGGCCACCCTGGTACGGCTGGGAGTCGTCGACGAGCAGGGGGGTGAGTACCTCGCCCGTCACCCGGCCGCGGCCCTCGGCCACCTGGTCGCGGAGAGGCTGGACCGGCTCGCCGCCGAGAGTCGCAGGATCGACACCGTGCTCGGCTCGATCCGCGGCTTCATCCACCAGTACGACGCCGGGCGCGACTACCAGACCGGCCAGTTCTCCGTGGACCTGGTCGGAGGGGCGGACGAGCTCTACGAGAGCGTGATCGGCATGGCGGTCCAGGCCCCGCCGCTGAAGCTGATGTCGGGCATCCCCGACAGGCGGACGATGAGCGACTTCGCGCACCGCTACGCCGACCAGTGGATCGCGGCCCAGCGCGACGGCCTGCTCTCCTGCCGGGTCACCATCCCGGTGCACACCCTGGAGATCCCCGGTCTGCGCGACAAACTGGACCAGTTCGAGCGGGCGGGGGCCGAGGTCCGCACCCTCGACACGGTGCCGAGCTGGTTCCTCATCGCGGGGGACGACGCCGCGGGCATGCCCGCCCAGTGGGGCGGCACGCTGCCCGAGAACGCCTACAACTTCCACCTGGTGAGGGCTCCCGTCGTGGTGGCCGCGCTGCGCTCACTCTTCGAGGAGCTGTGGGCCCGCGCCGCCCGCCTGCCCTGGACCCACCGCGACGACGGGGTGGTCCGGGTGCTGCGACTGGCCGGCCAGGGCGTCACCGACGAGATGATCGCCCGGCAGCTGGGCGTCTCGGTCCGCACGGTGCGTGCCAGGTTCGCCGACGCCATGTCCGAACTGGGGGCGCAGTCGCGGTTCCAGGCGGGGGTGGAGGCCGCCCGGCGCGGCTGGCTCGCCTAGGCTCCCCCGGGCCACCCGGGCTCCCGAGGCTCCCCGGGGCCTACCGGCACGGCCGCCGCCCTCGGGCTCCCCTGTCACCTGGACCTTCCCCCATCGCCGGGGACCTTCGGCATCTCCGAGTTGCCCGCACTGTCCTAAAGCGTCCCACTCATACAGTTCGGAACTCGTCTGTCACATCCAGGCCATAAGGTGGGATCGTGCTCGACGATGTCCCTCGCGACCCATTCGCGGATGACCCCGACGACCCGGCGGCGGCGCTGGGCGATGCCGACGATCCCGAGCCCTTGACGACGGACGAGCGCGACGAGGCCATGACCGACCTCGCCGACGTGGAGGTCTTCCGCTCGCTGCTGGAGCCTCAGGGCGTACTCGGCCTGGTGCTCGACTGTCCGGAATGTGGAGAGCAGCACTACTTCGACTGGGAGCTGCTGCGCGGCAACCTGCGCCAGATGATCGAGAACGGCCAGCCCCAGGTGCACGAGCCCGCCTACCAGCCCAACCCCACCGACTACGTGAGCTGGGAATACGCCCGTGGTTACGTGGACGGCGTGATCGACACCGAAGAACACCGCTGATCCACGTCGTCGACCAGGGCCGCCAGCAGCGCGACCGCGACGTCCGAGGTGGAGACGGGCGTCCTGCCCGAGAGGGCCTCCACGAGCTCGTCGGTCTCGGCTACCGCCGGGTCCTCGTCCGGCCCGTATCTACGAACCGGACGGCGCGGGTGAACCGTTGTCATGATCGTTCTCGCTCCGGGTCGTCGCGATCCCCGTCCCGCGGCTCGGGCTTGCGCTCGCGCCCCCTCTTCGACGGCTCCGCGGTCAAGCTATCGACTCCAGCTCCGCCATCGCTCGCAACCGGGCGAGCGCCCTGTGCTGGGCCACACGAACCGCACCTGGTGACATGCCGAGTACATTACCGGTCTCCTCGGCGGAAAGACCCGACACCACTCGGAGCATGAGCAGCTCGCGTTGGTTGTCGGGCAGCCTGGACAGCAGCCGGCGGGCGTGTTCGGCCTCGATGTAACGCACCACCGTCTCCTCGGGCCCCGGCCCCTCGTCGGGCCCGTCAGGAAGATCCTGGGTGGGCACGGCGGATCGCACGGAGCTGCGCAGCGCGTCGGCCACCTTGTGAGACGCGATACCGAAGACGAAGGAAGCGAACGGGCGTCCCATGTCACGGTATCGGGGCAGCGCGGACAGCACCGCTATGCATACTTCCTGGGCCACGTCGTCCGCGATGTGATACTGGCCGGAAACCCGGCCCAGACGACCACGGCAATATCGGACGACCATCGGCCGCAGTTGCGCGATCAGAGATTCGATCGCGGTGCGATCCCCCTGAACGGCGAGGCTTGTCAGATCCTTGAGATCATCCCTGTGGGCGACCCCATCAGACCTCGTCGCAAGCCTCACCCCATTTTTGGCGTCGGCGACGCATCCCTCGGTCACGTTAGGCATGATGCCCGCCCCGATAGTGACTGTCGTCATCGCAAACGGCTACGGATTGGTCACATTGAGGCGGAGTAACGGGGCGTAATCAAACAGCGACGGCAACGACTACAGAATGTGCAAATATTTCATTCGATTGCCAAATACATCGTCTATTCGCTAGAACCGCGTTTGGTCTTCCGTCCGACATGACGCTTGAGATCGTTTTCGGTTTACCGCGAAACACGAACGGCTCGCGCCTCCTGCGAGACGCGAGCCGTTCGGAACCGCTTCGGAACCGCTGAGGAATCAGTGGCCGTGGCCGTGGCCGTGACCCTGGCCGGCGGCCGGGGCCTCCTCCTCGGGCTTGTCCACCACGAGGGCCTCGGTCGTCAGCAGCATGCCGGCGATGGAGGCGGCGTTCTGGACGGCCGAGCGGGTGACCTTGACCGGGTCGATGACGCCCTGGGCGATCAGGTCGCCGTACTCGCCGGTGGCGGCGTTGAAGCCCTGGCCGACGGACAGCTCGGTGACCTTCGCCGTCACGACGTAGCCCTCAAGGCCGGCGTTCTCCGCGATCCAGCGGGCCGGCTCGACGAGAGCCTTGCGGACGATGGAGACACCGGTCGCCTCGTCACCCGTCAGGCCCAGGTCGTCGAGGACCTTGGAGACGTGGATGAGCGCGGAGCCACCGCCGGAGACGATGCCCTCCTCGATCGCCGCACGCGTCGCCGAGATGGCGTCCTCCAGGCGGTGCTTCTTCTCCTTCAGCTCCACCTCGGTGGCCGCGCCGACCTTGAGCACGCAGACGCCGCCGGAGAGCTTGGCGAGGCGCTCCTGGAGCTTCTCGCGGTCCCAGTCGGAGTCGGACTGCTCGATGGCGAGCTTGATCTCCTTGACGCGGTCGGCGATCGCCGCGGCCTCACCGGCACCGTCGACGACGGTGGTGGAGTCCTTGGTGATGACGACGCGCCGGGCGGTGCCCAGCACCTCCAGGCCGACGTGCTCCAGCTTGAGGCCGATCTCCTCGCTCACGACCTGGCCACCGGTGAGGATGGCGATGTCCTGCAGCATGGCCTTGCGGCGGTCACCGAAGCCCGGCGCCTTGACGGCGACGGAGGTGAAGGTGCCACGGATCTTGTTCGTGACGAGGACCGCGAGGGCCTCGCCCTCGACGTCCTCGGCGATGACCAGCAGGGCCTTCTTCGTCTGCGCGATCTTCTCGAGCAGCGGCAGGAAGTCGGCGACAGAGGCGATCTTGCCCTGGGTGATCAGGATGTAGGGGTCCTCCAGGATCGCCTCCATGCGCTCCTGGTCGGTCACCATGTAGGGCGACAGGTAACCCTTGTCGAACTGGAGACCCTCGGTGAACTCGAGCTCCAGGCCCATGCTGTTGGACTCTTCGACGGTGATGACACCGTCCTTGCCCACCTTGTCGAACGCCTCGGCGATCAGCTCACCGATCTTGGCGTCCTGCGCGGAGATCGTCGCCACATTCGCGATCTCCTTCTTGTCCTCGACCGGACGGGCCGACTCGATCAGCCGGTCGCTCACGGTCCTGGCCGCGATGTCGATGCCGCGCTTGAGGGAGAGCGGCTGCGCTCCGGCGGCCACGTTGCGCAGACCCTCGCGGACCATGGCCTGGGCCAGGACCGTCGCGGTGGTGGTGCCGTCACCGGCGACGTCGTTGGTCTTGGTCGCCACTTCCTTGGCCAGCTGGGCGCCCAGGTTCTCGTACGGCGTCTCCAGCTCGACCTCGCGGGCGATGGTGACACCGTCGTTGGTGATGGTGGGCGCACCGAACTTCTTGTCGATGACGACGTTGCGGCCGCGCGGGCCCAGCGTCACCTTGACCGCGTCCGCGAGAGCGTTCACGCCGCGCTCGAGAGCTCGGCGCGCGTCCTCCTCGAACGACAGGGTCTTCGGCATGACAATCCTCTCTATAAGTACGTCGGCGCATCAAAGCCCCGGGCGCTGACGCGACCCGGGGCTCGATACGTCATCTTTGTGAAGCGAGAACTACTTCTCGATGATGGCGAGCACGTCACGGGCGGAGAGCACGAGATACTCCTCGCCGTTGTACTTCACCTCGGTGCCGCCGTACTTGCTGTAGAGGACCACGTCGCCCTCCTTGACGTCGAGCGGAATCCGCTTCTCGCCCTCGTCGTCCCAGTTGCCGGGACCCACCGCGAGGACCTTGCCCTCCTGCGGCTTCTCCTTGGCGGTGTCCGGGATGACCAGACCGGAAGCGGTGGTCTGCTCGGCCTCAAGCGGCTGGACCACAATGCGGTCGCCGAGCGGCTTAACGGGAACCTTGGTGGCGGTCGTCACGTCGGACCTCCCCTTCAGATATGAATGATCTAGAAGAGGCGACCAGCGGTCTGCCGTCGCGGGTGTCAGACCTGCCTCGTCGCATGTATTTGGCACTCTCACCGGGAGAGTGCCAATACGGAACAGTATGCAAGGTGGCCTTGACAGTCAACACGAAGCACCCCTTCTCCGCTTCACGCGAACGTCAAGCCAGGTGGAAGCCCTACGGCGAAGCCCTACGGCCGAGGCGGTAGCGTCGGCCGATGTGAATCTCGACGCATTCCGGGAGCTCCTCACCCAGCGCGGCCAGGAGGCTCTGGGCGCCGCGGCCGAGACCGCCGCCGACGACCCGGTGACGGCGGTGACGAGGTTAAGGAAGATCTACGACGCGGACCTGACCTCCGCGGCGCTCACCCAGGCGACGCTCAGGCTGCGCGCGAGGGAGAAGTTCGGCGCCGACGCCGATCTCATGTACTTCACCCGGACCGGCCTGGAGCAGGCCACCCGCCGCGAGGTCGCCGACCACAGGGCGCGGCGCCTCCCCCCGGGCTCGCGGGTCGCCGACGTCTGCTGCGGCATCGGCGGCGACCTCCTCGCCCTGGCCAGGGCCGGGTGCTCCGTCGAGGCCGTCGACGCCGACCCGCTCACCGCCGCGATCGCCCAGGCCAACGCCGACGCCCTGGGCTTCGGCGACCGGGTCTCGGTCCGCGCCGCCGACGCCTCCACCCTGGACCCGGCCGCCTTCGACGTCCTGTTCGCCGACCCCGCGCGCCGCGGCGCGCGGGGCCGGACCTTCGACCCGATGGGATACTCACCGCCCTGGCCCGCCGTGCTGGAGATGGTGGCCCGAGCCGGGGCCGCCTGCCTGAAGGTCGCCCCCGGGATCCCGTACGAGTTCGTCCCCGAGGGCGCGGAGGCCGAGTGGGTCTCGTACAAAGGCGACGTCAAGGAGGCCGTGATCTGGTGCGGTGCGCTGGCGGGCGAGGCGGCGCGCAGGGCGACGATCCTGCCGTCGGGGGCCACGATGACCCCCGACCCCGCCCTCGGCGATCCCGCCACCGGCCCCGCGGGACGCTACATCTACGAGCCGGACGGCGCGGCGATCCGCGCCCACCTGGTCGCGGAGATCGCCGCGTCGGTCGGCGGGCACCTGCTCGACCCGCAGATCGCCTACATCACCGGTGACACCGCGACGCCGACGCCGTGGGCGTCGCGGTACGAGGTCCACGAGACGCTGCCGTTCTCGCTCAAGCGGCTGCGGGCGGCGCTCCGCGAGCGCGGCGCCGGCAATGTGACGATCAAGAAGCGTGGCTCAGCGGTGGACGTCGACCGCCTCAGGAAAGACCTCCGACTTTCCGGCGGGGAATCCGCGGTGGTCATTCTCACCCGAATCGGTGACCGGCCGTTCGCCTTCGTGTGCACCTCCGACTGACCGGCGGATCATCACCATCTGACCAGCCAAAATAGTCAATTCTTCCAGCCAACCGGCAATTCCTTTCTTTTATTCTCGCTGCCAGAAAACCCTGATCCAGGGGCTAAGGTTGCCGGGCGGGAGTTCTCTCTCGCCTGCGTTTCCCTCTCGTTCATCAGCAAATCCCATCAAACCCAACCGCGCGGCTGAGCGTCGGCGAGCGAAGGAGCTCTCGGTGGATCACTCCGACCACACCCTGCTCCAGGCAGGCGGCCAGGCCGCCATCTCCGACCGGATGCGTGAGCTCCTCGCCCGCGCGGCACAGGACCACGTCTACGAGCAGCGCACCCAGGGGGCCGTGCTCGACGAGATCCGGCGGCGCCTGGAGGGCATGGAGTGGGTGCTTCGCGAGGTCAGGGAGCGCGAGATCGGCGGGCTGAACGGCACGCTGGAGTCCGTCCACGGCCGGCTGGACGACATCGCCGCCCGCCCGCCCTCCTGGGCCGAGGGCCTGGCCCAGCACGTCGAGGCGATACGCGACCACGTCGACACCGTCGGCGAGCGGGTCGACTCCCTCGGCCGCCGCGTCGACACCGTCCGCGACCGGGTCGTCCCCCTGGGCGAGCTGCCGAGCCTGTGGACCGACCTCGGTTCCGTGGGCGAGAGCATGGACGAGGCGCTCACCCGCCTACGGGCGATCTCCGACGGCACCCAGGGCCTCGACGAGCAGGTGGGGCAACTGGCCGAGCACCTGGGCAGGCTCCAGGCCGACATGGGCGTCGCGGCGCACCGGTTCAGCCGCCTCGACCGGGCCGTGGCCGACCTCTCCCAGCGCACCGGGCGCGTCGAGGCGGGGATGCTCGACCTGGTGGCGAGCGTCCAGCAGGCCGTCGGCACGGCCACGGACCGGATGCTCGCCGCCGTCGAGCAGGTGAACGGCAAGGTCGACCTGGTGAGCGGAAGAGTCGAGCAGGTGGGCGCCGGGGTCGACCTGGTCGCGCCGAGGATCGACGAGCGCACCGCCGCCGTCGAGAGCCGCATCGACAGGCTGGACGGCCATCGCATGACGGCCGGTGGCCGCTTCGACACCCTCGACGAGCGCCTCGACGACATCGAGGGGCGCCTCACCTGCCGGATGGACGTCATCGACTCCCGGCTGTCCACGCTGGACGGGCGCGCGGAGAAGTCCGCAGAGCGCCTGGAGAGCCTGGACGAGCGCCTGGAGGACCTGCCGGCCGTGCTCGGCGTCGGCGCGCTCATCGGCGTTCAGACCGCCGAGCAGCGCGAGCGCTTCGACTCCCTGGACGAGCGCGTCATCAGGGCGGAGGCGGCACTCTCCCCTCTCGCCGAGACGCTCCGCGCCCTGCCCGACCGCGACGAGCTCTCCGAGGCCCTGAGCGAGACCGTGGAGCCCGCGCACGCCGACCTCACCCGTCGTCTGAGCGCCCTGGAGGAGACCATGCTCGCCCTGGCCGAGGCGTTGCTCCGTCCCACCAGGGGCGACAAGGACTGACCTCGGTTCTCCGCCGGGGGCCGCTCCGGGCCCTCCCCGGTCCCGCTCGGCCTTCGCGAAAATCCCGCCCGGCCTCACCGGTCCCGCTCGCCCTTCGCGGAAGATCCCGCCCGGCCCTCACCGTGTGGGGAGACCCGGGCCTCACGGGGAGAGGACGAACCGCGCGAGAAGCACGGACGCCGTCAGCCGGAGCGGGTGGCATCGGCCGCCGGGCGCCTCCCCTCGCCTTCGACGACCTTCGCCTCGCGGCACAGGTTGTTCCTGACCACCGAGAGCAGGGACGACAGCTCGTCGGTCTGCTCGGCCGTCAGTCCGTTGGTCATCCGCCGGTGCACCTCGGCGAGGACCCGGTCCACCTCCGGGCGGAGCGCGTGCCCCTTGGGCGTGATGTCGACGATGCTGATCCGCCGGTTGGCGGGGTCGGGCCTGCGACTGACGAAACCGCTGCGCTCCAGGCGCTGCAGGGTCTTGGTCATGGTGGACACGTCGACGCCGACGATTCTCGCCAGGGCGTTCTGCGACTGGGGGCCGTTGTCCCACAGCGCGCCCATCACACGCTCCTGGCCCGGGTAGAGGTCGATCTCGCCGAGGAGGTCGGCGAGCAGCACGCGGTGGCCGCGAGTGGCGTAGGCCATCAGGCAGTTGAGGTCGTTGTCGTAGTCGCCGCACTCGCCGGCGGACGAGGGACACGCCCCGGCCTCGTCACCTCCTCCGGAGAGGGCCTCGGGTGTCGTGCCGCGCTCTTCGGTCACGTCGCGCTCTTCGTCGATCGACAACTCCGCCATGGTCGGGTCCTTCCGCTCTCCCCGAGACTACCCGCTTGCATGTTGGCCGACCAAGTTGTAGAACTACTTATTGGCTAGCCAAGTTGGCCAGCCAACAAAAGGAGTTCACCATGCCGTTCTCACCGTTCACGCTCGCCGGCCTCCAGCTGCCCAACCGCCTGGTGATGGCGCCCATGACACGCTCTCGGGCCTACGTCGACGGAATCCCCTCGTCGCTCACCGCCCTGTACTACGCCCAGCGGGCCTCGGCGGGCCTGATCATCACCGAGGGGGTCCAACCCAGCCAGGCCGGCAAGGGCTACATGAACACCCCGGGGTTGCACACCGACGAACAGGTGGCCGGGTGGCGTGAGGTCACCGACGCCGTCCACGCGGCGGGCGGCAGGATCTTCGCCCAGATCATGCACGCCGGCCGGATCGGCCACCCCGACAACACCGGCGCGCTCCCCTTGGGGCCGTCCGCCGTACGGCCGGCGGGGCAGATCTTCACGCCCACCGGCCTGCAGGACTACCAGACCCCGCTCGAACTGACGACCGCCCAGGTCGAGTCCACCGTCCAGGACTTCGCCGACGCCGCCGCACGCGCCGTGGAGGCGGGCTTCGACGGGATCGAGTTGCACGGCGCCAACGGCTACCTCATCCAGCAGTTCCTGTCGCAGAACGCCAACCTGCGCGACGACCACTTCGGCGGCTCGCCGGAGAACAGGATCCGCTTCGCCGTGGAGACCGCGCGGGCGGTCGTGGACCGGATCGGCGCCTCCAAGGTCGGCATCCGCCTCTCGCCGGGCAACGGCGCGGGTGACCTGGTCGAGGACGACATGCACGAGATCTACCCGGCGCTCGTCTCCGAGCTCGCCGCGCTCGACCTCGGCTACCTCCACCTGGTGGCGAGTTCCTCCGAGGAGCTCAACCAGGAGATCCAGACGCTGTGGTCGAACGCCCTCATCGTCAACGACCCCTCGATCGACGCCCCGGTCGAAAGGGTCACGCGGTGGCTGGAGCGCGGCGCCGACCTGGTCTCGCTGGGCCAGTCGTTCCTGGCCAACCCCGACCTGCCGCTCCGCCTCCGCCTCGGCGCCGAGCTCAACCAGGCCGACTTCAGCTCGGCCTTCGGCGGCGACCACCGCGGCTACACCGACTACCCGGTGCTCACCCTGCACTCCGTCTAAGGCACCCGTGGTGAAGTGCCTCCGGGAGGAAGGAGCCCTCGAAGGAGAAATCCTCGGGGCGGCCCCCGGAGGAAGAACCCGCGGCAAAGGGGAGAGCCCCGTGCGGCCGCCGCCCAACGGGGGCGCGACGGCCGACGGGCGCACACGGACACGCCGGCGGGGGTCCAACGCACGAACACCCCCGGCGGGATCGGCGGGGCGCGCGCGGACGCCCTCGGCGGGGGTTCGAAGGAGCGCGCGGACGCCCTCGGCCGGGCGTCATCCCCTGACGAGGACGGGGCCCGTCAGACGTGGACGGTGGTGATGGGCATCGAGGAGTCGGCCGGGATGTCCAGCCGCGACGGCGTGATGCCGGCCGCGACCAGGTCCGAGCCCAGGGCCGCCACCATGGCGCCGTTGTCCGTGCACAGCCCGGGGCTGGGGACCCGCAACCGGACACCGGCCGCGTCACAGCGCTCCTGTGCCATCGCCCTCAGCCGGGAGTTGGCCGCCACCCCGCCACCGATCAGCAGGTCGTGAACGTCGTACTTGGCGCACGCCTGCAACGCCTTGCGGGTCAGCACGTCGACGACGGCCTCCTGGAACGACGCCGCCACGTCGGGCACGTGAACCGGCTCACCCGCCTTCTCCCTCGCCTCCACCCATCGGGCCACCGCGGTCTTCAGGCCGGAGAAGGAGAAGTCGAGCGTCCCGTCGTCGTACTTGCCGCGCGGGAACGCGATCGCCGCGCCGGAGCCGTCACGGGCCACCCTGTCGATGTGCGGCCCGCCGGGGAACGGCAGGCCGAGCACTCTCGCCACCTTGTCGAACGCCTCGCCCGCGGCGTCGTCCACCGTGGAACCCAGCGAGATGACGTCCCTGGCGACGTCGGGCACCAGCAGCAGCGACGAGTGCCCGCCGGAGACCAGCATCGCGATGCAGGGCTTGGGCAGCGCCCCGTGCTCCAGCTGGTCCACCGCGACGTGGGCGGCGAGGTGGTTGACGCCGTACAGCGGCACGCCCAGGCCCAGCGAGTACGCCTTGGCCGCGGCGACGCCGACGAGCAGCGCGCCGGACAGGCCGGGCCCGGCGGTGACCGCGATCGCGTCGACGTCGGCGAACCGCAGGCCCGCCCGCTCCAGTGCCCGCTCCACGGTCGGGGTCATCGCCTCCAGGTGCGCCCTGGAGGCGACCTCGGGCACCACCCCGCCGAAGCGGGCGTGCTGCTCGACACTGGAGGCGATGGCGTTGGCCAGCATCGTGTGCCCCCTGACGAGGCCGATTCCCGTCTCGTCGCAGGAGGTCTCGATGCCCAGGACCACCGGTTCGTCACGCATGGAGATCCTTCCTCATCATGATCGCGTCAGTGCCGTCCTCGTAGTAGCGGCGGCGCAGGCCGATCCGCTCGAACCCGAACCTGTCGTAGACGGCCTGCGCGCCCAGGTTGTCGGCGCGCACCTCCAGGAAGACCGACACGGCGCCCCTGCGGGCGGCCTCGGCCAGAAGATCGGTCAGCATCGCGCCGCCGACGCCGTTCCCGCGCCACTCGGCCAGGACGGCGATGGTCTGCACGTCGGCCTGGTCCCCCGCCGCGGCGAGGCCCGCGTAGCCGACGATCACGCCGTCGACCAGGGCCACCACGTAGTGCCTGGTCCTCGGCTGGTCGTCGAGCTCCCCCCGGAGCATGCCCTCGCTCCAGGCGTCGGCGGGGAAGGTCTTCCGCTCGACCTCCATCACCGCGGGCAGGTCGTCCGCGGTCATCCGGCGCAGGACGGCCGTCACGTGGAGACCTTCTTGGGCGCCGAGGGCACCTTGGCGTCGGGCCGGCGCAGGTAGATCGGCCTGGGCGGACCGAGCACGGGGTGGGTGCCGCTCTCCGCGGCCTCGCGGACGCCCGGCTCGCCGAGTCGCCCGGCGGCGAGCGCCGCCATCGCGCCCGCGCCGGGATACTCCGGCGCGTCCAGGATCCGGGAGGCGCCGACGATCTCGGCGTACATCCGCGCGCCCGCGCCGACCAGCGGGAGCTCCCCCGGCAGGTCCTGGGGCCGGTCCACCGCGGGGCCCGACAGCCGGGTGCGCGGGTCCCGGTAGTGGCCCCAGAACACCTCCTTGCGCCGGGCGTCGGTGGCCACCAGGAACGGCTCGTCCGGTCCGCTGCCGTACGCGAGCGCGTCGAGGGTGCACACGCCGTACGCCGGGACGCCCAGCGACGTCGCGAGGGCCTGGGCGGTCACCAGGCCGACCCGCAGGCCGGTGTAGGGGCCGGGTCCCGAGCCCGCGACGATGGCGGTGACGTCGCGGAGCGAGGCCCCGGCCTCGCTCAGGACCGTCTCGATCGTGGGGACGAGCAGCTCGCCGTGGCGGCGCGCGTCGATCGTCGTCGACTCGGCGAGGACCCTCGCACCGTCGTGCAGAGCTGCGGTGACGGCGGGGGTCGCGGTGTCAAAGGCCAGGACCAGCACGAACACTTAGCCTAGCCCGTCCCGCGAGGGCTCAGGTCTTGACCAGGGTGGCGTAGACGATGAGGTTGTCGCGATACTCGTGGCTGTCCCAGTCGAAGGTCCCGCCGCAGGTGATCAGTCGCAGGCCGTCCTCAAGATAGACCTTGTCGGCGGGGAACCGGTTCTTGCTGATCTGCTCGACCGTGTCCACCCGGTACTGGGCGACCTTGCCGTCGCTGCGTACGACCTTGATCACCTGCCCCTCCCGCATCTCCTTGAGCTTGTAGAAGACCGCGGGCGCGGTCTTGGTGTCCACGTGCCCGAGGATCACCGCGGACCCCTCGTCGCCGGGGACCGCGCTGTCCTTCACCCAGCCCGCGACGTTCGGCTTCTCGTACGGCGGCAGGTCGACCCGGCCGTCGGTCACGCCGAGCTTCATCAGCGGCGCCTTGATCCCCAGTGAGGGGATGTCGATGCGGCTGGGCGAGACCGACGCGCGGGCGGGCGCCTTCTCCTTCTCGACCTCGCCGCCCCGGTTGCCGAACGCGACCAGGACGACGCCGGTGATGACCCCGGCCAGGACGATCCTGGACCAGCGGGTTGAATCGGCCATGGAGGACTACGAACGGCGGCGACGCACGACCGCGATGCCGATGCCGCCGGCCAGGGCGAGGGCGAGCAGGACGCCGGTCGTGCCGATCGGGGCGCCCGAGTCGTTCGGGCCTCCGGCGGCGGTGCCGCCGCCACCCGTCTCCGGCGCCTCGGTGCTGATGATCGTCCTGGTCGGCTTGGAGGTGGGGGTGGAGCTCGGCTCGGTGTCGGCCACGATCCTGAGGTTGGCCTTGCCGGTGTCGTTGGTCCCCTCGCACCTCGCGTTGACCTCGTGGATCCCGGGTTCGGTGCCCTCGGCGACGGTGGCCTGGCCACGGACCCACGGACGCGGTGCCGGGGTCGCGGTCGAGGCGGGGTCGGGCGTGGGCGTCGCGAGGATCGGGTCGAGGGTCACCGGGGTGCGGAAGATCTTGGAGGACGCGGTACCGCGATGCTCGGGGCCGCCCTGCGGGATCGGGCAGTTGGCCAGGATCCATACCTTCTGCCCGGCCTTGGCGCGGGCCGGTTGGAGTTGGACCTCGATGTCCTGCCGGCTGATGCCGGAATCAGGTGGGGCCGTGGTGGGTGTGCCCGACGGGTCGGCCGTTTCGGCACCCGCAGAGCACCCGACCAGTCCGAAAAGGAGGATGGCTCCCACAACCGCGACACGCTTGACGCTTGGCACCGTCGAACTCCACTTCGCCCTCCGGCCGACGACCCTCGCCCGGCACGATTTCCCACCTGTTCCCCATTAAACATGGGCAAACCCGCAAGAGTCGATCATCACGCCTGACGATCTAGACCAATGGTGCGTAGTCCGAGCGTGCCAGGATTTCTCTGTCTTTGTAGGCAGATCAGATGACGCCGTGCCAGCGCGGCCCGATTCCCCTGAGGGTGACGGTCCGCTCCTCCCCCGGCTCTTCGGACGCGCCCCTGCCGATGAGGATCTCCAGCCGGTCGTCGGCGAGCCCCTCCACCAGGCCCTCGCCCCACTCCACGACCGTCACCGACTCCTCGATCGAGGCGTCCAGGTCCAGGTCGTCGACCTCCAGATCACCCCCGAGGCGGTAGGCGTCGACGTGGACCAGGGCCGGTCCACCCGAGAGCGAGGGGTGCACCCGGGCGATGACGAAGGTCGGCGAGGTGATCGGGCCGCGCACCTTGAGCCCTTCGGCGATCCCCTGCACCAGGGTCGTCTTGCCCGCGCCGAGCGGGCCCGAGAGCACCGCGAGGTCCCCCGGGCGCAACAGGGCCGCCAACTCCTCGCCCAGCTCCCGCATCTCCTCGGCGGTCGCCACGATTCTCACCGCTTCGTCACTCCTGTTCCATGCCTTCCTGGGCCTCACGAGGTCTTCCAGGACCTTCCAGGGCTCAGCGCCGTCTTCACGGCCCCGGCGAACCCCGCTCAGGGCTCACCGTACGCCGTACGTGCGCCTGCGGCTCACCGGTCCTCGTCATCGATGTCGGCCGTGTCCACCCGCTTGAGCAGGTCGTGCAGGGCGTCGTTGACCACGGTAGGCCGCTCCAGCTGGACCAGGTGCGAACTTTCCGGAACCTCGGTGAACCGGGCGCTCGGCAGCGCCGCCGCCATCGCCCTGCTGTGCTCGACGGGGGTGAGCCAGTCCTTGTCGCCGACCATGATGGAGGTCGGGACCTCGTCCAGCACGCGTAGCGCGCTCAGCTTGTCGTGCGACATCAGCGCCGGGTAGAACTCGGCGATCACCTCGAACGGGGTGGAGCGGATCATCGACTCGGCGAAGTCGACGACCGTGGGGCTCACGTTCTTGGAATCGCCGAACCCGAGGTGGCGCAGGACGAGGAAGGCCACGTCGTTGCCGACCTGGCGGCTCTTGTCGACCAGCGAGCCACCGCGTCTCAGGATCGACACCGTGCCCGGCGTGACCTTGTGCACCGCCTTCGACAGCAGCGCGGGCAGGCCCAGGGAGATCTCACCGAGCTTGCCGGTGGAGGTGGAGATCAGCGCCACCCCTCTGATCCTGTCGCCGAACAGCTCCGGGTGCCTGTCGGCCAGCGCCATGATCGTCATACCGCCCATGGAGTGGCCGACGAGCACGCACGGGCCGGGCACCAGCGCCTCGATCACCTCGGCCAGGTCGTCGCCGAGCCGGTCGATCGAGCAGTCCTTCATCGGGATGCGTGGCGAGCGCCCGTGGGAGCGCTGGTCCCACAGGACCAGGCGGTGCTCGCCGGCCAGGTCGCGCCGCTGGTAGTGCCAGGAGTCGAGGTTGAGCGTGTAACCGTGGCAGAACACCACGGTGAGCGGAGCCTCCTCCTGCCCGTCGACCTCGGCGTACAGGGGAACACCGTCGGAGGTGGTGACCGTGGTGGGGCGGCCGCGCAGCTCTCCGAGCGGCTCGCTCGCCTCCAGGTCGGGGCGGAGCCTGATGCGTCCGACGGCGTACCGCTTGGCGAGAGCCCCTGCGGCCACTCCGGCCGACGCGACACCGACGACCGCGCCCGCGATACCGACCTTGCGCCGTCTGGTACTACTCATGCGCCCCCCTGAGCTTCCTTTCACCGGTAAACGCGCGGGACCCGCGAACCGATCCTGGTCACGATCTCATGCGTGATCGTGTCGAGGGAATCCGCCCACTCCTGAGCGGTGGGCTCGCCACGGGAACCGTCGCCGAACAGGATCACCTCGTCACCCTCCGTCAGCGGGTCGTCTCCTACGTCGATCATGAACTGGTCCATGCAGACCCTGCCCGCGATCCGCCGTCTGCGGCCACCGGCCATCACCTCCGCCACGTTGGTGGCGTGCCGTAGGACCCCGTCCGCATACCCGAGGGGGACGAGGCCAAGCGTCGTCTCCCGATCCGTGACGTACAGGTGTCCGTAGGAGACGCCCGACCTGGCGGGCACCCGTTTGACCAGAGCGATCCGCGCGACGAGCGTCATCGCCGGATGCAGCCCGAAACCTCCGAGCCGGGGCACGGGGCTCAGGCCGAAGGTCGCGATGCCCGGACGGACCAGGTCGTAGCGTGCCTGCGGCAGCGTCAGGATCGCCGCCGAGTTGGCGATGTGCCTGATGACGTGGGAGCCTCCGGCCCCGGCCTTCTCCGCGATGTGCAGCGCCTCGTCGAAGGCCGCCAGCTGGGCCGCGATGGACGGGTCTCCCGGTATGTCGGCGCAGGCGAAGTGGGACCAGAGCCCGACGATCTCGATCACGCCCTCGGCCTGGTGCCGCAACGCCCGCTGGACCAGGGCCGCCCATTCCGCCGCCGTCGCGCCACCGCGTGACATGCCGGTGTCGACCTTCAGGTGCACCCTCGCCGCCCCACCGGCCTCCGCGGCGGCGTCGGCGATCGCGTCGATCATCGAGACGGAGCTCGCCGAGAGCTCGATGTCGTGCCCGACGGCCTGCTCAAGCGGCTCTCCCGGCGGGATGATCCACGCCAGGATCGGCGCGGTGATCCCGGCGGCCCTCAGTTCCAGGGCCTCGCGGATGTAGGCGGTGCCCAGCCGTCCCGCGCCGGCCTCCAGGCAGGCGCGGGCCACGGGAACCAGCCCGTGCCCGTAGGCGTCGGCCTTGACAGCGACCATCATCTCGGCGCCGGGAGCGTGGCTCGCGAGCTGCCTCACGTTCTCACGAATCGCCGAGAGATCCACCCGTGCCTCGGCGGGAGTCATCGGGAAACTCATGACCCCAGTTTGGCAGGTGGGAGGCGATGCCGAGGCCCGTCGAGCAGGGAGCGCGCCACCTCCGGCAGGGCCTCGGCGACGTCCCAGGCGGTGAGAGGGCCCTGACGACCGGCGATTCCGTGCAGATACGCGGCACAGGAGGCCGCGTCGTACCCGCTCAGCCCCGCGGCCAGCAGCGCGCCGGCCAGACCCGCCAGCACGTCGCCGGTGCCGCCGGTCGCGAGCCAGGGGCTGCCGGTGAGGTTGATCCCGACCGGCCGGTCCTCCTCGGCGACCAGCGTGGTCGAGCCCTTGAGCAGCACGGTCACCCCCAGTTCCGCCGCCGCCCGCCGTACGCTCTCCAGGCGCCGCGCCTCGATCCGCTCCCTCGGCACACCGATCAGGCGGGAGAGCTCGCCCGCGTGCGGGGTGATCAGGACCGGCGCGTCCCTGCGGAGCAGCGCCCTGTCCTGGGCCACCAGGGTGAGCGCGTCGGCGTCGACGAGCACGGGGACCTCGCTCGACAGCACGGAACGGGCGACGGCGCGGGCCTCGTCGCCGGTGCCGAGGCCGGGGCCGAGCACCCACGCCTGCACGCGGCCCACCCTCTCGACCCCCTCCCCGGGGGCGAGCGTGGTGATCACGGCCTCCGGCCAGCGGGCCCGCACCTGGGCCACCGGCTCCGCGCCCCCCGCGTAGCGGACCATGCCCACCCCGGCCCGCAGTGCCCCGCCCACGGCCAGCACCGCGGCGCCGGTGTAGAGCTCGCTGCCCGCCGCGACCCCGACGACGCCCCGGCGGTACTTGTCGGACGAGGCGTCGGGTCTGGGCAGCATCGCGGCCACGTCGGCGTCCGTCGGCGCGACCGCCTCGGGGTCGGGCAGGTGGGGGCCGAGGCCGATGTCCACGAGTTCCGTCCGGCCCGCGTGCCGGGAGCCGGGATCGACGAGCAACCCGATCTTCCACGCCCCGAACGTGACGGTGGCGTCCGCGACGACCGCGGGACCCTCCACCCGGCCGCTGCTCGCGTCCACACCGCTGGGCACGTCCACCGCGACGACCTCGCCGGGCGCGTCGTTCGCGAGCCGGGCGAGGGTCGCGTACGGCTCCCTGAGTGCCCCGGCCCCGCCGATCCCGAGCATCCCGTCCACGATCAGGTCCGCCGCGTCGAGCAGGCCGCGAACGCGCGCACCCGCGGGATGATCCGCCGTGGCCACCGCGATACCGGGCCCGTTTCCCGCGCCGTGACCGGGACCGGGGTCGGGACCGGAACCGGGATCGGGATCGGGGTCGGGACCGGATCCGGGACCGGGATCGGGGTTGAGCCGGGTGACGCGGCCGCCCGCGCGGCGCAGGGCCTCCAGACCCCCCGCGTGGACGCGCGTACCGGCGAGGAGCGCGTCGACCCTCGCCCCCCTGGCCGCGAGACGGGCCCCGGCGTAAAGGGCGTCGCCGCCGTTGTCGCCACCGCCGACGAGCAGCACGACGCGGGAGCCGTACACGCCGCCGAGCATCCTGGCGCAGACCACCGCGAGCCCGGTGGCCGCCCTCTCCATCAGGGCGCCCTCGGGCAGCGTCGCCATCAGTGCCGCCTCGGCCGCCCTGATCTGGTCGGAGGTGTACGCGGTCCGCATTCCACCGAATCTATCCCTCGGCGATCACGTAGGCGATCGCGACGCCCCCGTCGTGGGTGAGGGAGACGTGCCACCGGGCCACGCCCAGGGCCTCGGCGACGTCCGCCACCCGGCCGGTCACCCGCAGCTCGGGCCGCCCGTGCTCCCCGCTGAGCACCTCGGCGTCCAGGTGACGCAGCCCGGGAGGGGCGCCGAGGGCCTTCGCGACGGCCTCCTTCGCCGCGAACCTGGCGGCGAGGGACTCCGTGGCCAGCCCGCTCTCCCTATCGGTGAACAGGCGTCCCCGCAGCGCGGGCGTCCGCACCAGCGTCGCCTCGAACCTCGCCACGTCCACGACGTCGACACCGATACCAACGATCACCCTCCCAGGCTAGTGGCGTCACGCCGTCGGCCCGCGTTCCCGCCGGTCAGAAGCCGCCGCGCTGCCAGGGGCCCCAGATGGCGAAGCTCGTCCCCTTGGTGGACTGGACGTTGACGTAGAGGGTGTGACCGCCGGGGCCGAAGGTCGAGCCGGCGAACTCGGCGCCGGAGTCGCCGCGGACGGGGGTGAGGCGGGAGAAGTCGAAGATCTCGCCCTGGCGGGTGAGGCCGCGCAGGTAGTTGTCACCCGCGCCGTCCTCGCACAGGACCAGGGTGCCTCTGGGGCTGGCGGTGACGTTGTCCGGCAGGTCGAGGGTGACCGCGCCCGGCGACTCGTAGACGAGTTTGAGCCGCCCGCTCCACGTCTCGTACGCCCACACCTGGCCGCGTCCCTTGCCGAAGCCGCCGGGCGGGGTGTCGCCGGACGCGGTCGCGCCGCCCTGGGTGGAGACGAAGTAGATCGTGCCGTGGTGGTTGATCGCCCCCTCCAGCCGGGAGAAGAGCGCCGCGCCCTTCGCCCTGCCCTGGTTGCCGACGGCCTGGAGGGCGAGGCTGTTGGCGGGGGTGCCGATGAAGGTGGGGTCGGGGTCGTCGATGTCCACCCAGGTCGTCGAGTACGAGGCTCCCCTGGGCTGGCCGAGGGAGAGGTTCTTGCCGGGCGCGCCCCGCACGGCCAGCATCTGGAGCCGGCCGCCGTCGAGGATGCGGCGGGCCGTCAGCGGGTTCTTCGGGGGCAGGTAGCGGTAGAAGCCGGAGGCGAAGCCGAAGTTGTCCTCGGTGAGGTAGAGCGCGCCGGTGAACCCGTCGAACGCGACCGACTCGTGGGCGAACCGCCCGGCGTTCCTGATCGGTCCTCCGGCCTGGCCGTCGAGCGGGACCTCGAAGATGTAGCCGTGCTTGCGCGTGAGCTTGCCGTTGTCCTGGCCGGTGAAGTCGTCGCCCACGTCCGGCCCGTTCACGGTCTCCTCGCAACTCACCCAGGCGCCCCAGGGCATCGGGCCGCCTGAGCAGTTCATCTGGGTGCCGGTCAGGCTGGGGGCGGAGGTGAGCACCTTGCCGTAGCGGGTGACCCTGAGCGTCGAGGTGCCGCCGCCGGCCGCCGGATCGTAGGCCTTGGCCGGGTTTCCGAACGCGCCGACCGGGCCGTTGACCTCGTGGTTGCGGATGAGGATCGCGCTGCCGCCCGGCCCGCGGAACGCGGCCATGCCGTCGTGCCTGGAGGGGACGGTGGATCCGTCGCTGTACTTGTCGCCGGCCGAGCTGAAGGACCGGTAGTGGAAGCCGTCGGGCAGGTGGAGGCGCACCACGCCGTCCCGCTCGTCCTTGACCGGCTTCAGCGGGCCGTACCCGGCCCCCGGGAGAAGCTCCCCGTTCGCCCCCGCCCGCGCGACCCCCGCGAACGGCCCGGCCACCCCCAGCGCGGCCAGTGCGCCACCTCGGGCGAGGAAACGACGACGGTCCATCTTGCGGCTCCCTTGGATCCGGTGGATTCACGCCACGTTGATGCGCCTCAGTAAACCGTTATATGGCATATATCGACACTTAATGGGACAAGAAGAAGGGCAGACTCTATACCCACTTACGGGTGTGGGTAATCCATAGACTTTATCCACAGGCTGTGGACAACGCACGGGGAGGGCTTACTCCACCGTGACCGACTTGGCGAGGTTGCGGGGCTGGTCGACGTCGTGCCCCTTGGCCGTGGCCAGCTCGCAGGCGAAGACCTGGAGCGGCACCGCGGCGACCAGCGGCTGGAGCAGGGTCGGCACGACCGGGATGTGGATCAGCGTGTCGGCGTAGCGCCCGACCGCGACGTCCCCCTCCTCGGCGACGACGAGGGTCCTCGCACCCCTCGCCCGGATCTCCTGGATGTTGGACACGATCTTGTCATGGATCATCCGCTGGCCCGACGGCGAGGGGACGACGACCACGACCGGGAGCCCTTTGTCGATCAGCGCGATCGGGCCGTGCTTCAGCTCGCCCGCCGCGAAGCCCTCCGCGTGCATGTACGCCAGTTCCTTGAGCTTCAGCGCCCCCTCCAGCGCGACGGGAAAGCCCACGTGCCGCCCGAGGAAGAGCACACACCGCTCGTCGGCGAGCGACCTGGCCAGCGCGCGGACCGGCTCGACGGTCGAGAGGACCTCGCTCACCTTCGACGGCGCCTCCGCCAGCCGGTCGACGATCTGGGTGATCTCGTCGCCGTACTTCGTCCCCCTGACCTGGGCGAGATAGAGCGCCACCAGGTAGCACGCCACCAACTGGGTGAGGAACGCCTTGGTGGAGGCCACCGCGACCTCCGGGCCCGCGTGCGTGTAGAGGACGGCGTCGGACTCGCGGGAGATCGTGGAACCGTTCACGTTGCAGACCGCCAGCACCCGCGACCGCTGCCCGCGCGCGTGCCGTACCGCCATGAGGGTGTCCATGGTCTCGCCCGACTGGCTGATCACGATCACCAGCGTGTCCCGGGTGAGGATCGGGTCGCGGTAGCGGAACTCGCTCGCCACCTCGACCTCGCAGGGCAGCCTCGCCCAGTGCTCGATGGCGTACTTCGCGATGAGCCCGGCGTGGTAGGAGGTCCCACAGGCGACCAGAATGATCTTGTTGATGTCGCGTAGCTCCTGGTCGGACAGTCGCATCTCGTCCAGCACCAGCCGGCCGTCCTCGCCGACCCTGCCGAGCAGCGTGTCGGCGACGGCCCGGGGCTGCTCGGCGATCTCCTTGAGCATGAAGTGGTCGTAGCCGTCCTTCTCCGCGGCCGAGGCGTCCCAGTCGACGTGGTAGTCGCGCGTCACGGCCGGGAGGCCCTGGAAGTCGGTGACCGTGATCTTCGAGGGACGCAGTTCGACCACCTGGTCCTGGCCCAGTTCCACCGCCTCGCGCGTGTACGCGATGAACGCCGCCACGTCCGAGCCGAGGAAGTTCTCCCCCTCGCCCCTGCCGATGACCAGCGGTGAGTTGCGCCGCGCGCCCACCACCACGTCGGGCTCGTCGGCCGAGATCGCGAGCAGGGTGAACGCCCCCTCCAGCCGCAGGCAGACCCGGCGCATCGCCTCCATGAGCCCTCCGGCGGCGAACCGCTCCAGCAGGTGCGCCACCACCTCCGTGTCGGTCTCGGAGACGATCCTGTGCCCCGCGTTCTCCAGCTCGGCCCTGAGCGCGGCGAAGTTCTCGATGATCCCGTTGTGGATGACCGCGATCCGTCCCTCGCAGTCGGTGTGCGGATGGGCGTTGCGGTCGGTGGGGGCCCCGTGGGTGGCCCACCGGGTGTGCCCGATCCCCGTCGTCGCCGCGGCCGGCGGTGTGGGACGTGAGACCAGCGCCGAGCGCAGGTTGGCCAGCTTCCCCGCCCGCTTCTCCACGACCAGGCCGTCCGCCCCGACCAGAGCGATCCCCGCCGAGTCGTATCCCCGGTACTCCAGGCGGCCCAGCCCCTCGACCGCGACTTCGATCGCCTGGCGCTGTCCCGTATATCCCACTATTCCGCACATTGTCATACCCCCTCCCTGAGAAGTCGTCCGGTGCGTCTATGGAGAACCCCCCGGACAGACCAAGAATCCCGCCCGGTGCCCGTCGGGAAGCGCTCCCGACGCACCACCCCCGTCGGGAAGCGCTCCCGGCACACCAGCACCCACCGGGAAGCGCTCCCGGCACACCAGCACCCACCGGGAAGCGCTCCCGGCACACCAACGCCCACCGAGAGGCCGCCCCCGGCACACCGACACCCGCCAGAACCCCGTCCCACGGACCAACACCCGCCAGGAACCCGCTCCCGACGGATCAGTAGGCTCTCTGAACATGGCCAACGGTTTGGACACCGCGACACCGTACGTGCAGCTCAGCCGGGCTCAGTGGAGCGAACTCCGCAAGAACACGCCCCTCACGCTCACCGAGGACGAGCTGGAGGAACTGCGCGGCGTCGACGACCCGATCGACCTGGCCGAGGTCACCGACATCTACCTGCCGCTCACCCGGCTGCTCAACCTCCACTTCACCGGGGCCAGGCAGCGCAGCGCGGCGCTCAACACCTTCCTCGGCGGCGGGCGCAGGACGGCCCCGTACGTCCTGGGCATCGCGGGGAGCGTCGCGGTCGGCAAGTCGACCACGGCCCGGCTGCTGCACACCCTGCTGGCCCGCTGGCCCGAGCACCCTCGGGTGGACCTGATCACCACCGACAGCTTCCTCTTCCCCAACGAGGTCCTCACCGCGAGGGACATCATGCACAGGAAGGGCTTTCCCGAGAGCTACGACCGGCGGGCCCTGGTCAGGTTCGTCGCCGACGTCAAGGCGGGCCTTCCGGAGGTGACGGCCCCGGTCTACAGCCACCTGGAGTACGACATCGTGCCCGGCGCGCCCCAGACCGTGCGCCGACCCGACATCCTCATCGTCGAGGGCCTCAACGTCCTGCAGCCCGCACCGCCCACCGCCCTCGCGATCAACGACTACTTCGACTTCTCGATCTACGTGGACGCCAAGGTCGAACACATCCGCGACTGGTACGTGGACCGCTTCCACAAGCTCCGGCGTACGGCCTTCGAGGACCCGAAGTCCTACTTCAAACATCTCGCGAGTCTGTCGGAGGAGGAGGCCACCGACTTCGCCAGGAACATCTGGCGAGACATCAACGAGCGCAACCTCGTCGAGAACATCGCCCCCACCAGGGGCCGGGCCGACCTCGTCCTCCACAAGGACGCCAACCACTCCATCCAGCGCGTCCGCCTCCGCCGGATCTGACCCTCCCGGCGCTCCGCCCCACCCCCGGGAGGCCCCTCACGCTCCCCGATCATCAACCGACTCCTGACTTCGAGACGTGGCGGCGCCGGTCCCTCCAGATCCCGCGCCGCCACGTCGGCCTATCAGGCCCTCCCGGACAGCAGGGCCGTCCAGATCGCTGGAGTCTCGGTGATCGATCACCGATGGCTCTCGTCCACCCGGTGATCGCCGTCGAGTCGCGTGGGGCGCCGGATCCGCAAGGGACTTGAACCCGCCGCAACGGCAGGTCCTAACGTTGCGGACGTGATCGGGAAAGACGACGCCGGGCGTCGGTGGAGCATCGGCGAGGTGGCGCGGGCGAGCGGGATGACCGTGCGCGCGCTGCGTCACTACGACGCGATCGGCCTGCTGAGCGCGAGCGAACGTACCGTGTCGGGGCACCGCCGCTACACCGGGGACGACGTGCGGCGGCTGTACCGGGTGCGGGCCCTGCGAACGCTCGGGCTGTCTCTGGAGGAGATCGCGAACGTCCTCGCGAACTCCACGGACGACCTGGCCGCGATGCGCGACCTGCTGGCGGCGCAGCTTCGCGAGTTGGAGGCGCACGGCGCGCGGATCCAGCGGCTCACCCGCCGGCTGCACGGCCTGCTGGGACAGATCGACAGTGCGTCGATGCCCGATCCGGACCAGTTCATGACGACCCTGGAGATGATCTCTATGTTCGAGAGCTCGTTCACGACGGAGCAGCGGGAGCAACTGGCCCGGCGCAGGGCAGACCTCGGCCCGGAGGCCGTCGAGGCGGCCAGGACCGAATGGGCGGGGCTCGTCGAGGAGCTCCTGCGGCACGTGCGGGACGACACTCCGGTTGACGACCCGCGCGTGCGGGCCCTGGTCCACCGCTGGGACGCACTGGCGAACCGGTTCCACGACGACGGCGACGACGGGGAGGGAACCAAAGCCACCGCGCGGCGGATGTGGCGGGAGAACAGCGAGGAGATCGGCCGGAGCCTCCCCTGGCCTGCCGACCGCATGCGCGACCTGGTCCTCTATCTGGAGCGCTGCCGCCAGGCCGGTTGACCACGACCTGACCGCGGGGAACGACGCGGGGCATGAGCGGCGCGGGGACGCAGGGACGCGGCCGAGGATCCCTTCCGCATCGGGATCCCCTGTCCGGGGCCGACGACTCCCCTGGGGTGGCGAGAGTGCCGCCCACGACCGGGGACACATCCGGCGCTCAGTCGGCCCTGCGGGCGACGTACAGGATCCGGTCGTGGTCGTCCTCGTCGGCCGGCTCCCGCGCCGACGTCCCCACCAGCCCGCGGGTGGCCACCACGCGTAGCCCGGCCCGCTCGGCCACCCGGCGCACCGTCCGGTCGGAGCGGTGCCGCTGCACGTGCCGCATCGACACCCGCTCCCAGCCCGCGCCGGCCCGCTCGAACAGGTCGAACTGGGTGACCACGACCGCGTCGGCCTCGATCCGCGGTGATGCCGCGAACCACGCCACGTACCGGTCCCCGCGGTCGGCGACCGTCGGGACGCCGAACGTACGCCGGTAGTAGCCGATGGTGCTCAGGTCGAAGATCAGCACCCCGCCGTCCGCGAGCTGGTCGCGCGCCGACGCCAGCGCCCACCGCAGCTCGTCCGTGCCGGTCAGGTACGCCATCGGCAGGTCCACGCAGGCGACCACGTCGAAGCCGGTCAGCCCAGGCGGGGGCTGCTGCAGCCGTCCCACCAGGAACCGGACGTCCTCGGCTCCGGGTCTGCTCCCGGCCATCGCCACCATCGCCGGCGACAGGTCGTAGCCGGTCACCTCGAACCCCCGCTCGCGGAAGGCCACGCTGCTGCGGCCGGTTCCGCACCCGGCGTCCAGCAGCCGCCGCCCGCCCGTGCCGTACAGGTCCGCCATCTCCACGTAGCGGTCCACCAGGGCGGCGGTGTCCATCCGCGCGTTCAGCTCGTCGTACCGTGCCGCGACGCTCTCGTACGCCGCCAGCGTCTCGTCCACATGCGTCATGAGCGCCTCCCTGAGCGCGGACCCGTCGGGGCCGCGCCGGGCCGTCGGAGGCCAGGCGCGGCCGGAGGGGGAGAGAGTCTTACCAGACGAACCATGCCTGCCGGTTGACCCGGCGGCCGGTAACACGGCGCAGCAACTTCCTCATGGAGTTCACCTCCCTTCCTGGTGGCCGCTGGCGGTCAGGGTCTGATGGGGGTCCGGCGCAGTTGGAACGAGGGCGGGGTGATGATGCCCGCGACGTGGGGGCGCCCGTGGCCGCCGCGCACCTCCAGGCGGGCACCGTCGCTCACGGCGGCGAGCAGGCCGGTGGCCAGGGTCTGCGCGACAGCGGCCCCGGCACAGGTGAACGGGCCGCCGCCGAAGGGCAGGTAGGCCCCGCGAGGGCCGGGGCCGTCGTCCCACCGTCCTGGCCGGAACCGGGCGGCCTGCGACCAGTACCGCTCGTCGCGGTGCAGCAGGTAGACGCAGACCGACACGCTCTCCCCCGGCTCCAGCCGCACGCCGCCGATCCGGTGGGCGCGGTGTACCGGGCGGCCCAGCAGCCACGCCACCGGCCACAGCCGCAGCGACTCCCGTACGGCCGATTCCGCGGGCACGTCCGCCAGGTCGACGCCGTGGGCGGCGGCCGCCAGCAGCGCCCAGCCGACCACGTGGCCGACCGGCGCCACCGAGGTACGGAACAGCAGGAGATACACCTGGGCGACCTGCGCGGCGGGCGTGTCGGGCGGGGTGGATCCGAGCACGGCGTCCAGCAGGTCGCCGGGGCGACCGGGCCCCTGACCGGCCGGACCGGTCACACCGGCCCGGCGGGCGCGCACCTCGCCGGCGACCGCCCGCACCACGCGCGCCCACAGCGCCGCCCGCGCCACGCGTGCCAGCCGGCCGCCGGGACGGATCAGGACGTCACGCTCCACCACCCGCGTCATCAGCTCCCGCAGCGCCGGCGGGCTGTCCGGGCGCAGCAGCGCCTCGGCCAGGAACCGGTGCGCGGCGGTGCGCCCGGCCGACGGCCACTCGCTGACCTCCCCCAGCCCCGCCACGACGGCGGGCAGCCGCTCGCGGTGGGCGGCCAGGTGGGCGCGCACCGTCGCCCGCGCCGCACGCCCGATGGCGACCTGCGTCTCCCGCGACCCCAGCCGCCCGCCGCGGACATGGAAGAAGTCGGACACCTCGTCGTAGTGACCCTCCTCGTTGTGCAGCACCCGCAGGGCCTCGACCGGGTCGGCCACGCACAGTGACCCGTCGTCGGGCAGCCGGAACACCGGGCCGTGCTCGCGGGCCGCCCACTCGACGAACCCCAGCGGGTCACGGCGGTACCGGCGCGCCGCTCCGGCGGAAGCGGTCCGATCCGATTCACCGGCCGTCGCCATCCCACCCCCATGCCGTCCGTGACCTCGGGCGCACGCGCGGGTGGTGCCGCCCACGCGCCCCGCCGGGAGAGGGCGCCGCCCGCCACCTTCGCCGGGCGGGCGACCGGATCGTGGGCCCACCGGCAGGCGGCGACGACGAAAAAGGCCGACACCACACCAGGAACAGCGGAAGCCTATACCTGCGAGTCATTCTCGATGGTCATTGAGTGAACGATGGGGAATATCAGTGTTTTATTGACAGAATTGGTTGAATAAACGCTGCGGAGGTATCCCGTGAATAGGTCGTCCGTTCCCGCTCCAGCACGGCGAGAACGCACACCCGCCCCTTCCCCGAAACCGTGAACCAAGACGCGACCGGTAACCGTCCGACTACAAATCTGCACGTCAGAGCCATGATCATGACGTAGCGGACCTCCGGCGTCACACCTCGTTACCTTTCCGGGCCCCGTTTCGGCCACTCACCCATCGGAGGTAAAAAACTTCCCCGCCTGCGGTTATGCATGCCGTAACAGCACCAAGCACTCGCCAGAAGAGTGGATTAGTGTCTTATGTGTGAGCATCTCATCTCATGGTCCGCTGAAGCTGAGCGTCGGCGCGAGCACCGGCATGAAGATCGCTGCCATACTCCTCGCCGTCCCCTTCGTCGGTTTCCCGCTGTTCGCGATCTCGGAGATCGGGCGGGTCGTCGACCTCTCCCTCGACGACCCCTCTCTGATCCTGACGCTGCCCCTCGCCCTGGTCATGGTGGTCTTCCTCATCGTCCTCCTCGGCGTCCTCCGCTTCCGCGCGGAGATGGAGGGAAGCGTCGTGGAGGTCCACGGCGCGTTCACGACGCGCAGGGTGGATCTCGCGCGGGCCCACGTCTGGCTGGACTCCTTCCCCGAGTGCTCAAGAGCCCGTGACCTGACCGGCCACCGGCTCCCCTACCTGTACCTGTACGCCCAGGAGCCGGGCGGCCGCAAAATCCTGCTGCGGCTGCGCGCGGCGCACGCCTTCCTGCCGCCGCGGGAGCTGGGCGCCCTCGCGGACGCCATCGAGTCGGACCACCGGACCGGCCAGGACGCCGAGCGGGCCTCCCGCACAGCCGACCTGCTCCGGCGCCTGAGCGCCGACCCCGCCCTCAAGGTTCCCTGACGGGCTCCGCTCCCGCACCGGCCCGGGCAGTCGGGAAGCAGGAAAGGGGCGGACGACGACCGTACGGCTCCCGGGCTTCAGCCGGCCGGGATCCAGGTCCTAGGGTTGGCCCGTGCTGCATCTACGTGTGATCACTCCGGCGGAGCTGACGGACAAGGTGCTGAAGGTGCTCGACGAGTGCGTCGGCGTCCTCAACATCGTCCTGTTCCCCGGTGTCGCGCGCTCCCCGGCCGGGGACCTCGTCCAGTTCGACATCGCCCGTGAGGCCGCCAACCAGGTGATCGAGCGACTCCAGGAGCTCGGCCTCCACACGGAGGGGTCGATCGCGGCCGAGCAGATCGACCTGTCGATCTCACAGGCGGCCGAGCGCGCCCAGGAGGAGGCACCCGGCGACAGCGAGGACGCCGTGGTCTGGGCGGAGTTCGCCCAGCGGGTCGACGAGGACACCCGGCTCACCTGGGCCTTCCTCGCGTTCCTCACGATCGCCACGCTGCTCGCGGCGATCGGCGTGATCGTCAACTCACCGATCCTCATCATCGGCGCGATGGTGCTGGGGCCCGAGTTCGGCGCGATCGCGGCCATCTGCTTCGGCCTGCTCCGCACCGACGGGAACCTCATCGGCCGCGCGGCCAGGACCCTCGTCCTGGGCTTCGCCGCCGCCCTCACGATCACCTTCGTCTGCGCGCTGGCCGCGCGGGGGCTCGGCTGGATCGGCGTGGGCACGCTCGCGACCGGGCACGAGGAGATCGAGTTCATCGTGAAGCCCGACAGGTGGTCGTTCATCGTCGCACTGCTCGCGGGGGCCGCCGGGGTGCTCTCGGTCACCGCGGGCAAGTCCTCGGCCCTGGTCGGCGTCTTCATCTCGGTCACCACGGTCCCCGCCGCCGGATACTTCGCGGTCGCCGCCGCGCTCGCCCGCTGGGGCGACATGGCCGCCTCGGCCGTCCAGCTCGGGGTGAACGTCGCGGGCATGGTGATCTCCGGTGTGGTGACGCTGCTCGTCCAGAGGGCCTACTGGTCCCGGTTCGGCATGCGGCTGCCGGCGCGCCCGGGTGGGAGATAGCGGCTGAGAATTGACCTTTTGGACGAGGGGAGACTCCTTCGCATGACGGAGGTGCGCACCTGCGGCGACGGATAGTGTCCGAGCATGACTATCCTCGCCACCGAGGGACTAACCAGACGTTTCCCCCGGGTGACGGCGCTCGACCAGCTCACCGTCACCGTCGGCTCCGGTGTGACCGGCCTGGTCGGCGCCAACGGCGCGGGCAAGTCCACGCTGATCAAGATCCTCCTCGGCCTCCTCGAACCCAGCGCGGGCGGTGCCCAGGTGCTGGGCATGGACGTGACGACCAAGGGCGCGGAGATCCGCCGGATCGTGGGCTACATGCCCGAGCACGACTGCCTGCCACCCGACCTGTCCGCCACCGAGTTCACCGTGCACATGGCCCAGATGTCCGGCCTGCCGCGCACCGCGGCCCGCGAGCGCGCCGCCGACGTCCTGCGCCACGTCGGGCTGTACGAGGAGCGCTACCGGGCGATGGGCGGCTACTCCACCGGCATGAAGCAGCGCGTCAAGCTCGCCCAGGCCCTGGTGCACGACCCGCGCCTCGTCCTGCTCGACGAGCCCACCAACGGCCTCGACCCCCGGGGCCGCGACGAGATGCTCGCGCTCATCCGCAGGATCGGCTCGGAGTTCGGCATCAGCGTGCTCGTCACCTCCCACCTGCTGGGCGAGCTGGAGCGGGTCTGCGACCACGTCATCGTGATCGACGGCGGCAAGCTGCTGCGCTCCTCCTCCATCGGGGACTTCACCCAGAGCACCCAGACGGTGACCGTCGAGGTCGAGGAGGGCCAGGACGCGCTGGCGGCCCGCCTCACCGAGCTGGGCGAGACCGTCACCCCGCACGGCAGGATGCTGCTCGTCCACGTCCGCGCGCCGGAGACCTTCGACGTGCTCCGCGACGCCGTCTGCGAGCTCGACCTCTCCCTCGTACGCGTGGAGCAGGGCCGCCAGCGCATCGAGGACGTCTTCAGGGAGCCCGCCAATGTCTGAGTCCGTCTCCGAACCCACGGGTGTCATCCACGACATCGGATACCGCCACTACGAGGGGGCACGGCTCGGTCGACGCCAGGCCGCCGTCGCACTCACCGTGCACAGCCTGCGCGGGATCTTCGGGCTCGGCCGCACCGCCCGCTCGAAGATCATCCCGTTCGTGCTCCTGGGCGTGATGCTCCTGCCCGCGGTCGTCTCCATCGCGGCCATGGCGCTGATCAAGCAGGAGGGGATGCGCTACAGCGAGTACGCCATCGTCATGCAGGCCGTGCTCGCGATCTTCCTCGCCTCGCAGTCGCCGTACACCGTCGCGCCCGACCTGCGCTTCCGGGTGCTGCCGCTCTACCTGTCGCGACCGGTGACGATCTGGGACTACGTCGGGGCGAAGCTCGCGGCGATGGCGAGCGCGATGTTCCTGCTGCTCGCGGTGCCGCTCACCGTGCTCTACATCGGCGAGGTGGTCATCGACCTGCCCGGCGACACGCACACCTTCGAATACCTCACCGCCATGGTCGGCGCGGTCGGCTACGCGCTGCTGCTCGCCTGCCTCGGCGTGGCCATCGCCTCGTTCACCCCCAGGCGCGGCCTGGGCGTGGCCTCCGTCATCGCCTTCTACCTGCTCGCCTCGGCCGTGTCGACCGTGCTGTTCGCGACGCTGGAGTCGATGGGCAGCGACGGCGCCGCCGCGTGGGCCTGGCTGATCAACCCCTTCTTCCTGGTGGACGCCGCCGTCCATGTCGGGATCTTCGGGGCCGAGCCCAGCGCGGGCGTCATCTACCCCGCGAGCGGCGGAACCCTGGTCGCGGGAGCGATCATGATCGCACTCATCGCCCTCTCCCTCACGGCCCTGATCGCGCGCTACCGTAAGGCGGCCTCCCGATGAAGATCGAACTGGCCCAGGTGTCCCGGTGGTACGGCAACGTGGTCGCCGTCAACGACATCACCATGACCGTCGGCCCCGGCGTCACCGGACTGCTCGGCCCGAACGGCGCGGGCAAGTCCACCCTGCTGCACATGATGGCCGGCTTCCTGCCCCCCTCGAACGGCACCGTCACCCTCGACGGCGACCGCATCTGGCGCAACCACCAGATCTACCGCTCCATCGGCCTGGTCCCCGAGCGCGAGGCCGTCTACGGCTTCCTCACCGGCTGGCAGTTCGTGCTGTCCAGCGCCAGGCTGCACCGCCTGCCCAACCCCGACGACGCGGCGCGCAAGGCCCTCGCCCTGGTCGAGATGGAGAGCGCCAAGGACCGCAGGATCGAGACGTACTCCAAGGGCATGCGCCAGCGCGTCAAGGTGGCCGCGGCCCTCGTCCACGACCCGCAGGTCCTGCTGCTCGACGAGCCGTTCAACGGCATGGACCCGCGCCAGCGCCTGCACCTGATGGACCTGGTCCGCTCCATGGGCACCGCGGGCAAGACCATCCTGTTCAGCTCGCACATCCTGGAGGAGGTGGAGCGGGTCGCCCAGCACATCGAGGTCCTCGTCGCCGGACGCCACGCCGCCTCAGGGGACTTCCGCGAGATCCGCCGCCGGATGACCGACCGCCCCCACCTGTTCAAGGTCCGCTCCAGCGACGACCGCCGCCTCGCGTCCGCGCTGATCGCCGACGCCTCCTCGGGCTCCGTCTCGCTGACAGAGACGGGCCTGGAGGTGCACGCCGTCGACTTCCGGCGCTTCACCTGGCTGCTGCCCAGGGTCGCCAGGGACGCGAACGTCCGGATCATGCAGGTCTCCCCCGCCGACGAAGACCTGGAGAGCGTCTTCTCCTACCTGATCAACAGGAGCAGCTGACCATGAACGGTGTCATCGCCGGAATCTCCTACCGGGCGCTCCTCGGCCGCCGCCGGATCTGGCTGCTGATCATGCTGCCCGTCGTGCTGATCGCCATGGCCGCGCTGATGAGGTTCATCGGCGCCGCCGACGAGCGGACCGCCGTCGCGCTCATGCAGACCTTCGCCATCGGCACCATGCTGCCGCTGCTCGGCCTGATCGCGGGGACCGGGGTGATCGCCCCCGAGATCGACGACGGCACGATCATCCACCTGCTGTCCAAGCCGATCTCCCGCTCGGTGATCGCCCAGACCAAGTTCGTGGTCGCCGCCTCGATGCTCGCGCTGTTCGCCGCCGTACCGACCTTCGTCGCGGCCTATCTCCTGGTCAATCTCGAATCCGGCATCGCGTACGGCTTCGCGCTCGGCTCCCTCATCGGCGGGATCGCGTACGCGGCGGTGTTCATGCTGCTGGGCGTGCTGACCCGGCACGCGGTCACGATCGGCATCGTCTACGCGCTCGTCTGGGAGGGCGTGGTCGGCAACTTCGTCCCCGGCGCCCGCAGGTTCTCCATCCAGCAGTGGGCCCAGACGATCGCCGACCAGCTGTCGTCCTCCGCGTTCTTCTCCACCGAGATCACCCTCGGCTTCGCCGTCCCCGCCCTGATCGTCGTCACCGTCGGCGCGGTCGTCTGGGCGGGCATCCGCCTGCGGAGCTTCTCCCTCACTGGCGACGAGTAGGCACTCACGTGCGTCCCACCTGGCCGGGGGCGCACGTGTACCGTTCGAATATGAAGCCGTACTTGAGCGAGCTGCGCCTCACGGAGTTCAAGACGTTTCGCGACGCGAAGCTCCCGCTGGGCGGCATGACAGCGCTCATCGGTCGCAACAGCAGCGGAAAGTCGAACGCGCTCGACGGGCTCGAAGTGCTCTCCCGGCTGGCGACCGGTGCGGACATCGTGGACGCGCTCGACAGCAGGCGCGGCGACGAGGGGCCCCTCCGCGGGGGCATCGAAGGATGTCCCCCGCACGGAGCGGACCGGTTCAGTCTGGGCTGTACGATCTTCCCTTTCAACCACGAGCCTGGCAGCTACATGATCGTGGGACTCGATATCACGATCCAGGTTCGTCCCGAACCAGAGATCATCAGCGAAACGCTCTGGGGCATATCGGGCCACAGACGATCCACGAAAAACCTTCAGGAGCGGCTTCGTCACAAGCTGCTCGCGACCGAAAGCGCCTCTCCGGGGTCGGGCAGCATCGAGGCCACCTGGTACCGCGGCCGCCCAGGCCGGAGCCCTCGGGCCCCCTTCCGCTCCTCCCGGCTCCTGACCAGCCAGCTCGCCCTTCGACTGGAGGGAAAGACCGAGGTGGAGCGCTCCGTCGTCGCGGCGGCCGAAGCCACCCTGGAAGCTCTGCGCGGCGTCTTCCATCTCGATCCCGTCCCCCACCTGATGAGGCAGTACGTCCCCGGACGCGACATAAGGCTACGCAGAACGGCGGAGAACCTCTCCGCCGTCATCGGTCACATGGCGACACACGACGCCGAACGATTCCGGCAGCTTCTCACCCGCGTGCAGAACCTCGTCGAGCACGAGGTGACGGGGATCGAAGCCATCCGTTCGGATCTGAACGATGTGATGCTCGCCCTGCGGGAAGGAACCGCGATCACCCCCGCACGCGAGATGAGCGACGGCCTGCTGAGATTCACGGCCATCGCCACGACGCTGCTGCGGCAGGGACGCGATCTCGACCTGGGCGGGCGCGATACGAGTGATGACGGGAAATCGCCCATGCTGGTCATCGAGGAGCTCGAAAACGGTCTCCATCCGTCCCAGGCGACGCAGGTGCTCGACCTTGTGAAGCAGGCGACCACGGGCAACTCCGCCCGCGTGATCTTCACCACGCACAGCCCCGCCCTCCTTTCCGCACTGAGTTCCGAAGATCACAAGAACGTCGTGGTGTGTTCCCGAGATCGTGCCACAGGCCTGTCGAACCTCCGGACGCTTCCCGAAATCGACGGTTACCCTAGCCTGATGGCTCAGGGGGATCTCGGCACGGTCGTCACGTCGGGCCTGCTTGAGCAGGCACCTCCCGGAAAGCGTGACTTCAGCGAGTTCGACCGCCTGATGGGAATCGGCTGACGATGGTCCGCAGGGTCGAGTTCGTCGACACTTCGGTGCTCTGCAACATCCTCGACATCCCCGGGAGAAACCAGGACCGGGAAAGCGTGCTGCGGGCACTGCGGGACGAGAAACGATCATGTGATCTCATCCTGCCCGTCACCACGGTGATCGAGACCGGCAACCACATCGCCCAGCTCTCGGACGGCCGGCTTCGCAGGCAGCACGCCGACAAGCTGTCCGATCTGCTCGGACTCGTCATCACCGGACAGGCGCCCTGGGTCCTGCACACCGTCGAATGGGGTGAGGGCTTCCTGCGGTCACTCCTGTCAGGAGCCGGAACGGGAACACCGTTCTCCGACCACGTGATGGCCAAGCTGGGGCTGGGCGACCTCTGCATCCTGACCGAACGCGAGCTCTATCGAGCCAGAGTCAGTGGTGTGGACGTCGGTATCTGGACCCTGGACGCACAGCTCCGCTCACATTCCTGAGCATCCTCCGACGCCGCTCGAACGAAAGCACGGCCCGCACCCACAGGTGCGGACCGTGTTTCGATCGCTTCAGACGCAGGCGGTACGGACGACCTCGGCGAGGCGACCGGCCAGCTGCTCCGCCTGTTCCGCCGAGGCGGCCTCGACCATGACGCGGATCATCGGCTCGGTGCCGCTGGGCCGGATCAGCACGCGCCCGGTCTCGCCCAGCTCCGCCTCCGCGGCGCCGACCGCGGCGGCCAGCTCGGGAGCCGATGCCTTGGACCGGTCGACGTCCTTCACGTTGACCAGGACCTGCGGCAGGCGGGTCATCACCGAGGCGAGCTCGGCGAGCGGCTTCTTCTCCCGCGCCATGACCGCGAGCAGGTGCAGCGAGGTGAGCAGGCCGTCCCCGGTGGTGGCGTGGTCGAGCATCAGGACGTGGCCGGACTGCTCGCCGCCGAGGTTGTAGCCCCCGGCCCGCATCGCCTCCAGGACATAGCGGTCGCCCACGGCGGTCTCGACGACGTCGACACCGGCGTTCTTGAGCGCGATCTTGAAGCCCAGGTTGGACATCACCGTGGCCACCACGGTGTCGCCGATCAGCTTGCCCTCGGCGTGCATCGCCATGGCGAGCACGGCCATGATCTGGTCGCCGTCGACGATCTCACCGGTGTGCGAGACGGCGAGGCAGCGGTCCGCGTCACCGTCGTAGGCGATGCCCACGTCCGCGTTCCGGGAGACCACGATCTGCTGAAGCCGATCCAGGTGGGTGGAGCCGACCCCCGCGTTGATGTTGAGACCGTCGGGGCGCGCCCCGATCGTCTCCACGGTGGCCCCGGCCCGCAGCAACGCCTCGGGAGCCACCATGTGGGCGGCGCCGTGGGCGCAGTCGAGGACCACGTTCAGGCCGTCGAGACGGCCCTCCATGGTGGACAGCACGTGGGACACGTAGCGGTCGGCCTCACCGTACGCCTCGCGTACGCGGCCGACCGAGGCACCGACAGGACGCTCCCACTTCTCGCCGAGCCGCTGCTCGATCTCGTTCTCCACCGTGTCGGGCAGCTTGTAGCCGCCCCGGGTGAGGAACTTGATCCCGTTGTCGGGCGCGGGATTGTGGGAGGCGGAGATCATCACGCCCATGTCGGCTCTGAGAGCCGTCGTCAGATAAGCGACCGCCGGGGTGGGCAGCACGCCGAGCCGGAGAACGTCCACACCAGACGACGCGAGGCCGGCGACCACCGCGGCCTCCAGGAATTCTCCTGAAGCCCGGGGGTCCCGGCCCACGACGGCGACGGGACGGCCTCGCCGCCCGACGCTGGCGTTGAACGCCCCGGCATCGCCGAGGACATGAGCCGCGGCCACGGACAGGTCCATGGCGAGCTCGGCCGTGAGGTCGCGTCCGGCGACCCCACGTACCCCGTCGGTGCCGAAGAGGCGCCCCAACGCTTAACGCTTGCTGTACTGCGGAGCCTTACGGGCCTTCTTGAGGCCGTACTTCTTGCGCTCGGTGGCGCGGGCGTCACGGGTCAGGAAGCCGGCCTTCTTCAGCGGCGGGCGGTTGACCTCGACGTCCAGGGCGGTGAGCGCGCGGGAGAGACCCATGCGCAGGGCACCGGCCTGGCCGGTGACGCCACCACCGTTGATGCGGGCGATGACGTCGAACTGGTCCTCGGCGCCGAGCACCACGAAGGGCTCGTTCACGATCTGCTGGTGGACCTTGTTCGGGAAGTAGTTCTCAAGCGTACGGCCGTTGATCGTCCACTTGCCGGTGCCCGGAACGATGCGCACGCGGGCCACGGACTCCTTGCGACGGCCGGTGCCGTACGAGTTGCCGGTGGTGATGGGCTTACGGACGGCGGCGTCGCCGCTGGCAGTGGACTCGGAGGTGTACTCGGAGGGGAACTCCTCCGCGGAGTACGCTTCCTGAGCGCCCTCGACGGGCGTCTCGACACCGGTGGGCTCAGCCACGGTTCTCCTCTTAACTTTCCTACTCGGCGTCGGCCGTCGGCCAACGCTGCTGGCGACAAGCAGCTAGTGACTACTGGGCGATCTGGGTGAGCTCGAAAGACACCGGCTGCTGCGCCTGGTGCGGGTGCTCGGAACCGGCGTAGACCTTGAGCTTCTTGATCATCTTCCGGCCGAGGGCGTTCTTGGGAAGCATGCCCTTCACGGCCTTCTCGACGGCGCGGTCGGGACGCTTGTCCATGAGCTCGCCGTAGGTCATGGAGCGCAGACCGCCCGGGTAGCCCGAGTGGCGGTAGGCCTTCTTCTGCTCAAGCTTGTTACCGGTCAGCGCGACCTTGTCGGCGTTGATGACGATGACGAAGTCACCGGTGTCGACGTGGTTGGCGAAGGTCGGCTTGTGCTTACCGCGAAGCAGGATCGCGACGTGGCTGGCCAGCCGGCCAAGCACGATGTCGGTGGCGTCGATGATGTGCCACTGACGCTCGACTTCGGCAGGCTTGGGTGTGTACGTGCGCACGGTCGTATGCCTTCTTTGGTCGCGTCTTCGGCGCTGTCGGACAGGACAGCAACATGGTCGGTAGGTGCGGGCACACGACAGCCCGGACCTTCCGTCTCCAGATAAAGAGGAGATGACGCCGGACGCGCCGCGTATCGGTCTGCTAGAGGAGACCAATTCGCACACAACGAACTAGCAGGATACCGGCGCGGAGGAGCGCATGCAAAACGACATGACTCTCCGGCGGTTCCCCCGGCAGTCTACCCGCCACCGGCCGGTGCCGGGAAACCGTCACGCACCGGGCGCCGAGATGATGATTTATCCCGATATACAGCGCTATATGCCGAATATCCAAGGTCACCGCGAGCGGGGCGCCGAGACCCGGACGACCACGGAAAGGGGCCGGTCACCGCGCCGGAACCCCTCCGGGAGCGGGCCTGAAACCGGGCGGCGCGACGTTCCCCGAGAGGGGGCGCCGAACGACGAGCCAAGGACGATAGCGCCGGAACCTTCACAGAACGGTTCCAACATGTTCTCAGCATTCCCTTCTTCCTCACCGCAAACATCTCTATCTTTGATAGCGGTATGTGGCAGCTTCCTCACCCCGGGCATACCCAGCGAGCGCGCCTGCGCCGCATGGGGGTGTTCGTGTGCCTGCTCGCGGTTCTGCTCGTCGGCTTCATCATCGGCCGGGGCAGCCGCGACGAGAAGGCCGCCGACCAGATCTACCTGAACGACACCGGGCCCGTACGCCCCACACCCAGCGGCGCACTCGCCGGCCAGGTCGAGCGCGCCCCGCTCTCCCGGGTCGCCCGCTCCACCCCCGCCCCCGAGGACCGGCGCCCGCGCCCCACCCCGACCCCCGGCACGTCACTCGGCGACTCCGGCGGCTCCGGCGAGGACGGCCCCTCCCGCCTCCTCCTCAACGGCGACGACGGCGGCGCCACCTCCGCCCTCGGCGCGATGGAGCGCGAGGTCGTCCGGCTCGTCAACATCGAGCGCAGGCGGGCCGGATGCGTACCGCTGCGGATCGACAGGAGGCTCACCGTCTCGGCCAGGAGGCACTCGGCCGGAATGGCGGCCACGGGCCGCCTCTCCCACAACTCCGCCGACGGCGCCTCCCCCTGGGAGCGGATGGAGGCGACCGGCTACCGCGACGGCGGCGCGGAGAACATCGGGCGCGGCTACACCTCCCCCGACGACGCGGTGCGCAGCTGGATGGGGACGAGCGGCCACCGGCGCAACATCCTCAACTGCGAGCTCAGGGCCACCGGCGTCGGAGCCGTGCGAGGGTCCGACGGCCCCTGGTGGACCCAGGACTTCGGATACTCCTGAGCCAAGCGGCCCCGATACCGGGCTACGCTCGGCGCATGGGTTTTCCCGTGGAGCCGCCGCGCCGCCAGCCTTACAACCGGCCTGACGCGTCGCCGCCCGCACAGGGCCAGCACTGGTTCGACGCCTCGCAGAACAACCGCCCCCCCGACTCCCCCTCCCAGGCCCCACAGGCCTCCCGGCCGCAGGGACGGCCCATCGAGGCGCCCAATGAGCGGCCTCGCAAGGAGATGTGGAGCCCGTACGACGAGGGGCCCCGCTCACGCCGCCCGATCTACATCGCGGCCGGGGCGTTCGCGGCGCTGGTCGCCGCGGGCGTCGGCCTCGCCGTGCTGGCCAACTCCGACCCCGACCCGGTGCCCGGCGCGACGGAGCCCACCGCCGCGGCCCCCCTCATCCCGCCCGCGAACACCGCGAAGGGCAAGTTCGGCTTCGCCTCCTCCCGCGCCACCGACCCGCACCCTCTCACCCTGAACGAGGTGTTCAAGAACAAGAAGATACGGATCGGCGGGCAGACCTACCTGATGACCACCCGCAGGACCGACAAGAAGTGCGACAAGGCCGTGGTCGGGGAGAAGCTCCAGAAGGCCCTCACCTCGGCGCGGTGCAACCAGCTCCTGCGCGCCAGCTTCCGCGACGCCTCGGGGAAGATCATCGGCACCGTGGGGGTCGCCAACCTCAAGACGTCGGCGGGAGCGTCCAAGGTCGTCTCGGCGAGCACCGGCAAGGAGCGCGAGGAATACATCAAACCGCTGCCAGGTAAGGATAAGGTCACCAAACTTCTCGGCACCGGCGAGGCATTCGTCGGCGAATGGCGCCACGGGCACTACGTGGTGATGGTCTGGTTCCAGTACAAAGACGGCCACATGCCAAAGAAAACCGAGGTCAAGAAGCTGAACCAGGCGGCCTTCGGCGCGGCGGACGCGACCGTCACCCCCGCCCTGGAGTCACGGACACTGACCGGAAAACGCCCCTGACCATGGGGTCATATCCCCACTTCGAGGCATGAATCCGACAGACGATACGGCCATACTCGCATGACGATCTCCGGCTGTCGCTAGGCTGCGTCGTATGCGTGGGCAGGAATCCGGGTCCGAGCACCAACGTGAAGCCGAGGGTTCGGCGACACCGGCGACGCCGCCGCCGAGTTTCGGCCAGCCCTCGCCCCACGTGCTGCGGACCGATCTCACAGACGACGAGCAACCCCCCGGCCCTTCCGGGTGGCCGGAGACGGCCCCGGGCGCGGCTCAGCCGTGGACGGTCCCCGGCGACGGCGCCCCCTACGACTGGTACGCCCAGCCGGAGGACGATCCGCCCGCCCCCTGGCCCGGCCCCGCGCACCCCGCGCCCCAGCCGGGACCGCTCTCATACCCGGAACCCTCCGGCCCCACGCGGCCCGAGTTCTCCTCCGACTCCGCGGGTCCCACCAGGCCCGAGTTCCCGCCCGGCCCCTCGCGGGACCCCCGACCGGATCTCCCCGGCCCACCCGGCTTCCCCTCCGGCCCGCCGCCCGGGTTCCTCCGGGGTCCCTCGCAGGACCCCCGGCCGGAGTTCCCCCGCGACCCCTCGGGCCCGCCGCCCGGGTTGCACCCACAGACATCGGAATCCCTTCCCCGCGATCCCTCCGGACCGCCGGGATCTCCCTCCGGCCCCTCGCAGGCCCCCCGGCCCGAGTTCTCCCAGGACTCGGGTCCGCGGCCCGAGTTCCCCGCGGGTTCCTCGGGTCCCCGGCCGGAGTCCTCCCCCGGCTCCTCGGGCCCCACCTGGTCCGAGTTCTCCCGGCCGGAACCGGCCCCTCCGGCGTGGATCAACTCCCCCACCCCGCCGGAACCCTCACCTCCCGCCTGGCCCACCCCGGAGAACCCGAACGTCTCACCGCGGCCCGGTGGGACGCACGAGGGCGAGCGCCACGAGCACGGGGTTTCCTCGCCACGGGCCGACCAGCCGCTGTCCACCGCGCCCATCGTGCCGGGGGCACCCCCCTGGCAGCCGCCGCCCGCCTTCACGGCGGCGGCCGCGGGCATGCAGGTCTGGCCCTCCTCAGGTCAAGAGGCCCCCTGGCCCGCCGCCACCGGCGAGCCGGTGTGGACCGACCCCGAGGAGAGCACCGCTCGCCCGGGAGAGCCCGGCGACATCGCCGTCTGGCCGCCGGACGCCACTCCCCCGCAGGAGCCGGGCGAGAGCGACGACACCACAGCCGACGTCCGCGCCGCCGTGGCCGGCGCACCCGGACACCCCGAGGAGGGAGACCTCCTCGCCTCCGGCCCTCTCCCCCCGACTCGGCAGAACCCTCAGCAGAGTCCGCCCCGCCAGGAGCCTGCCCAGCAGGCCCTCGCGCAGCCCTCTCCCGGACAGGCCACCCATCAGGTCTCCGTGCCCTCACCGGCCACCGGTCCACGAGACGAGAGCCCTCCCGCCCCGTCCGGTCTCACTCCGTCCGGTCCCGCCCCATCAGGTTCCGCCCCGTCCGGCCCCGCCCCGGGGGCCCCGCCCCCCATGGCCGCGCCCACCACCGCGTCCATGACCCAGCCCTTCACACGCCAGGAACCGGAGCCGATCTCACAGGTGCCCGTGCCTCCCTTCGGACAGGACACCCGCGACCGGACACCGTCCGAGGCCGCGCAGCCCTTCCCCCTGTCGGACCACACCCCACCGGGCGGCATCCCCGTCGTGACCGGCATCGCCCCCTCGTTCCCCGTTCTCCCGCCCCCGCCGGTGACCTCCACACCGGCGGACGAGACCGCGGCGCTCCCCGAGAGCGGACCGGCGACGATGCGTGGGGCGTTCACCCCTCTCTCGGAGTTCACCCCCGAACCACCGCCCTCTCCCCCCGAGCCGACCCGCAGCAGGGCGAGTACGACCCTGCTCGCCGCCGTCGTCGCGGTCGTGGTGGTCGGCATCGGCACCGGGGCCTTCTTCGCCTACCAGTCGTTCAGCGCCAAGCAGTCGGCGAACGCGACGGATCCGATTCCCAGGTCGGGGACCCTCGACCCCACCGACGACCTGGACATCACCGGCGAGCCGGAGCCGATCAACACCACGATGCTCAACTCCGAGAAGACCGACCCCGGCACGATGACCGTGGCCGACGCCTTCGGCCAGAAGGTGTCCGTGGCCGGGACGACGTTCAAACGGGTCAAGACCGACGTCACCGAGCAGTGTCAGAAGGCCGCGTCCGGCAGGTTCGGCGGCACCCTGCGCAGCCAGGACTGCCGCCGCGTGCTACGGGCGACGTACGTGGACAGCAAGCGGAAGTACGCCGTGACCACGGGGATCGCCGTGCTACCCACCCGCGAGTCCGCGGTGGCGGCCGACAAGGCCAAGGATCTGGACAGCAACCTCTGGTTCCGCGGCCTTCCCTCCGCCGCCGGTACGGGAGGCGAGCGGGTGCACATCGCGGGCGGCTACGCGGCCGGGATGGTGTGGGGCCGCTACATCGTGTTCAGCTACGCCACCTTCAGCGACGGCCACACGCCGACCGCCAAGGAGAAGTCCCTGGGCAAGGTGAGCGGCGCCTTCCGCGACCAGACCGCGAAGGTCGTGGAGCGCCGCGTCACGAACTGATCGTCCGCACCCGGCGGGTCTCCGCGGCCCGCCGGGCGAACTCGCCCGGCGCGGGGTAGCGCACCTCCTCCAGGCAGAGCCCGTGCGCGGGCGCGACGTGCACCCCCGAGTCCCGTACGGCCCGCGACAGCACCTCTCCGGGCCAGTCGACCGGGAGCCGGCCCTCACCGACGGGCAGCAGCGATCCGACGAGCGCCCGGACCATGGAGTGGCAGAACGCGTCGGCCATCACCGTCGCCACGACGAGGTCGTCCTCACGAACCCAGTCGAGCCGCTTGAGCTCCCGGATCGTGGTCGCGCCCTCGCGTCTCCGGCAGAACGCGGCGAAGTCGTGCTCACCGAGGAGAGCGGCGGCGGCCGCGTTCAACCTGTCCACGTCGAGGGGCCTGTTGTACCAGACGACCTCGCGGCGGCGGAGCGGGTCGACACCTCCGGGGGCGTCGGACACCCGGTAGGCGTAGCGCCTCGACAGCGCCGAGAACCGCGCGTCGAAGCCCTCAGGAGCCACCGTGACGTGATGGACACGGACATCGGGGGGCAGGACTCCGGCGAGTCTCCTGCGCATGGCAGAGAGCCTCTCGCCGAACTCCCCCTCGGATCCCGGCTCGGGGTCCCCGCCCGCGGCCCCCCTTCGGCGCCCACGGCCGTCCAGCGCGCCGAACGCGCCGGGATCCAGGTCGACATGGGCCACCTGACCTCGGGCGTGCACACCGGCGTCGGTCCGCCCGGCCACGGTCAGCGCCGGAGGCTCGGGAAGCCGCAGGATCCTGCCGAGCGCCCCCTCGATCTCCCCCTGGACCGTACGCCGCCCGGGCTGCTTGGCCCAGCCGGAGAAGTCGGTGCCCTCGTAGGCGAGATCCAGCCTCAGCCGTACCACGATGGTTCCCCATGAGACTTGGCGAGCCGCCATCCGGCGGACTCGGGAAGTGTTGACGTGCTCTTCGGCTCGCCGCGGGCCGGCGGTTGTCCGGCATCGGACGATCAGGTCGCGGGACCCGTAGCCGAAACGGGCGGCGGAGCCGTGAACACCGAGCGTTCCGCCCCCGCCCTCGCCACCGCCGCGACGGAAAAGGCCCGGCGCTCACCGGCGCCGCGATCCTTCGCGGTGGCGACGCTCGCGCCAGACGGAAAAGGGCCCGGCGCTCCCTGTGGAGGGAGTGCCGGGCCCTTTCACGGGGCCTGAGAGATCAGGCGTTGTCCTTCTTGGCCTCGGTCTCCTCGGCGGGAGCCTCGGTCGTCTCCTCGGAGGCCTTCGTCTCCTCGGTGGTCTCGGCCTTGGCCTCCTCGACCTCGGCCTCCTTGGCCTCTTCCGCCTTGGGCTCGGCGGCCTTGGCGGCGGCCGGGGTCCGGCTGGTCGTGACCTTGTTCAGCGGCTCGGACACCAGCTCGATCACGGCCATGGGGGCGGCGTCGCCCTTGCGGAGGCCGATCTTGGTGATCCGGGTGTAGCCACCGGGACGCTCGGCGAAGGTCGGGGCGATCTCGGTGAAGAGGTGGTGGACGACACCCTTGTCCCTGACGATCGTCAGCACCTGGCGACGGTTGTGCATGTCGCCCTTCTTCGCCTTGGTGATCAGCTTCTCCGCCACCGGACGCAGACGCTTCGCCTTGGCCTCGGTGGTCTTGATCCGGCCGTGCTGGAACAGCTGGGTGGCGAGGTTCGCCAGGATGAGCCGCTCGTGGGCCGGGCTGCCGCCGAGACGGGCACCCTTGGTGGGCCTAGGCATAACGTTCTCCTTGGGAGTAAACCCGCCCCGGCCGTACGAGGTACCGGGGTCGGGCCGGGGAGTCGCTCGATCCCCGTTATCGTGAAACTCGGTGACACCGGACGTGACGCGGAGTCACCCGGTGTCGCGGAACGCCGTGGGGCGTCCCGAGACTCAGTACTGCTCGGTCTCGACGTAGGCGCTGTCGTCGTCGTCGTAGCCGCCGCCGGCCACCGCGCTCGGGTCGAACCCGGGCGGGGAGTCCTTGAGCGCCAGCGTCATCTCGTGCAGCTTCTGCTTGACCTCTTCGATGGACTTGGCGCCGAAATTCCTTATATCGAGAAGGTCCTGCTCGCTGCGGGCCACGAGCTCACCCACGGTGTGGATGCCCTCGCGCTTGAGGCAGTTGTAGGAGCGGACCGTGAGGTTCAGCTCCTCGATCGGCAGCGCGAGGTCGGCGGCGAGGGCCGCGTCCGTCGGCGACGGGCCGATGTCGATGCCCTCGGCCTCGACGTTCAGCTCGCGGGCGAGACCGAACAGCTCGACGAGGGTCTTACCGGCGGAGGCCACCGCGTCGCGGGGCTTCATGCACGGCTTGGTCTCGACGTCCAGGATCAGACGGTCGAAGTCGGTGCGCTGCTCGACTCGGGTCGCCTCGACCTTGTAGGTGACCTTGAGCACCGGGGAGTAGATGGAGTCGATCGGGATGCGACCGATCTCCTGGCCCGGCTGCTTGTTCTGCGCGGCGGAGACGTAGCCGCGACCGCGCTCGACGGTCAGCTCCATCTCCAGCTTCGCCTTGCCGTTCAGGGTGGCGATGCGCAGTTCGGGGTTGTGCACCTCGACACCGGCCGGCGGCGCGATGTCGGCGGCGGTGACGTCACCGGGGCCCTGCTTGCGCAGGTACATCACCACGGGCTCGTCGTGCTCGGAGGAGACGACCAGGTCCTTGAGGTTCAGGATGATGTCGGTGACATCCTCCTTGACGCCCGGCACGGTGGTGAACTCGTGCAGCACGCCCTCGATGCGGATGCTCGTCACGGCCGCGCCCGGGATGGACGACAGCAGCGTGCGACGCAGCGAGTTGCCGATGGTGTAGCCGAAACCCGGCTCCAGCGGCTCGATGATGAACTTGGACCGGGTCTCCTCAAGGGATTCCTCAAGGAGGGAGGGACGCTGAGCGATCAGCATGTGCAAATCTCCCTTGCATGGCGGCGCCCGCTATTTGACGCCGCTCGAACAACAGCGTAGGTGCCGTACGGCGAATCGCCGTACGGCACCGACAGGAGCCGCTACTTGGAGTAGAGCTCGACGATCAACTGCTCCTGGACCTGGGTGTCGATCTGCTGACGGACCGGGAGCTGGTGAACCAGGACGCGCAGCGCGTCCGGGATGACGCCGAGCCACGCCGGGTACGTCTTGTCACCGGCGGTGGCGCGGGCCACCTCGTAGGGCAGGAGGTTGCGCGACTTCTCGCGGACCTCGACGATGTCGTGCTCGCGCACCCGGTACGACGGGATGTCGACCTTCTTGCCGTTCACCAGGATATGTCCGTGACGGACCTGCTGGCGGGCGGCGTCGCGCGACTCCGCGAAACCGGCGCGGTAGACCACGTTGTCGAGACGGCTCTCCAGGATCTGGAGGAGGTTCTCGCCGGTCTTGCCGGTCTTGCGGTTGGCTTCCTCGTAGTAGTTGTGGAACTGCTTCTCGAGGACGCCGTAAATGCGGCGGGTCTTCTGCTTCTCACGAAGCTGGAGCTGGTACTCAGACTCCTTGGGACGGCCGCGGCCGTGCTCACCCGGCGGGTAAGGGCGGATCTCGATGGGGCACTTCGCGGACTCGCACTTCTTGCCCTTGAGGAAGAGCTTGGTCTTCTCCCTGCGGCAGAGCTTGCAGTCCGCACCCGTGTAACGAGCCATTTTCTATCTTCTCCTGGGCGTCAGACGCGGCGGCGCTTGGGCGGGCGGCAGCCGTTGTGCGGCACGGGGGTGACGTCCTGGATGGACCCGACCTCGAGTCCGGTCGCCTGAAGCGAGCGGATCGCGGTCTCACGGCCGGAGCCGGGGCCCTTGACGAAGACGTCGACCTTGCGCATGCCGTGCTCCATGGCGCGGCGGGCGGCGTTCTCCGCGGCCATCTGCGCCGCGAACGGGGTGGACTTGCGGGAGCCCTTGAACCCGACGTGGCCGGCGCTGGCCCAGGAGATCACGTTCCCACTCGGGTCGGTGATCGAAACGATCGTGTTGTTGAACGTGCTCTTGATGTGGGCGTGCCCGTGAGCGACGTTCTTCTTTTCCTTGCGGCGCACCTTCTTGGGTGCACCCTGGCGGCTCTTAGGAGGCATTCTTTGCCTTCACTCCTGAGGTCTTCGGTCCTGCGGCTACGCGGACTACTTCTTACCGGGCTTCTTCTTGCCGGCCACGGTCTTCTTCTTGCCCTTACGGGTGCGCGCGTTGGTCTGCGTACGCTGACCGTGCACGGGAAGGCCACGGCGGTGCCGAATGCCCTGGTAGCACTGAATCTCGATCTTGCGACGGATGTCGGCCTGAACTTCGCGACGGAGGTCACCCTCGATCTTGAAGTTGGCCTCGATGTAGTCGCGCAGCGGCACCAGCTCTTCGTCGGTCAGCTGGTGAACCCGCAGGTCGCCGTTGACGCCGGTGGCCTTGAGGGTTTCGAGCGCACGAGTGCGGCCGATTCCGAAAATGTAGGTGAGAGCGATCTCCAGCCGCTTGTCGCGGGGGAGGTCTACACCAACCAGGCGAGCCATGGTCGGGCATTCTCCTTCGTTATGGCGGAGGTCCTGCGCCTCACTTCCCCTCCCCATGCCCGGGGTGAGGGCCCCGGCCTCCGACCGGGGGTCTCCTGCGGGGTACGGCGTGAGCCGCCTGCGCAGGTGTGAGACGCGATTACGTGAAAGCCCCACATGAATCGAGTCCGCCTCTTGGAGCGGACTCTCACGGGGCCTTGTCTGGAGCGACTAGCCCTGACGCTGCTTGTGGCGCAGGTTGTCGCAGATCACCATGACGCGACCGTGCCGGCGAATCACCTTGCACTTGTCACAGATCTTCTTGACGCTCGGCTTGACCTTCATAGTCCTATTCGTCCCTCAGACGCGCTTACTTGTATCGGTAGACGATCCGCCCACGACTGAGGTCGTAGGGGCTCAGTTCGACGACAACCCTGTCGTCAGGAAGGATTCGGATGTAGTGCATCCGCATCCGCCCGCTGATGTGGGCCAGGACCTTATGGCCGTTATCGAGCTGCACCCGGAACATCGCGTTCGGGAGCGACTCAACCACAGTGCCCTCGATCTCGATGGCGCCGTCTTTCTTGGCCATGTCCCTCGCGTTTCACTGATCGGTCGTCTGAGGCTTCGGAACACTAAGCAGCCGCGACCCAGCGCTTCGATGAGAGCGGCGGTTGCGACACCGCCGATGCGCAATGGTCATAGTGAACCGAAAAAGGAGTGTACGGCACCGGGCGAGGAAATGCGAAACACACGGCCGGTGCCTTGACACAACTGCTACGAAGGATACCGCAGATCCTGAGCGGGCTGGACGACACGACTCGGCACGCGAACACTCGCGCCCTCATTGTGGCACGTCGGACCAGGTCAGGCCAGCATCCCGGCGACCGGACCGAGCCGAGCGGCCCGACATCCCGCCGACCGAGCCGGGTTGGCCCGGTCGGCGTCCCGGCGGCCGAGCCGGGTTGGCCCGGCCGGTATCCCGGCGGCCGGACCGTGCGGGCGACACGGGAAGGCCCCCGGCGACGCCGCGCCGGGGGCCCGTTCGGCCGACCCTGTCGATCAACGTTCCTCGACCGGTTCTCCTTGATCAAGGCTTCTCGGTCGACGCTCCTCGATCACGTCCCGCTGAAAGGCCCCCCGCCCTCACCGGGCGCCCCCGAGGACCGCCCCCGCGGAAGGCCCCCGAGGGCCACCTCCGCGGAAGGCGTCGGAAGACGCCTCAGAAGGCGTCACCCCAGCGGCCGCAGTCGTCGAACTTGTCGCGGCCCTCGCAGACCCTGATCTTGAAGTCGTCGAAGCCGCTGCTCTTCTTGAACCCGCCGAACTTGGTGAAGCCGGAGCGGCCGAAGGTGCTGAACACCTTGGTGTGCGAGCCGAACCTGTCGTGCCACTTGAACCACACGTAGCTGCGCTCACGATCACGGTCACGGTCGAACAGGTCGCCGTAGAACCAGTAGCGGCCGCCGCTGCTGGTCCAGTAGCCCTTGAAGTACGAGCGCCTGCCGAAGCTCTCGCCACCGCCGAAGCCCGAGTAGTACGGACCGAAGAAGTGCTTGCTCGACGCCTGGGTCTCCTGGGCCGCGACGGCGGACCCCGCGGAGGCCTGCGTGGCGGCCGTCGCGGACGGGGCGGCGACCACACCCGCGGCCAGCGAACCTGCCAGCGCCGCTCCGACCAGGGCTGTACGGATCTTGCTCATTGGATCTTCCTCCTGCGAACCGGGGTCCTGTCGTTCGGACACCGCTCACGTTAGGAAGATTCAACGCCATCATCTGTGGAGGAATGCACACTCAACGCCCAGAGTGCACTATTACCGCTTCCTGTCCCGCCCCTGGCCGCCGGCGATCGTGGCCACCAGCAACACCACGCCCCACGGGCCCATCACCCACAGGGGCCACGGGTAGGGGAAGTCTCCGGTCATCCCGATGATGAGCCAGATCACCCAGTTGACGCCGCTCGCCGTCGCCCAGACGGCCCAGGCCTCCGCCATGCCCTTGCCCTGCTTGTTCTTCCCCTCGGCCGCCTTGGAGCGCTCAGGGGCGCGTGAGGGGACCTCGGGGAGCCGACGCAGGTCGACGTCCGGAAGGTCGGAGGTGAGGACGGCGAGCTCGCCGTACGTCTTGCTCGTGTAGAGCTGCTCAAGGCGCTCGTCGAACTCCTCCGTGGTCAGCCGGCCCTGCGCGTAGTGCTCCCTCAGGACCGAGGCGACCTTGTCACGGTCTCCGTCGGAGGCTCGCATCTCCGGACCAGCCGCCATCTCAACCCCATCCGCTCGCCGACGGGCCGAAACTAGCCCGCGTTTCCCAACAGGTCGGCAAGCCGCTCTTTCCCCCCGTCAAGGGCGGTCAATACCCAAGGACCATTATGTGTCACGGCGACGCTGTGTTCGAAGTGCGCGGAGACCTTCCCGTCGATCGTGACCACGGTCCAGTCGTCGGCGAGCACCTTGGTCCTGTCCGTCCCGAGGTTCACCATCGGCTCGACGGCGAAGCACATGCCGGGCTCGAACTTCGGGCCCCGGCCCGGCTTGCCGTGGTTGGCCACCCACGGGTCCATGTGCATCTCGGTGCCGATGCCGTGACCGCCGTACTCCTGCGGGATGCCGTAGCGCCCCTGGGAGCGGATGTACTTCTCCACCTCGTGCCCGATGTCGGACAGGTGACGGCCCACGGTGAGCGCGGCGATCCCGCGCCACATGGCCTCCTCGGTGACCCTCATCAGCTCGGTCAGCTTGGGATCGACCTCGCCGACCGGGACCGTGACGGCCGAGTCACCGTGCCAGCCGTCCAGGATGGCTCCGCAGTCGATCGAGATGATGTCGCCCTCCCGCAGCGGACGGCGGTCACTCGGGATGCCGTGGACGACCTCGTGGTTGACCGAGGCGCAGATCGTCGCGGGAAATCCCTGGTAGCCCTTGAAGGAGGGGATCGCCCCCTCGTCCCTGATCGCCTTCTCCGCGATCGCGTCGAGGTCCAGGGGTGTCATACCCGGTCGGACGCTCTCCCTGAGCAGCTGCAGGGTACGGCCGACCACGAGGCCTGCCGCCCGCATCTTGTCCACCTGCTCGGGCGTCTTCAGCTGGATTCCGTGCTTGTTCTTCTTGAACACCTGCGCACCCCCTGGGGTGGTTCAACGGGCGGTCCGGGACCCCAATTCCCCCGATTCTGCCCTAAATGACAGCACACCACCCATGGGAAACCCATGGGTGGTGTGCACCGTGTCGTCGTTCGGCCGGCCAGCGAAGGGGTCGCTAGCCGATGAAGGGCCTCAGGGCCTCCATCGCGCGCTGGGTGACCTCTTCCACCGGCCCCGTGGCGTCGACCCCGACCAGGATGCCCTCGTCGGCGTAGAAGGAGACCAGGGGCGCCGTCTGCTCCTGGTAGACCTCCAAGCGGTGCCTGACGGTCTCCTCCTTGTCGTCGTCCCGCTGGTACAGCCCGCCCTCACAGGCGTCGCAGATGTCGTCCTTCTTGTCATCGAAGTCGACGTGCCAGATGCGGCCGCACTGGCTGCAGGTCCGGCGGCCCGCGAGCCTGCGGACGACCTCCTCGTCGTCGACCACGAGCTCCAGAACGATGTCCAGACCGACCTGGAACTCGGCGAGCATCTTCTTCAGGATCTCGGCCTGGGGCACGTTCCTGGGGAAGCCGTCGAGCAGGAAGCCGTCCTGCGCGTCGTTCTCGGCGAGGCGGTCGCGGACCATCGCGATGGTGACCTCGTCGGGCACGAGGTCACCGCGGTCCATGTATTCCTTGGCAAGCTTGCCGAGCTCCGTGCCGCCCGAGACATTGGCGCGGAAGATGTCACCTGTCGAAATCTTCGGGATCGACAGGTTCGATGCGACGAACTGGGCCTGTGTCCCCTTACCCGCTCCGGGGGGCCCGACCAGGACGAGGCGCACTACTTCAGGAAGCCTTCATAATTACGCTGCTGCAACTGGCTCTCGATCTGCTTCACGGTGTCGAGGCCGACACCAACCATGATCAGAATGCTCGTTCCTCCGAACGGGAAGTTCTGACTCGCGCCGACGAGCGCCAGCGCGACGATCGGCACCATGGAGATCAGGCCCAGATACAGCGCGCCTGGAGCGGTGAGTCGCGTGAGCACGTAGTTCAAGTACTCGGCCGTCGGGCGACCCGGGCGGATACCCGGGATGAACCCACCGTACTTCTTCATGTTGTCGGCGACTTCAACGGGGTTGAAGGTAATCGACACGTAGAAGTACGTGAAGAAGACGATGAGCAGGAAGAAGGTGATCATGTACGTCGGGGTGGTCCCGCCACCGCCGAACTCCTGCGAGATCCACTGGATGATCGGGTGCGGCTCTTCCTGGGTGTTCGAGAAGAGCGTGGTGATCAGCTGCGGGAGGTAGAGCAGCGAGGAGGCGAAGATGACCGGGATGATGCCGGCCTGGTTGACCTTGAGCGGGATGTAGGTCGACGTCCCGCCGTACATTCTGCGGCCGACCATGCGCTTGGCGTACTGCACCGGGATCCGGCGCTGTGCCTGCTCCACCATCACGACCAGGGCGATCATCGCGATACCGACCACGATGACCACGCCGAAGACGAAGCCACCCTTTTGGCGGGCGATGTTCAGCAGCTCGGACGGGAAGACCGCGATGACCTGCGTGAAGATCAGGATGGACATGCCGTTGCCGATACCGCGATCGGTGATGAGCTCGCCCAGCCACATGACGACGGCGGTGCCGGCGGTCATGGTCAGCACCATCGTGACGATGGCGAAGACGTTGTCCTTGTCGAGAAGGATCTCCTCGCGGCACTGCGGGAAGAGCTGGCCGCTGCGGGCGAGCGCCACGAAGGCGGTCGACTGCAGGACCGCCAGGCCGACCGTGAGGTAGCGGGTGTACTGCGTGATCTTGGTCTGCCCGGACTGTCCCTCCTTCTTGAGGGCTTCCAGTCGCGGAATGACCACGACGAGCAGCTGAAGAATGATGCTCGCGGTGATGTACGGCATGATGCCGAGGGCGAAGACTGAAAGTTTCAGAAGGGCGCCGCCGCTGAACAGCTGCACCATTCCGTAGATGTTGCCCGCGTCCCCCGCTTGCGCCTGGGTGAGACAACGGCTGATGTTCTCGGTATGCACACCCGGAGTCGGCAGGACCGACCCAAGTCGGAACAGCGCGATGATGCCCAAAGTGAAGAGCAGCTTCTTACGCAGGTCCGGCGTACGGAACGCTCGGGTAAATGCGGTCAGCACGGTCCCTCCTGCGCGCCTGAAAGGCGAGGTCGGTCAGCGATGGTGCGGGGGTGTTCCATCTTTGCCATATCCAGTCAATGAGCCCAAGGAAATGAGTCGAGGCCCACTGTCCAGCGAACTCTAACGCACTACGGGCGCGGGAGCCCATTACGAGCCCCCGCGCCGCGTGATGATAACGCCTACAGCTCGGAGACGGAGCCCCCGGCCGCGGCGATCTTATCCTTGGCGCTGGCCGAGAAGGCATGCGCCTCCACGTTCAACGCCACGGAGATGTCACCGGTTCCCAGAACCTTGACGAGTTGGTTCTTGCGAACCGCGCCCTTCGCGACGAGCGTGTCGACGGTGACGTCGCCCCCCTCGGGGAACAGCTCGCCGAGCTTGTCAAGGTTGACAACCTGGTAGGTCGTCTTGAACAGGGCGTTGGAGAAGCCCTTGAACTTGGGCAGGCGCCGCTGCAGCGGAACCTGGCCACCCTCGAAACCGAGGGGGACCGTGTTCCTGGCCCTCGTGCCCTTGGTGCCACGACCCGCGGTCTTGCCCTTGGACGCCTCGCCGCGGCCCTTGCGGACCTTCGACTTGTTGGCGCCGGGAGCCGGACGCAGGTGGTGGATGCGGAGCGGAGTGTTCTCTGCCATGTCTAGTCGACCTCTTCCACGGTGACGAGGTGCGTCACCACGGTGACCATGCCGCGGATCTCCGGGCGGTCCTCCTTGACGACGACATCGCCGATTCGCTTCAGACCGAGCGAGCGCAGCGAGTCACGCTGGTTCTGCTTGCCACCGATCTTGGAACGGACCTGGGTAATCTTCAGGCGTGCCATGGACTAGCTCACCGCCTTCGCGGCCGCGGCCTCCGCGAGGCCCTCGGCGCGAGCCTTGAGCATCCTCTTGGGGGCGACGTCCTCGATCGGGAGGCCGCGGCGGGCCGCGATCTCCTCGGGGCGGCTGAGGCCCTTCAGGGCCGCCACGGTGGCGTGCACGATGTTGATCGGGTTGTCCGAGCCGAGCGACTTGGACAGCACGTCGTGAATGCCGGCGCACTCCAGCACGGCGCGCACCGGACCACCGGCGATGACGCCGGTACCGGGCGAGGCCGGACGGAGGAAGACGACGCCCGCCGCCTCCTCACCCTGCACGATGTGCGGGATGGTGCCCTGGATACGGGGCACCTTGAAGAAGTGCTTCTTGGCCTCTTCGACACCCTTGGCGATCGCCGCGGGCACCTCCTTGGCCTTGCCGTAGCCGACACCGACCATGCCGTTGCCGTCACCGACGATGACGAGGGCGGTGAAGCTGAAGCGACGACCACCCTTCACGACCTTGGCCACTCGGTTGATCTTCACAACGCGCTCGATGTACGAGACGCCCTTGTCAGCGTTTCCACCGCGGCGATCGTCACGACGACCGTCACGCCGCTCGCCACCGGCGGCGCCACCGCGACGCGGAGCTCCGGCCATTAGTGGTTCCTCTTCTCATTCGTAAGACGGGCCATCGGGTGCGATCCTGGATTGCGATCCTGGGACGGAGTCATCAGAACTCCAGTCCGCCTTCGCGAGCGCTGTCTGCCAGCGCCGCGATGCGGCCCGCGTAGCGGTTGCCACCCCGGTCGAACACGACCGCGGTGATCCCGGCTGCCTTGGCCCGCTGAGCGAGAAGCTCGCCGACCTGCTTGGCCTTGTCGGTCTTGGCGCCCTCCGCCGAGCGCAGGGAGGCGTCCATGGTGGACGCGCTCACCAGCGTGTGGCCCTGGGTGTCGTCGACGATCTGCACGAAGAGGTGCTTCGTGGACCGGTTGACGACCAGGCGCGGACGTGTGGCCGTACCGGCCACCTTCTTGCGGACTCGGCCGTGGCGGCGGGCCCGCGAGACGGCGCGGGCGGCCGTGTGCTTGCCGAACGCAGTCTTGCCAGCCATGCCTACTTACCAGCCTTTCCGACCTTGCGGCGGATAACTTCACCCTGGTAGCGCACGCCCTTGCCCTTGTACGGGTCGGGCTTGCGCAACTTGCGGATGTTCGCGGCGATCTCGCCGACCTTCTGCTTGTCGATGCCGTCCACGTGGAACAGCGTCGGCTTCTCGACGCGGAAGGTGACACCCTCGGGGGCGTCGACGATCACCGGGTGGCTGAAGCCGAGAGCGAACTCAAGCTGAGTCGGGCTCTTGGCCTGCACGCGGTAACCGACGCCCACGATCTCCAGGGTCTTCGAGTAACCCTGGGTGACACCGGTCACCATGTTGGCGACCAGGGTGCGAGACAGACCGTGCAGCGCACGGACCTTGTTCTCGTCGTTGGGACGGGTGACGGACAGATTGCCGTCGTCACCCTTGGCGATCGCGATGGGTTCCGCGACCGTGTGTGAAAGCGTGCCCTTGGGGCCCTTGACCGTGACGTCCCGGCCGTCGATGGCGACGTCCACTCCGTTCGGTACGGGGATGGGCAGCCGTCCGATTCTTGACATGCTGTTCGTTCTCCCCTCTACCAAACGAAGGCGAGGACTTCCCCGCCCACTCCACGCTTGCCGGCCTGCTTGTCCGTCATGAGGCCGCCGGACGTCGAGATGATCGCGACGCCCAGTCCACCCAGGACTCGGGGCAGGTTGTCCTTCTTTGCATAGACCCGCAGGCCGGGCTTGGAGACCCGGCGCAGACCCGAGAGGGAACGCTCACGGGTCGGCCCGAACTTCAGCTCCACCACGAGGTTCTTTCCGACCTTGGCGTCTTCGACGCTCCAGGACTGGATGTAACCCTCCTGCTGGAGGATCTCGGCGATGTGCGCCTTGATCTTCGAGTACGGCATCGCCACGCTGTCGTGGTACGCCGAGTTCGCGTTTCGCAGACGCGTCAGCATGTCTGCGATCGGGTCGGTCATCGTCATGGCCGGTGGCCTTCCTCACCGCGGTTTCCACAGGGGACCTACGGTGCGGTCGTGGGCGCCTGTAGGCGGCGCCCGGTGAATACGACTTCTATGTGCGGCCGGTGCCTCGCGCGGGCCCGTGATCGCTCACGGGGCCGCGCGGAGGGCTACCAGCTCGACTTGGTGATGCCGGGCAGCTCGCCCCGGTGCGCCATCTCGCGGAAGCAGATGCGGCACAGGCCGAACTTCCTGAAGACGGCGCGGGGACGACCACAGCGCGAGCACCGAGTGTACGCCCGGACCTCGAACTTGGCCTTGCGAGCAGCCTTGACCTTGAGCGACGTCTTCGCCATGATCAGGCCTCCTTGAAGGGGAAGCCGAGCTGCTTCAGCAGTGCCCGGCCCTGGTCGTCGGTCTTAGCGGTGGTCACGACGGTGATGTCCATACCACGCTGGCGGTCGACCTTGTCCTGGTCGATCTCGTGGAACATGACCTGCTCGGTGAGACCGAAGGTGTAGTTGCCGTTGCCGTCGAACTGCTTGGGCGACAGACCGCGGAAGTCACGGATACGGGGCAGCGCCAGCGAGAGCAGCCGGTCGAGGAACTCCCACATCCGGTCACCGCGCAGCGTGACGTGCGCACCGATCGGCATGCCCTCGCGCAGCTTGAACTGGGCGATGGACTTGCGGGCGCGGACGACCGCCGGCTTCTGACCGGTGATCACGGTGAGGTCGCGGACGGCGCCTTCGATGAGCTTCGAGTCGCGCGCGGCCTCGCCGACACCCATGTTCACCTTGATCTTGGTGATGGTGGGCACCAGCATGATGTTCTCGAACTCGAACTGCTCGTTCAGCTTCGCGATGATCTCTTCGCGGTAGCGCTGCTTGAGGCGCGGGAGGGCCCGCTGTTCGGTCTCAGTGGTGTTCGCGGTCATCAGTTGTCCTCACCCGTCTCCTCGGAAGCGGCCTTGGCCGACTCCTTCTTGGCGGGCTTGTCGTCCTTGGAAGGCTTCTCATCCTTGAGCTTCTTGACGTTGCTCACGTGGATGGGAGCCTCCATGGTCTGCACGCCACCGGCCTTGGCACCGCGCGGACCCTGGTTGGTCTCCTTGCTGTGCTTCTTGACCATGTTGACGCCCTCGACCACCACGCGCTCGTCACGCGGGTGGGCGGCGATCACACGACCCTTGGCACCCTTGTCCTTGCCGGCGATGACCAGGACGAGGTCACCCTTCTTCACATGAAGCTTCGGCATTACAACACCTCCGGCGCGAGCGAGATGATCCGCATGAACTTCTTGTCACGCAGCTCACGTCCGACGGGACCGAAGATGCGGGTGCCCCGGGGGTCGCCACTGTCCTTGATGATGACGGCGGCGTTCTCGTCGAAGCGGATGTAGGAGCCGTCGGGCCGGCGGCGCTCCTTGACAGTGCGGACGATGACGGCCTTGACCACATCGCCCTTCTTCACGGTGCCGCCCGGGATGGCGTCCTTGACCGTGGCGACGATGATGTCACCGATTCCCGCGTAACGTCGGCCCGAGCCACCGAGAACACGGATGCAAAGGACTTCCTTCGCACCGGTGTTGTCGGCGACCTTGAGCCGCGACTCCTGCTGGATCACTTGAACTCCTGTTTGTCTCGCCGGTTCTCACCCGTGGTTTCGGGTGAGCCTTGCGGAACCTGCTGGTCTTTTTCCTCCGGCGACAGCCCTCGCGGACCGCCGTCGCAGGCGGGGCGAAGATCGCTTCGCCCCCTTGGACGCCATCATGGGGGGTGACGGTGTCACCCCCCACGAGGCGCGTTACCTACTTGGCCTTCTCGAGGATCTCGATGACGCGCCAGCGCTTGCTGGCGGACAGCGGCCGGGTCTCCATCAGGAGAACGCGGTCGCCGACACCGCAGGTGTTGGCCTCGTCGTGCGCCTTGTACTTGGTCGTCCTGCGGATGACCTTGCCGTACAGGGGGTGCTTGACGCGGTCCTCGACAGCGACCACGACAGTCTTGTCCATCTTGTCACTGACGACCAGACCCTCACGGGTCTTGCGGTAGTTCCGCGTCTCGGTCGTGGTTTCCGTGGCCTCAGCCATCGATCGACTCCTTCTCTACCGTGACGATTCCGAGCTCCCGCTCGCGCATCACCGTGTAGATACGGGCGATCTCGCGGCGGACGGCGCGCAGCCGCCCGTGGCTCTCCAACTGGCCGGTCGCTGCCTGGAAGCGGAGGTTGAACAGCTCCTCCTTGGCTTCCTTCAGCTTCGTGACCAGGGTGTCCTGGTCTTCCACCCGCAGCTCACCGGCGGTCAGGCCCTTAGCCATCACGCCTCACCCACTTCACGCTTGACGAACCGGCACTTCATCGGCAGCTTGTGCATCGCACGACGCAGGGCTTCGCGAGCCACCGGCTCGGCGACACCCGAAAGCTCGAACATGATGCGACCGGGCTTGACGTTCGCGACCCACCACTCCGGCGAACCCTTACCGGAACCCATGCGGGTCTCGGCGGGCTTCTTGGTGAGGGGGCGGTCCGGATAGATGTTGATCCAGACCTTTCCGCCACGCTTGATGTGACGGGTCATCGCGATACGAGCCGACTCGATCTGACGGTTGGTCACGTAGGAGTGCTCAATCGCCTGAATGCCGAACTCGCCGAACACGACCCTGGTGCCACCCTTGGCGGCGCCGTGACGGTCGGGCCGGTGCTGCTTGCGGTGCTTGACCCTGCGCGGGATCAGCATGGTCAGCTCCCTTCAGCACCCGGCTGCGCAGCCGGGCCGGTCTCGGGGGCGGCCTGCGAGGCCGCCTCGGTCCTGGGGGCGGCGGAGCCACCCGAAGCGCGGTCACCGCGGCCGGCGCCGGCACCACGACGGGCGCCACCGGCGCCACGACGGGGACGGTCGCCGCCACCGGCACCAGGGCCACGACGGTCGTCGCGGTCACGGCGCTGGCCCGCGCGAGCACCGGCGGCGGCCGCCTCGCGCTCGGCGCGGCTGGTCGGAGCCTCACCCTTGTAGATCCACACCTTCACGCCGATGCGACCGAAGGTGGTGCGGGCCTCGTACAGGCCGTAGTCGATGTCCGCGCGGAGGGTGTGCAGGGGCACGCGGCCCTCGCGGTAGAACTCCGAACGGGACATCTCGGCGCCGCCGAGACGGCCGGAGCACTGCACCCGGATGCCCTTGGCACCGCTCTTCATCGCCGACTGCATCGCCTTGCGCATGGCACGGCGGAACGAGACACGGCTGGACAGCTGCTCGGCCACACCCTGGGCGACGAGCTGAGCGTCGATCTCAGGGTTCTTGACCTCGAGGATGTTCAGCTGGACCTGCTTCTTGGTCAGCTTCTCGAGGTCACCGCGGATCCGGTCCGCCTCGGCGCCGCGGCGGCCGATGACGATGCCCGGACGGGCGGTGTGAATGTCGACCTGTACCCGGTCGGTGGTCCGCTCGATCTCCACCTTGGAGATGCCGGCCCGCTCCATGCCCTTCTTGAGCATGCGGCGGATCGCCACATCCTCGGCAACGTACGACTTGTAGAGCTTGTCGGCATACCACCGGCTCTTGAAGTCGGTCGTGATGCCGAGGCGGAACCCGTGCGGGTTAACCTTCTGACCCACTAGCGGGTCCTCCCCTTCGGCTCGCGGGACTCCACGATCACGGTGATGTGGCTGGTCCGCTTGTTGATCCGATAGGCACGACCCTGAGCACGGGGACGAAACCGCTTCAGCGTCGGGCCCTCGTCGACCCAGGCACGGCTCACGAAGAGCGTGTCACGGTCGAGCTTGAAATTGTGCTCCGCGTTGGCAATGGCGCTCGAAAGTACCTTGTACACGGTCTCGCTCGCCGACTGGGGAGCGAACTGCAGCACGGCCTGCGCCTCCGAAGCGGGCAGCCCGCGAATGAGGTCCACCACACGGCGGGCCTTCATGGGCGTGTGGCGCGCGAACCGCGCCTGAGCCCTGGCTTCCATCGCTTACTCCTCTTACCCTTCGTTTTGGTCGAGTCCGTCTCGCCCGTGACGATCGCTTCCGATCGTTCTCGGCTCGACGTCCTCTTCCTGAGGCGCTTATCGCCGGCTGCGGCGGTCTTCCTTGACGTGGCTGCGGAAGGTTCGCGTGGGAGCGAACTCACCCAGCTTGTGGCCGATCATCGACTCGGTGACGAACACCGGGACGTGCTTGCGGCCGTCGTGAACGGCGATCGTGTGACCAAGCATGTCGGGCACGATCATGGAGCGCCGCGACCACGTCTTGATGACGTTCTTGGTGCCCTTCTCGTTCTGGACATCCACCTTCTTCTGAAGGTGGTCGTCCACGAAGGGACCCTTCTTAAGGCTACGTGGCATTTTGGCTGCTCCTACCGCTTCTTCCGCTTGGTACGACGGCGGATGATCAGCCGGTCGCTGGCCTTGTTCGCCGCACGGGTACGTCCCTCGGGCTTGCCCTTGGGGTTGACGGGGTGACGACCGCCGGAGGTCTTACCCTCACCACCACCGTGCGGGTGGTCGACCGGGTTCATCGCGACACCGCGGACGGTGGGGCGCTTGCCCTTCCACCGCATGCGTCCGGCCTTACCCCAGTTGATGTTGGCCTGCTCGGCGTTGCCGACCTGGCCGATCGAGGCCCGGCAGCGGACATCGACCTGGCGCATCTCACCGGAGGGCATACGCAGCGTGGCGTACTGGCCCTCCTTGGCGAGGAGCTGGATCTGCGCGCCGGCGGACCGGCCCAGCTTGGCGCCACCGCCCGGACGGAGCTCCACCGCGTGGATGAAGGTACCGGTCGGGATGTTGCGCAGCGGGAGGCAGTTGCCCGGCTTGATGTCGGCCGTGGGGCCGTTCTCGATGTGGTCGCCCTGCTTGAGGCCGGTCGGGCAGAGGATGTAGCGCTTCTCCCCGTCGGCGTAGTGCAGCAGCGCGATGCGAGACGTGCGGTTCGGGTCGTACTCGATGTGAGCGACCTTGGCCGGAATCCCGTCCTTGTCGTGACGCCGGAAATCGATGATCCGGTAGGCGCGCTTGTGGCCACCACCCTGGTGACGGGTGGTGACTCGGCCGTGGACGTTACGGCCACCCTTGCTGTGCAGGGGTGCAAGCAGCGACTTCTCGGGCGTGCTGCGCGTGATCTCGGCGAAGTCCGAGACGCTGGCGCCGCGGCGACCCGGGGTCGTCGGCTTGAGTTTACGGATGCCCATCTTTTTCGTTCATCCTTCGTCGGTTAATCCGGTCGAATGCCCCTCACCAGACGGCGAGGGGCTTTCTCCCTGTACTTACTGAGCGAGCGCGTCAGCCGATCTGGCCGAAGATGTCAATCCGGTCGCCCTCGACCAGGCTGACGATGGCTCGCTTGGTGGCCGGGCGCTGGCCGTAGCCGAACCTGGTCCGCTTGCGCTTGCCCTGGCGGTTGATGGTGTTGACGCTGGCGACCTTGACACCGAAGATCTTCTCAACGGCGATCTTGACCTGCGTCTTGTTGGCCGTCTTCCGCACCAGGAACGTGTACTTGTTGTGCTCGTCGATCAGGCCGTAGCTCTTCTCGGAGACAACCGGCTTGATGATGATGTCGCGCGGGTCGGCGATCTTCTCCATCAGGCGTCTTCCTTCCCGCTCTTGCTCAGACGCGCCACGGTCTGGTCGTACGCGTCCTGAGTGAAGACGACGTCGTCGTAGCAGAGCACGTCGTAGGTGTTGAGCTGCCCGGCGTCCAGGAGGTGGACCTCGGGAGCGTTGCGCAGGCTCAGCCAGCTGAGCTCGTCACCCTCGTCGACGACGACCAGGACGCTGCGGGCCTTGGTGAGCCTGCGAAGCGACTCAAGAGCCGCCTTGGTCTTCGGGGTCTCCCCCTCGACCAGACCGCTGACCACGTGAACGCGGCCGCCGGTCGCCCGGTCGGACAGGGCCGCGCGCAGGGCGGCGGCCTTCATCTTCTTGGGAGTCTTCTGCGAGTAGTCCCGCGGAACCGGGCCGTGGACGGTGCCACCACCGGTGAACTGCGGGGCGCGGGTCGAACCCTGGCGGGCGCGGCCGGTGCCCTTCTGGCGGTACGGCTTCTTGCCGCCGCCTCGGACCTCACCGCGGGTCTTCGCCTTGTGGGTGCCCTGCCGGCGAGCGGCGAGCTGGGCCACGACGACCTGGTGGATCAGCGGGATGTTGACCTTCGTGCCGAAGATGTCCTCCGGCAGGTCGACGGTGCCGGCCTTCTCACCGCGTACGTCGAGGACGTCAATGGTGCTCACTTGGCAGCCCCCTTCTTGGCGGCGGTGCGGACCAGGACCAGGCTGCCGTTGGCGCCGGGGATCGCACCCTTGATCAGGATGAGGCCCTTCTCGGCGTCCACGGCGTGAACCTTGAGGCTCTGGACGGTCGTGCGGACGTTGCCCATCCGGCCCGCCATGCGCACGCCCTTGAAGACGCGGCCGGGGGTGGCGCAGCCACCGATGGAACCGGGCGAGCGGTGCTTGCGCTGCGTACCGTGCGAGGCGCCCAGACCCTTGAAGCCGTGGCGCTTCATGACACCCGCGAAGCCCTTGCCCTTGCTCTTGCCCGTCACGTCGACGAACTGGCCGGCCTCGAAGGTGTCGGCGAGGAGCTCCTGGCCCAGGGTGTAGTCGCTCGCGTCGTCGGTGCGGATCTCCGCGAAGTAACGGCGCGGGGTGATGTCGTGCTTGCGCAGGTAGTCGCCGAGCGGCTTGTTGACCTTCCGCGGGTCGACCTGGCCGAAGCCCAGCTGAACGGCGGTGTAGCCGTCCTTCTCGGCGGTGCGGACGCGGGTCACGACGCACGGGCCAGCCTCGACGACGGTCACCGGGACCATCCGGTTGTCCGCGTCGAAGACCTGGGTCATGCCGAGCTTCTTGCCCAGGACGCCCTTGATCTTGTTAGCCATGTCAGTGCGTTCCCTCAGAGCTTGATCGAGATGTCAACGCCGGCGGGAAGGTCGAGTCGCATGAGCGAGTCGACCGTCTTCGGCGTCGGGTCGATGATGTCAATCAGCCGCTTGTGCGTGCGCATCTCAAAGTGCTCGCGGCTGTCCTTGTACTTGTGCGGCGAGCGGATGACGCAGTACACGTTCTTCTCGGTCGGCAGCGGCACCGGGCCCGCGACCTTGGCGCCAGTCCTTGTCACCGTCTCGACGATCTTCTTGGCCGAGACGTCGATGACCTCGTGGTCATAGGCCTTGAGCCGAATGCGGATCTTCTGTCCCGCCATAATGGCCTCGGTGTCCTTCACTGTCGTCTGAAAAAGTTACGTGCGGCCTGTTGCCGCTATGTCGTGGCCGGCCCATCTGGACGGTCCCGCCACGTCGTGCCGGAGCACGTCTCGCCCTGGGGCGGCGTCTCCGCACATGCCCCACGTAGCAGACGCTGTGAGTCCGCGCTTTCTTCCGTGATCTGGCAGTGAGTTCGGTCATCCTTCGGCCGAACCAACTGCGAGATCACGGTTCGTGGGGTCCTGCCGGGGTTCGCGCCCTGCGGCGCGGTCCCCTCGTGGTGAGGCGGTCGGCCCTGTTTCGAGGGCCGACCGCCACTCCGCGATCGTACTACTTGATGATCTTGGTCACTCGACCCGCACCGACGGTGCGGCCACCCTCACGGATGGCGAACTTGAGACCGTCCTCCATCGCGATGGGCTGGATCAGCGCGACGTTCATCTCCGTGTTGTCGCCGGGCATGACCATCTCGGTGCCCTCGGGGAGGTTCACCACACCGGTCACGTCGGTCGTACGGAAGTAGAACTGCGGGCGGTAGTTGTTGAAGAACGGGGTGTGGCGGCCGCCCTCGTCCTTGCTCAGGATGTAGACCTGGGCCTCGAACTCGGTGTGCGGGGTGGTCGTGCCCGGCTTGATGATGCACTGGCCGCGCTCGACGTCCTCGCGCTTGATGCCGCGCAGGAGCAGACCGACGTTGTCACCCGCCTGCCCCTCGTCGAGGAGCTTGCGGAACATCTCGACACCGGTGACCGTGGTGGTGGTCTTGGTCTCCTTGATGCCGATGATGTCGACGGTCTCGTTGACCTTGACGATACCGCGCTCGATACGGCCGGTGACGACCGTACCGCGACCGGTGATCGAGAAGACGTCCTCGATCGGCATGAGGAACGGCTTCTCGGTCTCACGGGTCGGCTCGGGGACGTTCTCGTCCACGGCGGTCATGAGCTCGATGATCGAGTCGCCCCACTTGGTGTCGCCCTCAAGCGCCTTCAGCGCCGAGACGCGGACGACCGGCAGGTCGTCGCCGGGGAACTCCTGGGCCGAGAGAAGCTCGCGGACCTCGAGCTCGACGAGCTCCAGGATCTCCTCGTCGTCCACCATGTCGGACTTGTTGAGGGCGACGACGATGTAGGGGACGCCGACCTGGCGGGCCAGGAGGACGTGCTCCTTCGTCTGCGGCATCGGACCGTCGGTGGCGGCGACCACGAGGATCGCGCCGTCCATCTGAGCCGCACCGGTGATCATGTTCTTCACGTAGTCGGCGTGACCGGGGCAGTCCACGTGGGCGTAGTGGCGCTTCTCGGTCTGGTACTCGACGTGCGCGATGGAGATCGTGATACCACGAGCCTTCTCCTCGGGCGCCTTGTCGATCTTGTCGAACGGGGTCGCCTCGTTGAGGTTCGGGAAACGCTCGTGGAGCACCTTGGTGATCGCCGCGGTCAGAGTGGTCTTGCCGTGGTCGATGTGCCCAATGGTGCCGATGTTTACGTGCGGCTTGGTCCGCTCGAACTTGGCCTTGGCCACTGCTCTCTCCTTAGAGATTCTGACGTGACTTGCGTCTTCATATTCGGGATTGGGGAGGCCGGTCCCTCTCGGAACCGGCCGGCGAGAAAGCTCTCGCCCCGCACCCCTCCGGTGGCGGGGTGACGATCTCCTCGTTACCCGCACCCGGAATGGTGCTGGACTACTCGCCCCGCACCTTCGCGACGATCTCCTTGGCGATGTGCGCGGGCACTTCGGCGTAGGAGTCGAATTGCATGCTGTAGCTCGCGCGCCCCTGCGTCTTGCTACGGAGGTCTCCCACGTAGCCGAACATCTCAGAGAGCGGCACGAGCGCCTTGATGATCCGGGCGCCGGAGCGCTCGTCCATCGCCTGGATCTGCCCGCGGCGACCGTTGAGGTCACCGATGACATCACCCATGTAGTCCTCGGGCGTGGTGACCTCAACGGCCATCATCGGCTCCAGGATTACGGCGTCCGCCTTGCGCGCGGCCTCCTTGAAGGCCATCGAGCCAGCGATCTTGAAGGCCATTTCGGACGAGTCCACCTCGTGGTAGGCACCGTCCTGCAGGGTGACCTTGACCCCGACCATGGGGTATCCGGCGAGAACACCGAACTCGGCCGCCTCCTGGGCGCCCGCGTCGACCGAGGGGATGTACTCCCTCGGGATGCGGCCACCGGAGACCTTGTTCGAGAACTCGTAACCGTCGTTGCCCTCGCCCAGCGGCTCAATGTCGATGATGACCTTGGCGAACTGGCCGGAACCACCGGTCTGCTTCTTGTGGACGTAGTCGACCTTCTCCACCTTGCGGCGGATGGTCTCCCGGTAGGCCACCTGAGGCCGGCCGATGTTGGCCTCGACCTTGAACTCGCGGCGCATCCGGTCGACGAGGATCTCCAGGTGGAGCTCGCCCATACCCCAGATGACCGTCTGCCCGGTCTCGTCGTCACGACGGACCTGGAAGGACGGGTCCTCCTCGGCCAGGCGCTGGATCGCGGTGCCCAGCTTCTCCTGGTCACCCTTGGTCTTGGGCTCGATGGCGACGCTGATGACCGGCGCCGGGAAGTTCATCGACTCCAGGACCACGGGGTGAGCCGGGTCGGCCAGGGTGTCACCGGTGGTGGTGTCCTTCAGGCCCATCACGGCGACGATCTGACCTGCGACGGCCGACGAACGCTCTTCGCGCTTGTTGGCGTGCATCTGGTAGATCTTGCCGATCCGCTCCTTGCGGCCCTTCACCGAGTTGGTCACCGCGGTGCCGGTCTCGAGCGTGCCCGAGTAGATGCGGATGTAGGTGAGGCGACCGAGGTGCTGGTCGCTCATGATCTTGAAGGCGAGCGCGGAGAACGGCTCGTTCACGTCCGCGTGACGCTCGATGACCTCGTCTTCCTTGCCGACCGCGTGGCCCTTGAAGGCCGGGATGTCGATCGGGGCGGGAAGGTAGGCGACGATCGCGTCGAGCAGGGGCTGGACGCCCTTGTTCTTGAACGCGGTGCCGGTCAGGACCGGGTTGATGGCGCTGGCCAGCGTCGCGCGGCGGATGGCCGCGACCAGCTGCTCCTCGGTGGGCTCGACACCCTCGAGGAAGAGCTCCATCAGCTCGTCGTCGTTCTCGGCGACGGTCTCGACGAGCTTGTCACGCCACTCGCGAGCGGCCTCGGCGTGCTCGGCCGGGATGTCGACGGTCTCGTACATCTCGCCCTTGGCCGCCTCGGCGCTCCAGAGCAGACCCTTCATCTTGACCAGGTCGATGATGCCCTTGAAGTCGGCCTCGACGCCCCAGGGAAGCTGGATGACGGCGGGGGTCGCGTTCAGGCGGCTGATCATCATGTCGACGCAGCGGTGGAACTCCGCGCCGACCCGGTCCATCTTGTTGACGAAGCAGATCCTGGGCACTTCGTAGCGGTCGGCCTGACGCCAGACCGTCTCGGACTGCGGCTCGACACCGGCGACGCCGTCGAACACGGCGACGGCACCGTCGAGGACGCGGAGCGAGCGCTCCACCTCGATCGTGAAGTCCACGTGGCCCGGCGTGTCGATGATGTTGATCGTGTGGCCGAGCCATTCGCAGGTCGTGGCAGCGGAGGTGATGGTGATACCACGCTCCTGCTCCTGCTCCATCCAGTCCATCGTGGCTGCGCCCTCGTGGACCTCACCGATCTTGTAGTTGATACCGGTGTAGAACAGGATGCGTTCGGTCGTCGTGGTCTTGCCCGCGTCGATGTGGGCCATGATCCCGATGTTACGGACCTTGGCCAGGTCAAGAGCGGTCGTGGTGGCCACTTCTCTCGCGTCCTCGTCGTCTCGTCGAACCCGCTGTTACCAGCGGTAGTGGGCGAAGGCCTTGTTGGACTCGGCCATCTTGTGGGTGTCCTCGCGCTTCTTGACGCTTGCGCCGAGGCCGTTGCTGGCGTCGAGCAGTTCGTTCATGAGGCGCTCGGTCATGGTCTTCTCGCGGCGGGCGCGGGAGTACTGCACCAGCCAGCGCAGGGCCAGGGTGGTGCTACGCGTCGCGCGCACCTCGACCGGGACCTGGTAGGTCGCGCCACCGACACGGCGGCTGCGGACCTCAAGGGTGGGCTTGACGTTGTCCAGCGCGCGCTTCAGGGTGACGACCGGGTCGTTGCCGGTCTTCTCCTTGGCGCCTTCGAGGGCGCCGTACACGATGGACTGGGCGATGGAGCGCTTGCCGTCCAGGAGCACCTTGTTGATGAGCGCGGTGACCAGGGGCGAGTTGTGAACCGGGTCAGCCATGAGCTGACGGCGGCCAGGAGAACCCTTGCGAGGCATTCTTACTTCTCCTTCTTCGCGCCGTAACGGCTACGGGCCTGCTTGCGGTTACGGACACCCTGGGTGTCGAGCGAGCCGCGGATGATCTTGTAGCGAACACCCGGCAGGTCCTTCACACGACCACCACGGACGAGCACGATGGAGTGCTCCTGGAGGTTGTGGCCGACACCGGGGATGTAGGCCGTGACCTCGATGCCGTTGGTGAGCCGGACACGCGCGACCTTGCGGAGCGCGGAGTTCGGCTTCTTCGGGGTCGTGGTGTAAACGCGCATGCAGGTGCCGCGTCGCTGAGGGCTGGCCTTGAGCGCCGGAGTCTTGGTCTTTGTGACCTTGTCCTGGCGGCCCTTGCGGACCAGCTGCTGAATCGTGGGCACCGCGTCTCCGTTCGTGCTAGCCGGTAATTCGAATGTGGTGCATTTTGCAGGTGCTGCCGGTGTCATGACCTGCGGTTCTTTCATCCCCTCCGACCCACGCGGTCGGGCGTGTCGCGTAAGTTTCGCGCCACATCCCGGTTAAGGCCGGTCCGGTGGAGGAGGCCATACGGCGCCTCTGCCGACCCCTCATCGGGAAACTGGCGACGCGCACGCATGAAGACCCATGAAGACATGGGCACGAAGGGAAAGACTACCCAGCCCAACGCAACACGTCAAAACGGCTGCACTCGCCAGGCGTCGGCGTTCGTGTCATGACTCCCGCGATCGGTTTCCGACCGACCGCTTCCGGGTCCGTGTCGAGTTTACCCGGCGCGAAGCACTTCTCCGGCCGTTCTCCGCATTAACGTGTGGCTTTCGCCGCAACATTCCGGTCAAGAAAGGTCCACATCCCCAGCTATCGGGTCGGCAGGCGGGAAAGGCGACGGTGCCGGAGGGAAAGCGACGGCGCCCGGCCCCCTTGAAGGGGACCGGGCGCCGTCTGCGACCACTCTGCCGTCAGCGACCGCTCAGCGGTCGTGCCGTTCAGCGGTTGTACTGACCGAAGTCGTACTCCTCCAGCGGCACGGCCTCGCCGGAGCCCGAACCGAAGGTGTAGTCGGCCGCGGAGCCGTCGTAGCCGCCGACGGTGTACATGGCGGCCTTCGCCTCCTCGGTGGGCTCGACCCGGATGTTGCGGTACTGGGGCATGCCCGTACCGGCCGGGATGAGCTTTCCGATGATGACGTTCTCCTTGAGGCCGAGCAGCGAGTCCGACTTGGCGTGGATCGCCGCGTCGGTGAGCACTCGGGTCGTCTCCTGGAAGGACGCCGCGGACAGCCAGGACTCGGTGGCGAGCGAGGCCTTGGTGATGCCCATCAGCACCGGGCGTCCGGAGGCCGGCGTGCCGCCCTCCGCCACGCACTCGCGGTTGATCCGCTCGAAGCGCGGCCGCTCGACGAGCTCACCGGGCAGCATGTCGGCGTCGCCGGACTCCAGCACGTTCACGCGCTTGAGCATCTGCCGCACGATGATCTCGATGTGCTTGTCGTGGATCGACACACCCTGCGAGCGGTACACCTGCTGGACCTCCGCCACAAGGTGCAGCTGCACGGCCCGGGGGCCGAGGATGCGCAGCACCTCGTTGGGGTTGACCGCACCGGCGATCAGCTGCTGGCCGACCGTGACACGCTGCCCGTCGGAGACGAGCATGCGCGACCGCATCGACACGGGGTACGCGACCTCCTCGGAACCGTCGTCCGGGACGATCACGATCTTCCGGGTCTTGTCGGTCTCGTCGATGCGGACCCGGCCCTCGGCCTCGCTGATCGGGGCGACACCCTTGGGGACGCGCGCCTCGAAGAGCTCCTGCACACGGGGCAGACCGTGGGTGATGTCGGCGCCCGCCACACCACCGGTGTGGAAGGTCCGCATCGTCAGCTGGGTGCCGGGCTCGCCGATCGACTGGGCGGCGATGATGCCGACCGCCTCGCCGACGTCCACGAGCTTGCCGGTCGCGAGCGAACGGCCGTAGCAGGTGGCGCAGACACCGATCTTGGCCTCGCAGACGAGGGCGCTGCGGGTCCTGACGGTCTCCACCCCGGCCTCGACCAGGGCGGTGACGTGGATGTCGTTGATGTCGACACCCATCGGCGCGATGATCTTGCCGTCCACCTCCACGTCCTCGGCGAGGATGCGGCCGTGCACGTTGCTCTCGGCGTTCTCCGCCTTGACCAGGTTGCCCTGGGCGTCGCGGTCGGCCACGTGCAGCGGGACGCCACGGTCGGTGCCGCAGTCGATCTCGCGGACGATGACGTCCTGCGCGACGTCCACCAGACGACGGGTCAGGTAACCCGAGTCGGCGGTCCGCAGCGCGGTGTCCGCCAGACCCTTCCGCTGACCGTGGGTGGAGATGAAGTACTCCAGCACCGACAGGCCCTCGCGGAACGAGGCCTTGATCGGACGCGGGATCGTCTCGCCCTTGGTGTTGGACACCAGGCCACGGATGCCGGAGATCTGCCGGACCTGCATCAGGTTTCCTCGGGCGCCCGACTGGACCATCATCCAGACCGGGTTGGTCTTCGGGAACGCCTTCTGCATGTCGTCGGTCACGTCACTGGTCGCGTGCGTCCAGATCTCGATGAGCTCCTGACGGCGCTCCTCGTCCGTGATCAGACCGCGCTCGTACTCACGCTGGACCTTGTCGGCCCTGCGCTCGTACGTCTCCATGATGTCGGCCTTGTTCGGCGGCGCGATGACGTCCTCGATGGAGATCGTCACACCGGCCCTGGTCGCCCAGTAGAAACCGGCGTCCTTGAGGGCGTCGAGCGCCGCGGCGACCTCGACCTTGGGGTACTTCTCGGCGAGCTCGTTCACGATGACCGAGAGCTGCTTCTTGCCGACCTGCGAGTTCACGTACGGGTAGTTCGCCGGCAGGGTCTGGTTGAACAGGCAACGACCCAGGGTGGTCTCCAGGCGGTAGCTGTCACCCGCCTCCCAGCCCTCGGGAGCGGCCCAGCCGCGGGGCGGCGGGACGTCTCCCTTCATCCGGATCTGGATCAGCGACTGGATGTCCAGCTCGCGGCGGTCGAAGGCCATGAGCGCCTCCGACACCGAGCCGAAGACCCGACCCTTGCCGACACCGTTCTCGTCCTCGTCCTTGAGCGTGGTCAGCGAGTAAAGACCGATGATCATGTCCTGGGTGGGCATGGTCACGGGCTTGCCGTCGGCCGGCTTGAGGATGTTGTTCGTCGACAGCATCAGGATGCGGGCCTCGGCCTGCGCCTCGGCCGACAGCGGCAGGTGCACGGCCATCTGGTCACCGTCGAAGTCCGCGTTGAACGCGGTGCAGACGAGCGGGTGGATCTGGATGGCCTTGCCCTCGACCAGCTGCGGCTCGAAGGCCTGGATGCCCAGGCGGTGCAGGGTCGGCGCGCGGTTGAGCAGCACGGGGTGCTCGGTGATGACCTCTTCGAGGACGTCCCACACGACCGGCCGGGCACGCTCGACCATCCGCTTGGCCGACTTGATGTTCTGCGCGTGGTTCAGGTCGACCAGGCGCTTCATCACGAACGGCTTGAAGAGCTCCAGGGCCATCTGCTTGGGCAGACCGCACTGGTGCAGCTTCAGCTGCGGGCCGACGACGATGACCGAACGGCCGGAGTAGTCGACTCGCTTGCCCAGCAGGTTCTGGCGGAACCGGCCCTGCTTGCCCTTCAGCATGTCGCTGAGGGACTTCAGGGGGCGGTTGCCGGGACCGGTGACCGGGCGGCCACGGCGGCCGTTGTCGAACAGCGCGTCGACGGCCTCCTGGAGCATCCGCTTCTCGTTGTTCACGATGATCTCGGGGGCGCCGAGGTCGAGAAGTCGCTTGAGGCGGTTGTTCCGGTTGATCACCCGGCGGTACAGGTCGTTCAGGTCCGAGGTCGCGAACCGGCCACCGTCGAGCTGCACCATCGGGCGCAGGTCCGGCGGGATGACCGGGATGCAGTCGAGGACCATCCCGTTGGGCGAGTTGCGGGTGTTCAGGAACGCCGACACGACCTTGAGACGCTTGAGCGCGCGGGCCTTCTTCTGGCCCTTGCCGCTGCGGATCGTCTCGCGCAGGTTCTCGGCCTCAAGAGCGAGGTCGAAGTTGGTCAGACGCTCCTGGATCGCCTGGGCGCCCATGCCACCGCGGAAGTAGCGGCCGAAACGGTCGCGCATCTCGCGGTAGAGCAGCTCGTCGCCCTCAAGGTCCTGGACCTTGAGGTTCTTGAAGCGGCTCCAGACCTCGTCCAGCCGGTCCAGCTCGCGCTGGGCCCGGTCGCGCAGCTGCCGCATCTCACGCTCGGCGCCCTCCCGGACCTTGCGGCGCTGGTCGCCCTTGGCGCCCGCGGCCTCAAGCTCGGCCAGGTCGCTCTCCAGCTTGCGCTGGCGAGCCTCGATGTCGGCGTCACGGCGCTGCTCGATGTGCTGCCGCTCGACGGAGATCTTCGCCTCCAGCGACGGCAGGTCACGCTCGCGCATTTCCTTGTCGACGTGCGTGATCATGTAGGCCGCGAAGTAGATGACCTTCTCAAGGTCCTTCGGGGCCAGGTCGAGCAGGTATCCCAGCCTGGACGGGACACCCTTGAAGTACCAGATGTGCGTGACGGGCGCGGCCAGCTCGATGTGGCCCATCCGCTCACGACGCACCTTGGCGCGGGTCACCTCGACGCCACAGCGCTCACAGATGATGCCCTTGAAGCGGACGCGCTTGTACTTACCGCAGTAGCACTCCCAGTCGCGAGTCGGACCGAAGATCTTCTCGCAGAAGAGTCCGTCCTTCTCGGGCTTGAGCGTCCGGTAGTTGATGGTCTCCGGCTTCTTCACCTCGCCGTGCGACCACTGGCGGATATCGTCGGCGGTCGCGAGGCCGATCCGAAGCTCGTCGAAGAAGTTGACGTCGAGCACTATGTAATCCCCTCCTCAGCTTCTAGATCAGACCTCTTCGACGCTGCTCGGCTCACGCCGGGACAGGTCGATGCCGAGCTCTTCCGCGGCGCGGAAGACGTCCTCGTCGGTGTCGCGCATCTCGATGGACATGCCGTCGCTGGAGAGCACCTCGACGTTCAGGCACAGCGACTGCATTTCCTTGATGAGCACCTTGAACGACTCCGGGATGCCCGGCTCGGGAATGTTCTCGCCCTTGACGATCGCCTCGTAGACCTTCACGCGGCCGAGGACGTCATCGGACTTGATGGTGAGCAGCTCCTGCAGGGCGTAGGCGGCGCCGTACGCCTCCAGTGCCCAGACCTCCATCTCACCGAAGCGCTGGCCACCGAACTGGGCCTTACCGCCGAGCGGCTGCTGGGTGATCATGGAGTACGGACCGGTCGAACGAGCGTGGATCTTGTCGTCGACCAGGTGGAGCAGCTTCAGGATGTAGATGTAGCCGACCGAGATCGGGTGCGGGAACGGCTCCCCGGAACGGCCGTCGAACAGCTGGGCCTTTCCGTTCGCGCCGACCATCCGCCCGCCGTCCCTGTTGACCAGGGTGTTGTCGAGCAGACCGATGATCTCTTCCTCGTTGGCACCGTCGAACACCGGCGTGGCCATGTTGGTGCGCGGGTCGACCTCGGCGAAGCCCTTGTCGCGCAGCCGCTCGGCCCACGCCTCCTGGATGCCGCTGATGTCCCACCCTCTGGCGGCGATCCACCCGAGGTGGGTCTCCAGCACCTGGCCGACGTTCATTCGGCCGGGCACGCCCAGGGGGTTGAGGATGATGTCGACGGCCGTGCCGTCCTCAAGGAACGGCATGTCCTCGACCGGGAGGATCTTGGAGATGACGCCCTTGTTGCCGTGCCGGCCGGCCAGCTTGTCGCCGTCGGTGATCTTACGCTTCTGGGCCACGTAGACGCGGACCAGCTCGTTGACGCCGGGGGGGAGCTCGTCGCCCTCCTCGCGGCTGAACACGCGCACCCCGATGACCTTGCCCTGCTCACCGTGCGGCACCTTCAGTGAGGTGTCACGGACCTCGCGGGCCTTCTCACCGAAGATCGCGCGCAGCAGGCGCTCCTCGGGGGTCAGCTCGGTCTCGCCCTTGGGCGTGACCTTTCCGACGAGGATGTCGCCGGGGACGACCTCGGCGCCGATGCGGATGATGCCGCGCTCGTCGAGGTCGGCCAGGACCTCCTCGGAGACGTTCGGGATGTCCCGGGTGATCTCCTCGGGGCCCAGCTTGGTGTCACGGGCGTCGACCTCGTGCTCCTCGATGTGGATCGAGGACAGGACGTCGTCCTGCACCAGACGCTGGGAGAGGATGATCGCGTCCTCGTAGTTGTGGCCCTCCCACGGCATGAACGCCACGAGGAGGTTCTTGCCCAGGGCCATCTCGCCCTCGTCGGTGCAGGGACCGTCGGCGACGACCTGGTTCACCTCGATCCGGTCGCCTTCGGCGACGATCGGCTTCTGGTTGAAGCAGGTGCCCTGGTTGGAACGCTTGAACTTGGCGACCCGGTAGGTCGTACGGGTGCCGTCGTCGTTCATCACCGTGACGTAGTCGGCGGAGACCTCCTCGACCACGCCCGCCTTGTCGGCGGTGATGACGTCGCCGGCGTCGGTCGCGGCACGGTATTCCATGCCGGTGCCGACCAACGGCGCCTCGCTCTTGAGCAGCGGCACCGACTGGCGCTGCATGTTGGAGCCCATGAGCGCGCGGTTGGCGTCGTCGTGCTCCAGGAACGGGATCATCGCGGTCGCCACGGACACCATCTGGCGTGCCGAGACGTCCATGTAGTCGACCTCGGTGGCGCGCAGGGACTCGAACTCCCCGCCCTTCCTGCGGACGAGCACGCGCGACTCGAGGAACGTTCCGTCGGGACCGATGGGCGTGTTCGCCTGGGCGATGACGTGCCGGTCCTCCTCGTCCGCGGTCAGGTAGTCGACCTGGTCGGTGACCCGGCCGTCGACGACCTTGCGGTAGGGGGTCTCGACGAACCCGAAGGAGTTGACCCGGCCGAAGGAGGCCAGCGAGCCGATCAGACCGATGTTCGGTCCTTCCGGCGTCTCGATCGGGCACATGCGACCGTAGTGCGACGGGTGAACGTCACGGACCTCGAAACCGGCCCGCTCACGGGACAGACCACCGGGGCCCAGCGCGGACAGACGACGCTTGTGCGTCAGTCCGGCGAGGGGGTTGGTCTGGTCCATGAACTGGGACAGCTGGGAGGTGCCGAAGAACTCCTTGATCGACGCCACTACCGGGCGAATGTTGATCAGGGTCTGCGGCGTGATCGCCTCGACGTCCTGGGTCGTCATCCGCTCGCGGACGACGCGTTCCATGCGGGCCAGGCCCAGGCGGACCTGGTTCTGGATGAGCTCGCCCACCGTACGGAGACGACGGTTGCCGAAGTGGTCGATGTCGTCGGTCTCGACGACGATCGGACCGTTCGCGCCGGGCATCTCCGTCTCGCCGGCGTGGAGCCGGACGATGTATTCGATGGTGGCGACGATGTCGTCCTCGGCGAGCGTGCCCTGGGTGATCTCGCTGTCGACCCCGAGCTTCTTGTTGATCTTGTATCGGCCGACCTTGGCGAGGTCGTAGCGCTTGGAGTTGAAGTACAGGTTCTCCAGCAGCGTCTGCGCCGACTCCTTGGTCGGGGGCTCGCCCGGGCGCAGCTTGCGGTAGATGTCGAGCAGAGCGTCGTCCTGGCCGGCCGTGTGGTCCTTCTCCAGGGTGGCGCGCATCGACTCGTACTGACCGAAACGCTCAAGGATCTGGTCGCTGGTCCAGCCGAGCGCCTTGAGCAGCACGGTGACGGCCTGCTTGCGCTTGCGGTCGATGCGGACACCGACGCTGTCGCGCTTGTCGATCTCGAACTCGAGCCAGGCGCCCCGCGACGGGATCACCTTGCATCCGTAGAGGTCCTTGTCCGAGGTCTTGTCGACACTGCGGTCGAAGTAGACGCCCGGGGACCGGACCAGCTGGGAGACGACGACACGCTCGGTGCCGTTGATGATGAATGTGCCCTTACCGGTCATGAGCGGGAAGTCGCCCATGAACACGGTCTGGCTCTTGATCTCACCAGTGGTGTTATTGATGAACTCCGCCGTGACGAACATCGGGGCGGAGTAGGTCATGTCCTTGTCTTTGCACTCATCGACTGAGTACTTGGGCGGCTCGAACCGGTGATCGCGGAACGACAGGGACATGGTCCCGGAGAAGTCCTCGATGGGACTGATCTCCTCAAAGATCTCTTCGAGGCCCGACTGGGCCGGAACGTCCTTGCGCCCGGCCTGGCGAGCCGCCTCGACCCGCCCCTTCCACTTCTCGTTGCCGAGCAACCAGTCGAAGGACTCGGTCTGAAGAGCGAGAAGGTCAGGAACTTCTAGCGGCTCCTGAATTCGTGCGAAAGACACACGACGGGGACCGGCGGGTACGGCGGAGGCGTTGCGCGAGGCTGCCAACAGATGTCCTTCCGAGGGCTCGCGGCGGACTGACTACACGCACGCCAGACGACCATGCATCAGAGCACCAAAAGAAGCGGGTCGTCAAAGGGCAGCGCAAAGGGGCAGTGTAGCCGAACGGCATACACCTGTCCACTTCAGTCTCGCTGCAAGCTCCACGTTGGTCGCAGCATCGCCCGTCAGAGCCGAAACGTCAAGCCCGGGAGCCGACATTTCGGCAGGGAAACAGCCGAGACCCTGGGAGTTTTCCCACCGAGCGACCTGCGTACACCACCACAGCGGAGACAATGCCCGACCTGGTGTGGCTGACGCTGAGTCACGCGGCGGATCGAACACCGGCCGATGGATCGACCGACGATCGACGCTGCCATGGCCGGTGTACCCAACCGCCAACCCACCCCAAACCAAGGCTTTACTAACAATTGAATAAAGCGACGCGCCGATCAGGGGGGCGGAGGGTCTCCGAGCAGGGTGGACAGCTCCGAGACCAGCCACCGGGAATCCTTTTTGATCATGATGAATCTGGCCCGGTTCTGGCTGACGACCCGGCGTGGCTCCTTCTCCCCCTCGGGGGTCCTGACCGTGCTCATGCTCATGAAGAGCAGCACCTCGACCCGGCCGGAACCTCCCGACTCCACCGACTCGACCCCGGCCCCGGTCACCGTGGCCTGCTGCACCGTCTTCTGTCTCCTGGCCTGTGGAGCGATGCTCCTGGCCAGCTGCCGGTAGTGCAGACTGAGCGCCCCGACGGTGTATTCGCTCGCTCTTGCGAAATCCTGTTCGATCGTACGATAGTCATACGACAGCATGTCGGGGGCGACCGAACGGGCCGCGGCGAGCGCCTCCCGGCCCGCCGTCTCGTCCGCGCGCAGCCGGCTCAGGTCGGTGAACATGATCCAGACGGCCGCCGCGAGCGCGAGCGCGACGGCGACCATGAGTCCGATCGCCAGCCGGGAGGCATGTCTCACAGCACCAGCTCCGCCTGGGACACGAGCCACGATCCCCCGACCTTGGTCACTTCCATGTTCCACCGGTAGAACCGCTCCTGCGGGGCGTCCTTGCTCCCGTCCCGCCGGATCACCGCGTCGCCCACCACCATCACCTGGGCCGTGCTCCCCTTCAACGAGACCAGCCCCGAGGCCCGCAGCGCACCCGTCTGGAGGATCTTGTCCTTCACCGTGCTCCTCTTGAGCTCCGCGGCGGTCCTGGCGTACTCGGCCCTGGCCACGCCCGTGGAGGTGTCGAGGATGCGCCCGATGTCCTCGTCGACGCTCCGGTAGCCGACGGAGAGCAGATGCAGGGCGTGGGCCCCCGCCGCCCTCAACGCGGCCTGCCGGTCGTCAGCGGCCGTCTGGGCGTCGCGCAGGGCGGCACCGATCCAGAACGCGGCGACGAGCAGCGCCACGATCAAAACTCCCAGCATCGGCCCCATGATCCTGAGAGGGCGACGGGAGCGGCGTGAGCGACGGGAACGATTGGCGTGCACTGCCATGCGTTCTCTCCCATCGCACGGTCTGCGGAACGCGGGCCGGCGAGCGCGGCCGTCTCACCGCGCCGGACGGTACGCTCCCCGATCGCCGGATCATAACCCGCCGCGCAGATCCGCATAACGGCCTTCGCCCACATGCCCCGGGCCATTTCGCCCACCCATTCACCCCGGCCCCCGAGACGACGAGGCGTCCGGCCCGGTGAGGATGGCCCTCCCCCGCCGCCGACGCGCATCCCGGCCGGCCGCTTCCCGCCCCTCCCACCCGGGTCCGCGTATGGATCGCAGGAGGGCGGAAACACGAGAAGAGCGGGCCACCGGCACCAGGTGGACCCGCTCTTCTCGATGAAACGAACTACTTGACGGTCACCGAGGCGCCGGCGCCCTCAAGGGCGGCCTTGGCCTTCTCGGCCTGCTCCTTGTTGACCTTGCCGTCGAAGACGGACTTGGGAGCGCCGTCAACGAGGTCCTTGGCCTCCTTGAGGCCCAGGCTCGTCAGGGCGCGGATCTCCTTGATGACCTGGATCTTCTTGTCGCCGGCGGCCTCGAGGACGACCTCGAACTCGTCCTGCTCCTCGACCTCTTCGACGGCGGCCGCACCGGGGGCGGCGGCGGCGACGGCGACGGGGGCAGCGGCCTTGACGTCGAAGGTCTCCTCGAAGAGCTTCACGAAGTCGGACAGCTCAAGAAGAGTCATCTCCTTGAAAGCGTCGAGCAGCTCGTCGGTGCTGAGCTTCGCCATGATGGTTCCTCCATACGGATCTGAACTACTAAAGAAAGTCGGGACCGCGGTTTGCGTTAATCCCCTGTGACCGCCTGCGCGGACCTACTCGCCGGCGCCTTCGCGCTTGGCGCGCAGGGCCTCGGCCAGCTGAGCCATGTTGGTGGGCAGCGCATTGAAGACGGCGGCCGCGTGGCCCTGCTTCGCCTTCAGGGCACCGGCCAGCTTCGCGAGGAGAACCTCGCGCGACTCAAGGTCGGCAAGCTTGCTGATCTCGTCCGGCGTCATCGACCTGCCGTCGACGACACCGCCCTTGATGACCAGGAGGGGATTGGCCTTGGCGAAGTCACGCAGACTCTTGGCAGCCTCGACCACGTCGCCGTTGACGAACGCGATCGCCGACGGACCCGCGAGCAGGTCGTTGAGCTGGTTGAACCCGGCCTCAGTGGCCGCGATCTTGGTCAGCGTGTTCTTCACCACGGCGAACTTCGCATTCTCACCGAGAGAAACGCGCAGCTGCTTGAGCTGGGCGACGGTGAGACCGCGGTATTCGGTCAGAACGGCAGCATTGGAGCCGTCGAAGCTGCTCTTCAGCTCAGCGACAGCCGTTGCCTTTTCTGCCTTCGCCATGGGCCTCCTTCCAGATGTGCCGCCGGGGCAAGGGCCCAGAAAAGCGAACAAGCCCCGGCGCAGGCGCACGGGGCTCACATAAGGAGGTTAGTCCAGATGAAAACTCACATCACAACCTACGCGGGCCGTCCACTGACGTGGATCCTTAAGTCATCAAGCCATGCGACTTGACGACGACCGGCGGTCTTCGGCGTTGACAGCTTACGCGCTGACGCCACGAATGCCAACTCGGCGCCACCTCAGCGCGATAAGCCGGAAAAACACGCTTTTGCCCCCTCCCGGCGTCGTCCCCGGAGCCTGCCTCGCCACGGGCGCCGAGAACAGCCTGGGAGGAGCCCTCCCCGGCAAAGGGCCACGCAAAAAGCCCACGCCCCCGGCCGGTGGGCCGAGGGCGTGGACTTCTGGGAAACGTCAGTTCCCGCCGCGGTGCTCGGGCAGGTCACCCACCTGGTCGGCGGGCGGGGCCGTGATCTCCACGGGCTCGTTGAACCCCTTGAAGAGCGCCGTCAGGTTGAACGACGCGTCCTTCTCGGAGCCGCTGAGCGTGACCTTGCGGGGCAGGCTCTGGGCGTCGGCCCAGAGGTCGAACTTCACGTTCTTGGCCTGCGAGAGCTGCTCCTGAAGCTTTTCACGCTTGGCCGGGTCGATCAGCTGGGCGGCCTCGGCGACCGGGAAGGTGCCGCTGTAGTGGGTCGTGTCGACCCCACCGACCGTCTCGGTGCCGACCGCCTTGACGTCCTTGGACGCGGTCAGCAGCTTCACGGTGCCCGCCAGGTCGAACTGCTGCGCCTGGTCCATGAACTTCCTGATCTCGGACTGCCCCTTGGCGTCGAGCTCGCTGAGCGACACCTTGGTCCACGGCTTGCTGGTGCCGGCGACCCTGTTGATGAGCTCGGACTTCACGTAGACCGTGTCACCCGACAGGATGGCCCGTGCCCCGCCGGGCACGTTCTGACCGCCGAAGGTGATCGTGTCGAGCCTGATGTCCGTCGCCAGCTGGGGCTTGCTCTGGTAGAGCATGCTGCCCTGGACCTTGCCCGCCCCCTTCTCCCCACCGGTGGCGTCGAGAACCACGTCCGCGGAGTAGGAGGTGACCTCCTCGGCCTTCTGAGCACTCTGCTGCACCGCGTCCGCCGCGGCGAGTTTGACGTTTCCGAGGGAGCCGGTGCCCTGCGCACCGCATCCCGCGACCGCGATGAGCGCGGCCGCTCCCAGTGCGACTGTGGGAGCCAATCGGCGCATTTTCGTCTCCACCCTTTCGTTCCCCCGGTGATCCATGACAACGACACTACGCGTCGGCAAAGCCGGGCGCGTCGTCCGGGAGAACGAAGAAAGGCCTCAACCGAATGGCCATTCGGTTGAGGCCTTCCTCAGAAGACGTCTGCTATCAGGCTGCCATCAGGCGTCGAGCTCGGCGGTCAGCGCCCGCGTCTGGTTGGGGTCGACCTGGATGCCGGGGCCCATCGACGTGGAGAAGACGACCTTCTTGACGTAGCGTCCCTTCGCCGCGGACGGCTTGAGACGCAGCACCTCTTCGAGGGCGGCGGCGTAGTTCTCGATGAGCTGGCGCTCGCCGAAGGACACCTTGCCGATGATGAAGTGCAGGTTCGCGTGCCGGTCGACACGGAACTCGATCTTGCCGCCCTTGATGTCGGTGACGGCCTTGCCGACGGCCGGGGTCACGGTGCCGGTCTTGGGGTTCGGCATCAGGCCACGGGGGCCGAGCACGCGGCCCAGACGACCGACCTTGCCCATGAGGTCCGGGGTGGCGACGACGGCGTCGAAGTCGAGGCGGCCCTTGGCGACCTCGTCGATCAGCTCGTCGGCACCGACGATGTCGGCGCCCGCGGCGCGGGCCTCCTCGGCACGGTCACCGGTCGCGAAGACCAGGACCCGGGCGGTCTTGCCGGTGCCGTGCGGGAGGTTGACGGTGCCGCGGACCATCTGGTCGGCCTTGCGAGGGTCGACGCCCAGCCGCAGGGCCACCTCGACGGTGGCGTCGAACTTGGCGACGTTGGTGTCCTTGGCCAGCTTGGCCGCCTGCGCCGGGGTGTACAGGGTCTCGCGGTCGACCTGCGCCGCCGCGGCGCGGAATCCCTTGCTGCGCTTCATGTGATCACTCCTGTGGATCCGAGTGTTCGTGGTGCGGGCCAGCGCCTGGCCCCTCCACTTACTTCGAAATTTTCCTGCCGGACGTCGCTCGTGCTCCGCCCGTTGTTCGGCCCCTCGACGGTCGCGCGGATCATGCTCTCGCGCTCGTGCCCGCGGGGCCCGGTCAGCCGTTTCGGCTAGTCGGTGATCGTGATGCCCATCGACCGGGCGGTGCCAGCGATGATCTTCTCGGCCGCCGCGATGTCGTTGGCGTTGAGGTCCTGCATCTTGGTCTCGGCGATCTGGCGCAGCTGCTCCTTGGTGAGCTTGCCCACCTTGTCCTTCTGCGGGACGGCCGAACCCTTGGCGACACCGGCGGCCTTCTTGATCAGCTCAGGCGCCGGGGGCGTCTTCGTGATGAAGGTGAAGGTGCGGTCCTCGTAGATGGTGATCTCAACGGGGATGATGTTGCCGCGCTGGGCCTCGGTGGCAGCGTTGTACTGCTTCACGAATTCCATGATGTTGACGCCGTGCGGACCGAGGGCGGTACCGACCGGCGGCGCGGGCGTGGCCTGGCCAGCGGGGAGCTGGACCTTGACCAAGGCTGCGAGCTTCTTCTTAGGAGGCATGCTTCTCTCCGGGTCCTTGCTTCTCTGAACGATGTTCCTGCCGGCCCCGTGCAGGCGGGGCCCACTCCGGCGGCTGAATTTCGGCCGGAGTGAAGAAGGAACCATCCCCGCGACCGCGGGGCAGACTGGTGAAGTCTACGCGACCGGTTTAGATTTTCGAGACCTGGTTGAACGAGAGCTCGACCGGGGTCTCACGACCGAAGATCGACACGAGCACCTTGAGCTTCTGCGACTCGGCGCTGATCTCGCTCACCGTGGCGGGCAGCGTGGCGAACGGGCCGTCCATGACGGTGACGGACTCGCCGACCTCGAAGTCGACCGTCGCGGCGGAGGCCTTCGCGGTGGACTTCTTCACCTCTTCCGAGGGCTCCGGCGCGAGCAGCTTGGCGACCTCTTCGAGGCTCAGCGGGCTCGGCTTGTTGGAGAGGCCCACGAAACCGGTCACACCGGGGGTGTTGCGCACCGCGGACCAGGACTCGTCGGTGAGCTCCATCCGGACCAGGACGTATCCGGGCAGCACCCGCTCCTTGACCAGCTGGCGCTTGCCGCTCTTGATCTCGGTCACGTGGTGGGTGGGCACCTCGACCTGGAAGATGTAGTCCTCCATGTTGAGGGACTGCGTACGGGTCTCGATGTTCGACTTCACGCGGTTCTCGTAACCGGCGTAGGAGTGGATGACGTACCACTCGCCGAACAGGCTCCGCAGGTGCCGCTTGAACTCCTCGACCGGGTCGACGTCGGGAAGGACGTCACCGTCCTCGTCGACGGCGCCGACCGGGGCCTGCTCGGCCTCACCCTCGGCGTCGGTGTCGGTCTCGGCGTCGACATCCCGCCCGTCGGACTCGTCAAGCGAATCCTCGGTGACGTCGACGGCCTTCTCCAGCTCGTCCTCACGCTCTTCGCGGGGCTCGCCGGCCGACTGTGCAGACTCGGACACGGTGCTCTATCTCTTTTCTTCGATGGCTTGTGGACTCATCGGCGAGGCTATCCGCCCGCCGGAGACCGCGGCTCAGGCTCCGCCGAAGATTCTCAGCACGCCCTCGGTGAACAGCGCGTCCAAAGCCGACACGATCCCGACCATGATCAGAACGAAGACCAGGACGATGATGGTGTACGAAATAAGGTCTTTGCGCGTAGGCCAGATGACCTTACGCAGCTCGGCGACTACCTGTCGGTAGAAAAGGGCGGGAGAAGTGCGCTTGGTCTTCTTCTCACCGCTCGGCTTGTCTGCGGTTTCGCCGCGCGTGTCGATCGCCACAGTCCTCACCTGAATCCATCGAGTCCAACGCACATAAGCGGCGCGCTGGACGCCTGATGCGCGGACCGCTCCTAGCAGGGCACGAGGGACTCGAACCCCCAACCGCCGGTTTTGGAGACCGGTGCGCTACCAATTGCGCTAGTGCCCTAAGACATGAACCACCATACATCGGTTGGACCGAAGTTTGTCCGTGGCTCACGGTCTTGACCGCCGGTTCACGCATACGGCGGAAAGACCATGCCGGAGTCTACGGGTGAATGGCCACCACGTCGAACCGGAGGACGCCGACGGGCGATCGTCCAGCTCAGAAGCCGTCGCCGATGCTCAGGCGGCTCCCGGGACGACGTCCGCATGGTGGATACGCGGCGGAAACATCGGCACAGGTCTGTAACCATGGAGGTATGACCCGTCCTCGCATCTCAGCGCGCATCTCCGCGATCTCCGAGTCCGCCACGCTCGCCGTGGACGCCAAGGCCAAGGCAATGAAGGCGGCGGGCCGCCCGGTCATCGGCTTCGGCGCCGGTGAGCCGGACTTCGCGACCCCCGGCTACATCGTCGAGGCGGCCGTCGAGGCGTGCAGGAACCCCAGGTTCCACAAGTACACCCCGGCCGGTGGCCTTCCCGAACTGAAGCAGGCCGTCGCCGACAAGACGCTCCGCGACTCCGGCTACCGGGTGGACGCGGCCCAGGTCCTGATCACCAACGGTGGCAAGCAGGCCGTCTACGAGGCGTTCGCCACCCTGCTCGACCCGGGTGACGAGGTCCTGGTCGTGGCCCCGTACTGGACGACCTACCCCGAGGCGATCAAGCTCGCCGGCGGCGTCCAGGTCGACGTGGTGACCGACGAGACCACCGGCTACCTGGCGAGCGTGGAGCAGCTGGAGGCGGCGCGCACCGACCGCACCAAGGTCCTGCTCTTCGTCTCCCCGTCCAACCCGACCGGCGCGGTGTACACCCCCGAGCAGGTCGCGGAGATCGGCCGCTGGGCCGCCGAGCACGATCTGTGGGTCGTCACGGACGAGATCTACGAGCACCTCACGTACGGCGACGCGACGTTCGCGAGCATCGCCACCGTGGTCCCTGAGCTGGGCGACAAGGTGGTGGTCCTGAACGGCGTCGCCAAGACCTACGCGATGACCGGCTGGCGCGTGGGCTGGCTGATCGGTCCCAAGGACGTCGTCAAGGCCGCCGCCAACCTGCAGTCGCACGCCACCTCCAACGTCTCCAACGTCGCCCAGGCCGCCGCGTTGGCCGCCGTCACCGGCGACCTGTCGGCGGTGGCGGAGATGCGCGCCGCCTTCGACCGGCGCCGCCGGACCATCGTCAGGATGCTCAACGAGATCCCGGGCGTGGTCTGCCCCGAGCCGCTGGGCGCGTTCTACGCCTATCCCTCGGTCAAGGCGCTCCTGGGCAAGGAGTTCGGCGGCAGGCGCCCGGCGACCTCCGCCGAGCTGGCCGAGATCGTCCTGGAGGAGGCCGAGGTGGCGGTCGTCCCCGGTGAGGCCTTCGGCACCCCGGGATACTTCCGCCTGTCCTACGCGCTCGGCGACGACGACCTCGTCGAGGGCGTGAGCCGCCTCGCCAAGTTCCTCGGCCAGGCCGGCTGAACGCGGCGGCCTGACCGCCCGGCGCGCCAGGTCCCCGGCAGGACCCGCCGATCAGGACGGCCTACCTGCCGGGCCCGCCGAGCGTGACCGGTTCCCCGCCGGGCGCGGGGTTTCCCGCGGGGGCCGCCGATCAGGACGGCTCCCCCGCCGGTCGAACACACCCCCCGTACGCGCCGGGCGGGGCTCAGTCCCGCAGGGCGTAGGCCACGGCTGCCTCGAGGTGGGCGGCCGAGCCCTCGTCGAAGGCCCGCGCGTAGGCGGTCTCGCCGATCAGGCACGCGGCGCGGGCACCGGCGGCCTCGCGGAGCGCGGCCATGGTGTGGGCCCCGGTGCCGGGGGGCCCGAAGGTGGTCCGGATACGTTGCGCGGCCCCCAGGAGCCAGGCCGCGCGTCCGCCGTCGCCCTCGGTGGCGGCGATCCTGGCGAGCTGGTCGATGGCGAGAGCGCTGCCGACCGTGTCCCGCAGCCGTCGTTTGACCTCCAGGGAGGCCCTGGCCGCCGCTGAGGCCTCCGCGAGGTCACCCCGGCCGAAAAGGGCGAGGGAGAGGACGTAGTCGTCCATGGCGCGCTGTGACAGCTCCCCTCGCGCCTCGTGGCCCGGACGCGCCTCGCGCAGGATCCTCACCGCCTCGTCGAAGTCGCCGCGGAAGGTGGCGGCCAGGGCGAGGAAGGAGGGCAGGAAGAACGTTCCCGGCGAGGTGGGGCCCAGCCCGTCGGCCACGCGCAGCGCGTACGCCCGCGCGTCCTTTCGATCCAGGTCTCCGGTGAACAGGCGGGTTTGCGCGAGGGCGAGAAGGGCGTGTGCCTCGGCGTCGCCGTCACCGTACCGCTGGGCGCTCTCGACGGCCTCCTCCGCCCGGTCGCGCGCCAGGGACATGTCGCCCTGGATGAGCGCGAGATGGGCGACGACCCAGAGCGGCCTGGACCTCGCCCTGTCGGGGGCGGGGACGGCGGCCAGGGCGCGGCCGAGATAGTGGCGGCCCTCCCTGACGAACCCCAGCCGGCACCAGAGCACCCACAGGGCTCCTGCCAGCTCCAGAGCGCCGCGGTGGTCGCCCGCGCCGAGACAGCGGTCGAGGGCCGCGCGGATGTCGGGCAGTTCCCGGTGCGCCCAGCAGGTCCATTCGAGCTGGCGCGGGCCGTACCATTCGGCGTCCATGCGCCGGGCGGTGGACAGGTAGTGATCGCGATGCCTGCGGATCATCAGGGCGCCTTCGCCCAGCTCGTCGAGCCAGTCGCGCCCGTAGTCCCTGATGGTGTCGAGCAGGCGGTAGCGGTCACCCACGCGGGCGACGACGGATTTGGCCACGAGCGCGGCGAGTGCGCCGGGGACGTCGGGCAGGCGCTCGTCCTCGCACACGCCACGCGCCGCCTCGGCGTCGAACGCCGCGGGAAAAACCGACAGGCGGGCCCAGAGCAGACGTTCGGCGGGGGTGCACAGCTCGTGGCTCCAGCCGGCGGCGGTGCGGAGCGTGTGGTGGCGGACGGGGAGTCCCTCGCCGTCGGTCAGCGGCTTGAAGTGGACGTCGAGCTGGTCGGCGAGCTGGGTCGCCGACAGGCCGCGCATCTGGCTGGCGGCCAGCTCGATGGCGAGCGGCATGCCGTCGAGCCTGCGGCAGAGCCTGGCGACGGCCATCATGGCCCGCTCGTCCGTACGGAATCCGGGGGCCACGGCCCTGGCGCGATCGAGGAAGAGGCTCGGCGCGTCGTGGTCCGCGAGGTCGGCGGTCTCGGGCGGGGGGACGGGGAAGGGTTCGACGAGCATGACGACCTCCAGCGGCAGGCCGAGCTCCTGGCGGCTGGTCACGATGATCTGAACGTCGGGCGCGCCGGTCAGGAGAGCCACGACCAGGGCGGCGCAGGAGTCGACCAGGTGCTCGCAGGTGTCGAGGACGATGAGGAGCCGCCGGTCGGTGAGATGCTCGACGAGGGAGTCCAGGGCGGGACGTTCGGCCGGGGTGTGCAGGCCGAAAAGTCCGGCGACGCCGTGGATGAGCAGGTCGCCGTCGGTCTCGGCGGAGAGCTCGGCCACCCAGACGCCGTCGGGGTAGTCGTCACGGACGTTCCTCGCGGCCCGCAGGGCCAGACGCGTCTTGCCGACGCCCCCGGGGCCGCGCAGGGTGAGCAGGCGTGTCCGGGTCAGGAGTTTCGCGATCTCGTCGAGCTCGGTGGTGCGGCCGACGAAACTGTTCATCTCGGCCGGCAGGTTGCCGCAGCGCGTCAAGAAAGCTCCCCCTGGAGTGCGTGTTCCACGGCGTCGCGCAGGCTGATCGAACTTCCCCGCGCCTCCAGCCGCTCGAACTCCGTCCTGCCCATGCGCCCGCGCAGCCTCAGCTCGGCCGTGCGCAGCTGCGTCGCGATCACGGGTGAACGGCTGGGCGGCACGTCGGCGCTCCGCCACGCGGCGCGGGAGGCTCCGAACATGGTGGCGGCGAAGGTGTCGTCGGAGCACGCCTCGGCGATCACGACGAACACCTCCAGTGCCTCCATCAGGGAGATGCTGTCGCCGAACAGGCGGGCCCCGCGCAGGGAGCCGCAGGCGGAGTCGAGCGCGGAGACGGTGTTGCCCAGGGAGTGCTCGGCCTGGGCCAGGAGGAGGTCCAGGCGGATGAGGGTCCAGTAGTCGCCGCAGGACTCGCAGAGCTCGCGTCCCTCGCGCAGGACGGAGACGGCCTGCTCATGGTGGTCGGCGAGCATCATCGCGGTGGCGACCACGGTGTAGGTGGGCAGGAAGCCCGGGAAGACGTTGCCGGTGGAGCGGTGGCGCACCCTGGCGTGCTTGATGAGCCTCAGGGCCTCGACCACATCGCCCTTGACCACGGCCAGGTGGGCCTGGAACTGGCTGACGTAGGCCGTGGCGTAGCCGTCGGCGTCCTCGGCGGCGCATTCGGTGAGGATGCGTTCGGCGCGTTCGAGGTCGCCGCGCTGGATCGAGACCCAGGCGTGCACCCAGAGTGCCTTGACCCGTTCGGGGCTGGGGGTGTGATCGAGGTCGAGGCCGCGCTGGAGGAGGTCGTCACCGGGTGCCTGCATGCCGCAGCACGCCCACAGGAACCACAGGTTGCCGACGAGGTCGAGTCCTCTTCGGTATTCCGGTGGCCGGGAGTAGCAGTATTCGATGGCGCCACGCATGTTGCCGCATTCGAGGACCAGCCTGCGGTACCACTCGAGCTGGCGGCCCTGCCAGCTCATCTCGGCGCGGGCGGACAGGGCGAGGAAGTGGTCGCGGTGGCGGCGCTGGATCTCGTCGGTCTCGCCGAGCCGGTCGAGCCAGACCACCCCGAACTCGCGGACGGTGTTGAGCAGGCGATAGCGGACCCCGCCCTCGCCCTCCTCGCGGACGAGGACCGATTTGTCGAGCAGGCCGAGCAGCCCGTCGAGGACGTCCTTGGCCGCGAGGGCGCCGCCGGCGCAGACCTCCTCGGCGGCCTCGATGTCGAAGGTGCCCGCGAAGACCGAGGCCCGCGCCCACAGCAGGCGTTCGGCGGGGGTACAGAGTTCGTGGCTCCAGCCGAGGGCGACGCGCATGGAGCTGTGCCGCCGGGGAGCGGCGGCCCGCGCGGGCGGGGCGGCGCCGAATCCGACGGCGTGGATCTCGCGTTCGGCCGCGGGGACCGTACGGCCTTCGAGGGACGCGGCGAGCTCGTCCGGCGAGGTGACATGACCGTCGAAGGCGGTGATCCCCGCGGTGGAGATCGGGCGGCCGTCGAGGGTGGCGGCGAGCACGTCGAGGGTGCCGAGACCGCCGGGGGTGCCCTCGGCCACGGCGAGCCGGATCGCGAGCGGCAGGTTGTCGAGGCGCTTGCAGAGCTCGGCCGGATCCGTGCCGCCGAACCTGCCACCGGCGAGGGCGGTGATCAGCCGGACGGCGTCGGCGTCCGGCAGGCCGCCGACCGGGTAAAGGTGCTCGCCGGGCAGGCCGAGCCGCTGTCTGCTGGTGGTCAGGACGCGCAGTCCCTCGACCGAGCGCAGCAGCAGGCCGACCAGGATGCCCGTCGCGCCGACGACGCGGTCACAGGTGTCGAGGACGAGCAGGGTCCGGCGCGTGAGGAACTCGTCCACCAGGGCCCGCAGCGCGGGGGTGCCCGGCCTGCGGCGGGCGCCGATCGCGTCCGCGAGCGTCTCGGTCAGGGAGTCGAGGTCGGCGGGCGCCTCCGACAGCTCCACGATGTGGACGCCGCCGGGGAACGCGGGTTCGAGGGTGCGGGCGAGCCGCAGGGCGAGACAGGTCTTCCCGACCCCCGCGGGGCCGGTCAACGTGACGTGCCGGACCCTTTCGAGCAGTGCGGATACGTCTGCGAGTTCTGTCTCCCTGCCGACGAAGACATCCGCTTCCATGGCAGCCCCAGCGTCCTGACAATGTGTGCCTCCACGGTCGCACGGCGACATGGTCCACTGAAAGCCCGTTTCCTAAATTTCCTCGATATAACGGGGGATGGGATATGGGCGGGTGTGCCGTGCCCCCGCAACGCCTGCCCGAAATAACACATAAAACCCTATAAATAACCAATCGGGAAAAGTCGCGGGAAATGTCGGGAAAGGCGAGCGGGGTTCCGGCCCTGTTCAGCGGGCCTGCCCGCATGCGCGGTGCCCATGACGATCTCGACGGCGAGGCCCCCGTGCTCCGTCCACACGAGCGTGAGCGTACCCGGCCCGCCGCCCGCGTCGAGCTCACCGCCCTCCCCCGGGCCTCCGCACGGCGATCTTCCCCCTCCCCGGGACGTGAACGGACCTTCAGATCGCGCCAAAAACATCGGGGTCGTCGATCGGCGCCCTTGAAGGTACGGCACCATATTGAAATGCCACGTCCCCTCAGCGAACTGCCCAAGGCGCACCTGCACCTGCACTTCACCGGCTCCATGCGGCACTCGACCCTCGTCGAGCTCGCCCGCGAGCACGGGTTACACCTTCCCGACGCGCTCGAGGAGGACTGGCCGCCCCGGCTGCGCGCGACCGACGAGCGAGGCTGGTTCCGCTTCCAGCGGCTGTACGACATCGCGCGCTCGGTGCTGCAGCGGGAGAGCGACGTCTACCGGCTGCTGCGCGAGGCCGCCGAGGACGAGGCCGCCGAGGGATCGGGCTGGCTGGAGATCCAGATCGACCCGTCGGGGTACGCGTCGAAGTTCGGCGGTCTCACCTCGGCGATGGAGCTGATGCTCGACGCGACCCGCAGGGCGGCGGACCACGCGGGGATAGGGATCGCCGTCGTGGTGGCGGCGAACCGTACCCGCCACCCTCTCGACGCCAAGACCCTCGCCCGCCTCGCCACGCACCACATGGACGAGGGCGTGGTCGGGTTCGGGCTCTCCAACGACGAGCGACGCGGCCGGGCCCGCGACTTCGACGGAGCCTTCCGGCTGGCCAAGCGCGCCGGGCTGCTCGCCGTACCGCACGGCGGGGAACTGCTGGGCGCGGCCAGCGTGGCCGAGTGCGTCGACGTGCTGGACGCCGACCGGGTCGGGCACGGGGTGCGGGCGGCCGAGTCGCCGAGGCTCATGGAACGCCTCGCGGCCCGGGGGATCACGTGCGAGGTCTGCCCGACGTCCAACGTCGGCCTCGGGGTGGCCGAGCGCGCCGAGGACGTACCGCTGCGGCGCCTGTTCGAGGCGGGGGTGCCGATCGCGCTGGGCGCCGACGACCCGCTGCTGTTCGGTGCCAGGCTGCTGCCCCAGTACGAGCTCGCCAGGCAGGTGTACGGCTTCTCCGACCCGGAGCTGGCCGAGCTGGCCCGCCAGTCGGTGCGGGCTTCGGCGGCCCCGGACGACGTGCGCAAGAAGCTCCTCCAGGGGATCGACGACTGGCTGGCGTCATCGGGCTGAACGGACGCGCCTGCCCCTCCGACGCATCCGGCCGACTCCGGAGAGCCTCCCGCTCGGACACACCCCGCCGACGCCGGAGAATCGAGCGGGCGAGCACCCGCCCGGCCGACGTCAACGAGCCGAACGGACGGATTCCCGACGTACCACGCACCCCGTCGGCCACCGGCACACCCCCGAGAAGGCGTCAGCGGACCGAGCGGGCGATCTCCTGCGCACGGCCGAGCTCCCCGACGCCCTCCAGGCGCAGGCCGACCCGCCCTCGCTGCCAGATGAGGGTGGGTCCCGCCGGACGGGGACGGACCTCGGCCCTCCCTCCGCTCCTGGGCAGGTAGGTCAGGCCGTGGTGGGCCGGGATCCACTGTGCCTTCACCGCACCCACACCGGCGTCCTCCGGCCAGGGCGGGCCCAGTTCCTTTCTGAAGACGAGGTGGAGGCTGCCGTCGTACTCGTCCAGCCTGAGGCCGGGCCAGAACAGCGACACCACCCGGCCTCCGTCGCTCACCCTCACCTCGGCGGGATCGCCGAGCGCGGCCGGGACGGAGACGGGGAACGCCACCTGCTCCCTCGCCTGTTCCAGGGTGACCCGGCGCTCACCGGGCAGCGGCTGGGGCACCCCGGACGGCAGCGGCCCGGGGCCGCCGATCCTGAGCTCGACCCCCGCGAAGCGCAGGATCTCCGCGACCGCGGCCCTTCCAGCGGGTGTCGCCCCCAGGAGGAGTGCCGCGAGGATCGCGACGGCGGCGACCACCGCCCTCCGCCGTACCCTCCCGCCGTCTCGCAGCGCCTCCCACGCGCGCCTGAGCACGCGGGGACCTCCGGGAACGGCGGGCGCCTCGGGGGTTCGCGTCTCGGGAACAGGGCTTCCGGGGACGGCGGGTGCCTCGGGAACGGGACTCTCGGGAACGGGACTTCCAGGAGCGGCGGGCGCCTCGGGAGCGGGCGTCCCGGAGTCCGGTGCCGACGCGGCGGGGGCGGGTTGTGATCGGAGCCGGGCTCGTACGGCCCGCGCGACGTCGTCCGGGGGCGGGGAGGGGACGTCGATGGACTCCCCGAGGGCGAGGAGCCGGGCTTCGAGGTCGTCAGGTGAGGTCACGGGCCACCTCCTCACGCAGACGGGCCAGGCCGCGGGAGGTCCGCGACTTGACGGTACCGACGGGAAGATCGAGCACCTGGGCGGTCTCGGCCTCCGACAGCTGTAGGAAGTACCGGCAGACCACGGTCTCGCGTTCCCGTTCGGGCAGCGTACGCACCGCGTCGAGGAGCCGCGCCCTCAGGTCGGTCGCGACCGCCGCCTCCTCGGGTCCCTCGCCCGGCGGGGGAACGAACTCGGTGAGCCGCACGGTCAGCCTGTCGCGGCGTCCACGGGAGCGGGTCAGGTTGTGCGTCTCGTTGGCCACGATCCGCAGCAGCCAGGGGCGGAAGTGCGCGTCCCTGCGAAAGGAGGCGAGATGACGGTACGCCTTGACGAACGCCTCCTGGACCACGTCCTCGGCCTCGTCGGCGGCGCCGAGCATGGCCGCGGTGCGGTGCGCGAGCACGCTGTAACGGGCGACCAGCACCTCGTAGGCGTCCAGGTCACCGGCGAGCGATCGGGTGATCGCCTCATCGTCGTCCGTCGGGGGGCTCCTTCGCGAATGTTGGGAGAGATTCCACCGCATCCGAGCCCTTCGCGAAAGCCCTCTTCTTCTTGTGAAGCCTCGTGCTCGTGGGCGAGACCGTGATCCCGTCCGCCCGGGTGCTCCCTTTGGATTCGGAGGACGGGGCCGAGAGTGGCCTCTTCGGATTCGGAGGACATCCGGAGGGCACGGTGGCCGACAGCGGCGGAAGGCACCGGGGCGAGGGCCTCTCGCAGGACCTCTCGCAGGACCTCTCAGAGGAGCTCTCGGAGGACCTTGCCGTGCAGGGCATGGGCGACGGCCTCGTCTCTGTGGAGGGCATAGGCGACGGCCTCCTCCGGGTCGGCCTGATAACCCTCGGCGAAGACCGCGTCGTAGGTCTCGTCTCCGAGCAGTTGCCTGGCCGTCCGCTCGGCGACGGTCCTCGGCTCGGACATGCCCTCGGAGCCGAAACCCTGGAGCCCGAAGGTGGCCCACAGCCGTACCCCCGCTCCCTGGAGCCTCGCCGTACGCCGGCCGTCGCCCTCGACCGCGGCGATCACCGCGAGCTGGTCGACCGCGAGCGCCACGCCGGTGGCGTCGCGCAGGCGCCACTTGACGTCGAGCGACTGCCGGGCGGCCTCCGCGGCCTCGTCCACCCGTCCAAGACCCAGCTGCGCGATGGACAGGACGTAGTCGCCACAGGCGCGGGCCCAGCGCTCGCCGCGCGCGTCGCAGAGCCGCTGCGCCTCCTTGAGCACGGAGACGGCCCTGGCGAACTCTCCACGCCAGGTGACCGCCGTCGCCGCGGTCACCAGGGCGAGGGGTTCGCTCACGGTGGCGGCCTCGGCACGGCGGAAGTACTCGCGGACGAGCTCGACGCGGGGCTCGACGTCCTCCAGGGCGCCGGCGCACAGGGAGCTGCTGGCCAGCCTGAGCTGAGCGTGCCCGGCCGCCGCGTAGTCGCCCCAGTCGAGGGCCGCCGACAGCGCCGCCTCCGCGCGACGACGGCCCACCTCCGGCTCGCCCTGGGCGATGGCCACGCAGCCGTCGGCCCACAGGAGCCTGGGCAGCCCGGGATCGCTGACGGGGGCCGCCTCGATCGCCCTCGCCATGTGGTAGCGGCCCTCGTTCAGCCGTCCCAGGCAGAACCAGAGGATCCAGAGCGTTCCCGCGAGTTCGACGGAGGTCGGGGAGGCGGGGTCGAGGGCGAGGCGGAGGTCGGTCATGGAGAAGGCGAGCCTCGCCGCCCACTCCTCCTGCCCGGGGCCGTACCAGTCGGCCTCGGCCCTGCGCGCCAGGTCGAGGTAGTGGTAGCGGTGCCGCCGCGTCAGCCGGGCCTCCTCACCGAGCAGGGCGAGCCGTTCCCTGCCGTACTCCCGCACCGTGGAGGGCTGCCGGTAGCCTCCGGGCACGGGGACCAGGAGGAACCTCCGCTCCAGGCTCTCCAGCAGGTCCGGTACGCCGCTCAGCGGGTCGTCGCCGCACACCCACTCGGCGGCGGCCGCGTCGAAGTCTCCCGCGAAGACCGAGAGCCGCGCCCAGAGCAGGCGTTCCCGCGGATCGCAAAGCTCGTGGCTCCAGCTGATCGCCGCGCGCACGATTCGGTGGCGGGGGGCCGGTGTCCTGCCGTGGGGGATCTCGAAGTGGTCCTCCAGGTGATCGGCGAGCCGCTCCACCGGCAGGGATCCCAGCCCTCCGGCGGCCAGCTCGACGGCGAGCGGTACGCCGTCCAGCCGCCGGCAGATCCTGGCCGCGGCCGCCACACCGGCCTCGGTCGTCTCCAGGCCGGGAACCACGCTCCTGGCCCGGTCGAGAAAGAGCCGCAACGCGTCGTCCGCCCCCGCGCCTTCCAAGACGGCGCCTTCCGGGACGGCGCCTTCCGGCCATCGGACGGGAGGCCCCGGGGCGGGTGCCTCGAAGGGCCCGACGGGGAGCAGCGCCTCCTGGGGAAGCCCGAGAGGCCGACGAGAGGTGGTGACGATCCGTACGCCGGGCGCCCCCGCCAGGATCTCCCTCACGAGGGCGCGGCAGGCGGGCAGGAGATGCTCGCAGGCGTCGAGGATCAGCAGGAGTCTCCTGCCGGCGAGGAACTCGACGAGCGTCTCGGCCTGTGACCGCGCGGACCGCTCGGGAAGGCCCAGGACCGCCGCGACCGTGTGGGCGAGCAGATCGCCGTCGCGCTCGCCGGAGAGCTCCACCAGCCAGGTGCCGTCCGGGTGGTGTTCCTCCCGCTCCCGCGCGGCCCTGACCGCGATTCGTGACTTGCCGATGCCGCCGACACCGGTGACCGTGACCAGCGGAGTGTCGGCCAGGAGTTTCAGCAGCCGCCGCACCTCGCCTTCCCTGCCGATGAGGTCGTTCGTCTCCGCGGGCAGGTTCCCGCGCCACCACCGGGTCTGTTCCATTGATTCGCGCTCCTTTCTCCACTCACCGGGAATCGCACCGTTTCCACATCACGAACGGGTCGGCCGCCCATTTCCCAGGAGGGTTTCTTTGTCCTGCGGTGCAAATCTCACCGCCGGGTCGAGGTCGAACTTCCCCCGTTCGACGTGAAGCGCGGAAATGCTGGTGCTTTATGGCTGATTCGGCGGAGCCGGTAATCGAGGTGAGGCCGGGCCCGCCGTCCTCCGCCGGCGGTGCCGATCCTCGTCGCGAAAGATCGCTCGTCACGGGGCCGTGACGTCGGCCGTGAAGCGTTTAAGGGGTCGCCGCGGGGGAAGCGCCACTAGACTCTGGCTGTCCCTGGCCGTGGCCTCGCCCCGGCCTTTCCGTAAGCGAGCTGGACGGAACCGCATGTCTGGGTATGACCGCGTAGTGCAACCCGCGGCCGGTGACGAGGCCCTGGAGAACCACCTGGGTGGGGACGAGGCCAAGAACTACCGGCAGTACGAGCTCGACATGGTCGCCCCGCACGTGGGCCGGTCCATGCTGGAGATCGGCTCCGGGCTTGGCCACTTCGCCGAGTCCTTCCTGCCCCGCCTCGACCGGCTGGTGGTCAGCGATTTCGACCCATACTGCGTGGAGCAGCTGCGGAAGCGTTTCGAGGGCCGCGACGACATCGACGTGCTCCAGTTCGGCCTGCCGACCGAGATCCCGATCGGTGAGAAGGTCGACACCGTCGTGATGATGAACGTCCTGGAGCACATCGAGGACGACGTCGAGGCCCTGCGCTCGCTCGCCAAGGTCACCCTCCCCGGCGGCCGGATCGTGATCTGGGTGCCCGGCTACATGCAGCTGTACGGAGACTTCGACCGCAAGGTCGGCCACGTCACCCGCTACACCCCCGCCACCCTGCGCAGCACGGTCTCCAAGGCGGGCCTGGACATCGACGTGCTCAAGCCGATCAACTTCCTGGGCGGCATCGCCTGGTGGGCCGCCGTCCGCCGCGGCGGCGTCGGTTACCCCGACCCCCGCCTGGTCAAGATCTACGACCGTACCGTGGTGCCCCTCACCCGCTTCATCGAGCGCTTCGTCCGCCCGCCGTTCGGACAGACCGTCTTCTGCGTCGCCCGCGTTCCCAAGTAACCCCCTGCTCGAACAGCCCGCGTCATCCCGTGCGGTGCCGCTCCCGGATTTCCGGGGCGGCACCGCACGCGGTTTTTAATGGGTTGCACGCCTCGGCGACAGCACCGTATGTTCGTCCGCATGTGGATCAACTCCTAAGAGCCGGCGTCGATCAGCCTTCGCTGATCCGCCCGCACTCAGCCCTCCGGCCCCGTTCGTCCGACGTGGCAGCTGAGTTGTCCGACCCGGGATCGCGCCGCGTCGTCACATTCTTCGAGGAGTCCTCATATGCGAATTCATCCTGCCCACAAGTCCGCCCAGAAGCGTGGCGGGAAGTCCAGGACCACCAAAACCCCCAAGCCGCGCACCCCGCTCCCCGAGCACGTCGTGCCCGCGGCTCCGCGGCACATGCCGATGCCTCCGATGCCGACGAGGCCGACCCGGCAGCCGCGCCGGATCCCGGGCAAGGGTGGCCGCTGACCTGCGGGTCCTTTTCGGGAAAAGCCCCGGTCCCGGGAGGTCTCCCTCCCGGGACCGGGGCTTTTCCCGGATCTCATGGGCGCCCCACGGACGCCCCCTCGGTGAATCAGGTCGTCACAGACGCTCGATGATCGTGACGTTGGCCTGGCCGCCGCCCTCGCACATCGTCTGCAGCCCGTACCGGCCGCCGGTCCGCTCCAGTTCGTGCAGGAGCTTGGTCATCAGGATCGCGCCGGTGCCGCCCAGCGGGTGGCCCAGGGCGATGGCGCCGCCGTTCGGGTTCACCTTGGCCGGGTCGGCGCCCAGGTCGTTGATCCACGCCAGCGGGACGGGGGCGAACGCCTCGTTGATCTCGGTGACGTCGATGTCCTCGATGGACAGGCCGGCCTTCTTCAGCGCCTTCCGCGTCGCGGGGATCGGCGCGGTCAGCATGTAGACCGGGTCGTCGCCGGTGAGCGCGAGGGTGACGATGCGCGCCCTGGGGGTGAGGCCGTGGTCGCGGACGGCCTGCTCGGAGGCGATCAGGAGCGCTCCCGAGCCGTCGGAGATCTGCGAGGAGGTGGCGGCCGTGATCACGCCGTCCTCCTTCAGCGTCTTCAGCGACGCCATCTTCTCCAGCGTGGTGTCCGGGCGCGGGCCCTCGTCGTCCTCGACACCGTTGATCGGGGCGATCTGGTCCTTGAAATGACCGTTAGCGACGGCCTTCGAGGCCCGCTGGTGGCTCTCGTACGCGAACCGCTCCAGCTCTTCGCGCTTGAGGCCCCATTTCTGGCACATGAGCTCCGCGCCGCGGAACTGGGAGATCTCCTGCTTGCCGTAGCGCTCCACCCATTTGTCCCCGAAGGGGAAGGGCATGCCCTTCTCCAGCGCGGCGGTGATGCTCGACCCCATGGGGACGATGCTCATGGATTCCACCCCGGCCGCCACGACGAGGTCCTGGGTGCCGGAGAGCACGCCCTGTGCCGCGAAGTGGATCGACTGCTGGGAGGAGCCGCACTGCCGGTCGATGGTCACACCGGCGACGTTCTCCGGGAGGCCCGCCGACAGCCACGCGTTACGCGCGATGTCCATGCTCTGCGGGCCGAACTGCATGACACAGCCCATGATCACGTCTTCGACCGCGGACGGGTCGACGCCCGTACGCTCGATGAGCGCGCCGAGGGTGTGCGCGGCCAGATCGGTGGGATGGACGGTGGACAGACCGCCCTTCTTCTTGCCGACGGGGGTGCGGACCGCCCCGACGATGTACGCCTCTGCCACAGTGCCTCCTGCTCGCGAACCCGAGCCGCCTACGAAACCGAGCAACATTCGGTTGATAGGAGGTTACAACAGAACCTTCGTCCGCGCCCTGAACGGGAACCGCCCGCGCGACGGCGAGGCCGATCGCACCTTTCGGCACATGGGCAGGGGACCGCTCAGGCTCTCCTGCTGCTCGTCATGGTCGCGTAGGCGATGACGTTGTCGGTGTAGTGACCGGTCGAGCGGTTGTAGGTGCCACCGCACGTGATCAGGTGCAGCTGAGGGGTCGACGACCGGCCGTACACCCGCTCCGTCGGGAACACCGACTTCTCCGCCTGTTCCAGCCCGCCCACGGTGTAGACGGCGATGATCCCGTCCTTGCGGTGCACCTCGATGACGTCGCCGTTGCGGATCTCGTCGAGACGGCTGAACACCGCGCTTCCCGCGCGCGTGTCCTTGTGCCCGAGCATCACCGCGGGACCCGCCTCACCGGGGGTGGGGCCCGAGCGGTACCAGCCGACCAGGTTCGGATCGCCGACCGGTGGCACCTCGATGGCGCCCTTCTTGTCGAGCCCGACGGACTTCACCGGCGCGTTCACCCCGAGCCGCGGGATGACGAGGCGCACCGGGGACGAGGGCTGCATGGCCGGGGCCGCGGGCAGGCTGGGCAGGGGCGGCGGCACGGTCGGTGCCGCCTGGAAGTAGGGGTTCGCCGGCGCCGCGGCCAGGTCGCGGGGCGGCAGCGTGGTGCGCTGGTCGGCCAGGCCGTACTCCTCGGGCGCGGCCAGCATGTAGAGCAGGCCCACCAGCACCGTGACCACCCCGGCGATCCCGGCGAGGATGAGCACCGACCGCATCATCCGCCCGCCGGCGAGAGGCTCCTGTCCGGGCGGCCATCCCTCGTACGGCGAGCCGTACGGAGGGGGACCGGACTGCGGGTACGGCGGCTGGACGGGAGGAACCGGCCGGTAGTGGGGAACCGGGCCCTGGGAGTGCTGCCCGGAGGGCGGCCAGCCGCCCGGAGGTGGGGTGGTCATCCGGCCACCCCGATCAGCCGCGACCGACGGTGCGACGGCGCAGCACGAGCCCGCCGATCCCGGCGAGCGCCACCATCAGCGCACCGCTGAACATGATCATCCGAGCGTCGGGGCCGGCGTCGCCGCCGCCGCCGGTGGAGGCGGCGCCCTTGGGGGTCTCGTCGATCTGTTCGTTGGGATCGCGGGACGGCTCGGCGGTCTGGGTCCGGGTGACGGTGAGCGTCGGCCTGGGGGTCGTCGGGGTGGCCGACGGGGTCGCCGACGGCGAGGGGGTCGCCGACGGACTCGCCGAAGGGCTGGCCGAAGGGCTGGGGGTGCCCGTTCCCACGGTCACCCGCAGCGCGGCGGCGGTCGCCTGGGCGGGGTCGGGAAGGGTGCAGTCGAGCAGTTCGGCCTCGTCCGCGGCGCCCGTCCCGGCGCCGGTCTTGAGGAGCAGGGTGAACGCGCCGGGCTCGAAGGCGACGACACCCGTCGCGAGGGGGGTCACCGTGATGAGGACGGGGGGCGCGGTGACCGCCTGCCCCGCGACGGGGGGAGCGGCGGTGACCAGGATCTGGCGGAGTTCGCTGGGGCTCGCCAGAACTCCGCTGGGAGTCGCATTGATCTGCACCTCGGCGTCGGCGACGAGACTCGCACCCACCGGGGCGGGCGCGGACGGGGTAAGGGTGGGAATCGTGGCCGGCTGACCGATCTTCCAGGTCGCCACGAGGGGGGCGTTCGTCACCGCCGACGTCGGACCGGTCAGATCCATCTGGAACGTGTACGTCGCCGACGGCGACACCGCGCCGGCGAGCGTGCAGGTGTAGGCGACCGGCTTGGGCACGGCGTACATGGAGGCGAGTGCGGGGAACGCACCGAAGACGCCCGCGCCCACCGTAGCGATCACGGCTGTCTTGGCCGCGACACGCAGCCGCGTCCTGGACTTCAGCACGGTTTCTCCCCGTTCCAGATCGATCGGTCGGCGCACCGGCCGCCCAAGGCTTACAGATTGCGGTCAAGGTTCGGCATAGATCCTACGAACAGAGACCGGGACACGCGAGCAAGTCGGCTAAACGGACACAAATTCCCATCTATCCCACAGCAAACGACACCGTACATGGGTAAAGCGCCCAACGGGGGACCGGACGGGCACCTATCAGATACCGGACAGGAGCGAAGACGCCTCCCCGCGTCCGACCGAGGCACCCGCCTCGCGCCCGGCCATCCGGCGGGACGGCGGCCCGGCATCGGCAATCAGCGCCTGGATATACAGAAAAGACCAGGTCAAGACTGGTGATATCCGGCCTGAAGATCACCATCTGTGGAGCGTCATCGGGCAGGCTGGAGTCTGCGGGAGATCCAATTCGGACGCCCGGAACCCCCTCCTGGATGCGGAAATATTTCATCGATTCGGACACAGTGATCATCGGCCCTACCGCCCGCGCCCCGCGCGGCGGCGGGCTGGAACGACCTCCGGCGAATCGACCGGCTCCCGTTCGGAGAGGAGCGGACGGATCAGTGTTCTCCCCGAGTTCTTCTCCCCACCGGAAGGATTGAGATGAGCACCCCGGTCGCACCGCGGGCGCGTCGCGGGCAGGTCTCCCGTCGGCGGATCCCGACGAGATGGGTCGCCGTCGCCCTCGCGGTGGCCGTCCTGGTCGCCGTCGGGTTCAGCACGCGATACCGCTCGGTGGAGTCGGTCGCGGCCTCGGGTCCCGGCCCGTTCGACGCGGCCGCGTACGGAGCACGGACCTACGAGGCCATGGTCGTACCCGCGATCAGGAGGAAGGCCGTCGAACTGCCCGTACTGGTGAAGGCCATGACCACCGACGCGGAGGGGGCGGGGAGGCTGTACGGCGTCCGGCAGGGCGACGGCCCCTACACCTTCGCGGTCAAGGGCACCGGCACGGCCGGGGCGGTGAGGTCCGGGCTGATGCCCGTGACCGTGCCGGGGCTGCCCTCGGACACCCGGGTGTCGCTACAGGTCGGTCCGGTCATCAATGGCACGGCGCTGCGGGACGCGGTCGGATTCATCACCTTCGGACAGTTCCTCAGCCAGGTGGAGTACGCCGACGCCGCCACCGCGCTGAACGACCAGATGCGGGAGAAGCTGCTCAGGCACCTGGACGCGCCGCGACTGAAGGGCAGGAAGATCTCCTTCGTCGGGGCCTTCAGCTTCCTCACCCCCTCCGTCGTGACCATCACCCCGGTCTCGATCAAGGAGGTCTCGTGAAGATCTCCGCCGCCACCGTCCTGAGCGCCCGCGACGTCACCAAGCTCTACGGGAACACGCCCGCGCTCAGGGGAGTCGACTTCGACGTCGCCGCCGGCCGGGTGACCGCGCTGTTCGGCGAGAACGGGGCCGGCAAGTCGACCCTGATGAGAATCCTGTCCGGGAGCGAGCACCCCACCTCCGGCCATGTCGAGCTCGACGGCGAGCCCGTCAGGTTCGCGTCGCCCCGTGACGCCGCCGACCAGGGCGTCTCGATCGTCCACCAGGGCCTCAGCCTCTGCCCCAACCTGAGCATCCAGGACAACCTCTTCCTGGCCAGGGAGATCTGCGGAGGGGCGTGGGTGATCGACCGCTCGTCCCAGCGGGCCACCACCACGGCGATCCTGCACAGTCTGAAGGAGTATCCGGACCCCGACCTGCCCGTCGGCGACCTGATGCCGGGCGAGCAGCAGATCGTCGAGATCGCGCGGGCACTCCTCCAGGAGGCCCGAGTGCTGATCATGGACGAGCCCACCTCGGCCCTCACCGCCCCTGAGATCGAGGTCCTGTTCCGGGTCATCAAGGAGCTGACCGCGAACGGGGTGGCGGTCGTCTACGTCTCCTCGCACCTGGAGGAGGCGCTGCAGATCGCCGACGACGTCGTCGTCCTGCGTGACGGGCGGCTCGTCGCCACGGCGGACGCCGAGAGCGTCTCCGTCCGGTGGCTCCTGGAGCGCATGACCGACCGCGACCGGGACGACCTTTTCCCGTGCCACGCGCCGGTCAGCGGGCAGGAGGTGCTGAGCCTGCGCGGCCTCGTGGTGGCCGACCCGGTCAATCCCGGTCGTCTCGCGATCGACGACCTCTCCCTCACCGTCAGGGAGGGCGAGATCGTGGGAATCTACGGCCTGACTGGCGCCGGCCGCACCGAGTTGCTGGAGGCGCTCGCCGGCCTGATCCCCTCGCAGTCGGGCGAGATCCTGCTCTGTGGCGTCCCGCTGGAACACGCGGGGATCCGCGACCGCATCGCCCAGGGCGTCGCCCTGGTCCCCGAGAACCGGTGGCGCGACGGCCTCGTCCCGACGATGTCGGTCGGGGAGAACCTCTCCCTGGCCCGGCTGGGCACCTTCGTCCACCGGTTGTTCTTCTCCCGTGCCCGCGAACGGGAGGTCGTCGACCAGATGATCACCGACATCGACGTCGGGCGGGAGGACACGCGGGCGTCCGTCGCGTCCCTGAGCGGTGGCGACCAGCAGAAGGTGATCATCGGCAGGGCTCTGCTGACCGCCCCTCGGGTGCTCCTGCTGGACGAGCCCTCGCGCGGCGTCGGCACCGACGCCAGGGCGGAGATCTTCGAACTCCTCGCGGCACACGCGGAGCGCGGCCTGGCCGTCGTCTTCAGCACGTCGGACGCCGAGGAGGCCCTGCGCGTCCCCGACCGGTTGCTGGTGCTCGCCCGCGGCGTCCTCGCCGGTGAGTTCCGGCGCGGCGAGACGGCCAGAGAGGAGCTGATGAGGGTGGCGGACGGCACCACCGTCGGCGCGGGCGAGGAGACGGCGGAGTGACGTCTCGGGAAACGTCTCCCCCGTCGACGTCCCCGGACCACCCCCCGCCCGAGGCGGTCACGGCCGAGGCGCGCCGCTTGTCGCTGGTGAACAACCTGTTCGAGTTACGGGCGCTCATCGCCCTCGCGGTCGTGGTGGCGGTCTTCGGCCTGCTGTCCGACTCCTTCCTCACGGTGCCGAACCTCGTCACGATGACCAAGCACGTCGCGATCACCGCGATCATCGCGCTCGGCATGCTGCTCGTCATCGTCAAGGGCGGCATCGACCTGTCGGTGGGCTCGATCGCCGGGCTCTCCGGGGTCGTCGCCGGCGAGTTGCTCGGAGGGCTCGGTCTCGGGTTCGCCGACGTGGTCGCCTACCCGCCCGTCTGGGGGGTGATCGTGCTCTGCGTCACGGTCGGCATGCTCGTCGGCCTGGTGAACGGCATCGTCATCACCCGCTTCGACGTCGCGCCGTTCATCGCGACGTTCGGCATGCTGTACGTGGCGCGGGGAATCGCGCTGCTGATCTCCAATGGCTCGACCTACCCCGATCTGGGCGGCGACCCCGGGCTCGGCAACACCGGTTTCCACGTTCTCGGTAACGGGCGCGCGCTCGGCCTCCCGACGGGCCTGTGGATCATGATCTTCCTCGCCGTCGCCGTCACGCTCGTGCTCGGCAGGACGCCGTTCGGGCGATGGCTGTACGCCACGGGCGGCAACGAGCGTGCCGCGGAGCTCTCCGGGGTCCCGATCAGGTACGTCAAGACGGCCGTGTACGTGATCTCCGGCGCCTGCGCCGCGCTCGCGGGCCTGATCATCGCCTCGGAGCTGACCGCGGCGGCACCACTCGCCGGTGAGATGTACGAGCTCAACGCGATCACCGCGGTGATCCTCGGCGGCGCCGCGCTGAGCGGCGGGCGCGGCACGGTGCGAGGCACCCTCATCGGAGCCCTCGCCATCGGTCTCCTCTCCGACGGCATGGTGCTCGTGGGCGTGTCGACGTTCTGGCAGATCATCGTGAAGGGGGTCGTGCTCGTTCTCGCCGTGATCCTGGACCGGGGTCAACAGCGGATCCGGCGGCGCGGGGCCACCGTGTCGGCGATGGCCGCCGACAGACGAGCGGGCTGATCCGCCGACGTCACCCGATCTCGGGGGCCCCGAGCGGGATCGGCATCTCGGGGGCCCCAACGGGATCGGCGCCGATCTTGGCCCCTCTTTGGCTCCCCGGTGATTCTCGAACCAACAGGATTGCCGCTTCTTTGAGAATTTCAGATTGGCAGGAAATCCGCCCCTCATCAGGGAATTGACAGGATAAACGCATGGCAGTCGAAGCGTTCGGCAGCGATATCACGCTGCGTATCAACGGTGCCGACCACCCCGTCTCCCTGGACAACCGGGTGACCCTCCTGGACGCGCTACGGGAGCGTCTCGGACTGACCGGGACGAAGAAGGGGTGCGACCACGGGCAGTGCGGGGCATGCACGGTCCTGCTGGACGGCCGCCGGGTGAACAGTTGCCTCACGCTCGCCGTCGCGGTCGCCGGACAGGAGATCGTCACCATCGAGGGGGTGGCCGCCCTCGCCCCCGGGAGTGATCTGCACCCCGTACAGCAGGCGTTCCTCGACCAGGACGGTTTCCAGTGCGGCTACTGCACACCGGGCCAGATCTGCTCCGCCATCGGCGCGCTCGGCGAGGCGGAACGGGGCTGGCCGAGCCATGTCACCGAGGACGTCGCCGCCGGTGTCGCCTCCGGCCGCGACCTGGACGCCGAGGAGGTCCGCGAGCGGATGAGCGGCAACCTCTGCCGCTGCGGAGCGTACGCCGGAATCGTCGAAGCCGTCCTCGACGTGGCCGGCGGTGAGAACCGGGAGCCGGTTCTCACCGGGCGGAACCCCGAGGGAACGCGATGAGACCCTTCACCTACGAGCGCGTCACCGACCCCGACGCCGCCGTCACCGCCCTCCTGGACGGCACCGACGCGATGTTCCTCGCCGGCGGTACCAATCTCGTGGACCTGATGAAGCTCGGCGTGGCGAGGCCCGCGACGCTGGTGGACGTCACGCGGCTGCCGTACGACCGGATCGAGCACCGGGCCGACGGGAGCGTGCTCATCGGGGCGATGGTGCGCAACAGCGATCTGTCCGGCGACCGGGGCATCAGGGAACGTTTCCCCGCCGTCTCCCAGGCGGTGCTGGCCGGGGCCTCGGGGCAGCTGCGGTCGATGGCCACCACCGGCGGTAACCTGCTGCAACGTACGCGCTGCCCGTACTTCCAGGACATCACCAAGCCGTGCAACAAGCGCGAACGGGACACCGGCTGTTCGGCGATCGGCGATACCGATCACCGCGACCTGGGGGTGATCGGCACCTCCGTCGCGTGCGTGGCCACCCACCCCTCCGACATGGCGGTGGCGATGGCCGCCCTCGACGCCGTGGTGCACATCAGACTCGCGGAGGGCGAGGAGCGGGCGGTGCCGCTCTCCCGCTTCTACCTGCTGCCCGGCGACACCCCCGACCGGGAGACCGTGCTCGGCCCCGGTGACCTGATCACCGGGGTCGAGTTGCCGCCGCCCCCGGACGGCGCGGTCATGCTGTACCGCAAGGTCCGCGACCGCTGGTCCTACGCGTTCGCGGTGGTCTCGATCGCGGCGGTGGTCACGACGGAGGCCGGCGGGTCGCTGCGGGAGATCCGCCTCGCGCTGGGCGGGGTGGCCCCCGTGCCGTGGCGGGCCAGGGAGGCCGAGGGGATGCTGACCGGCCACCGGCCGACCAGGGCACTGCTGCTCGCCGCGGCGGAGGCGGAGTTCGCGGCGGCGAGTCCCCTCCCCGGGAACGAGTTCAAGATCGACCTCGCCGGCGACCTGATCGCGGCGAGCGTGCGCGATCTCACGAGACCGGCGGGGTCCGCGGGGAGCTTCACGCGGGAGGAGCGGGGATGACCGTCGACAGGGTGCTCGACAAGGTGGTGGGCGGGGCACCGGCCAGGATCGAGGGACGCGACAAGGTCACCGGCGCGGCCCGTTACGCGTACGAGTACCCCGTACCGAACGCCGTCTACGTCTGGCCGGTGCAGTCCACGATCGTCCGAGGGCGGGTGCGCTCCGTCGACGGCACCGCAGCGCTCGCCCTGCCCGGGGTGATCGCCGTACTGGACAGTGGCAACGTCTTTCGGCTGCGTCCCGCGCAGGACGCCGAGCTGGCCGTTCTGCAGTCGGCCGACGTCGCCTACCGGGGGCAGATCGTCGCCGCCGTGGTCGCGACCACCCTGGAGGGCGCCCGCGAGGCGGCGTCGGCGGTGCGCGTGGACTACGAGGAGGACGAGGAGTACGACGTCGAACTGGATCCCGGCGACCCGCGCATCTTCTCTCCGGAGACGGTCAACGCGGGCCTCGCGGGGACGGTCGACCGGGGTGACGCCGAGAGCGCCCTCGCGTCGGCGCCGGTCCACGTGGACGCCGTCTACACGACCCCGACCGAGCACGCCAGCCCGATCGAGCCGCACGCCACGATCGCGTTCTGGGAGGGCGAGACCCTCACGCTCTACAACGCCGACCAGGCACCGTGGAAGTCGGCGACCACGATCGCCCGGCTGTTCGGTCTTCCCGAGAGCGCGGTGAGCGTCGTCGCCGACCACATCGGCGGCGGTTTCGGGTCGAAGGCGGCGACCCGCCCGCCGACCGTGCTGGCGGCGCTGGCCGCGCGCGCCGTGGGACGACCGGTCAAGGTGGCGATGACCCGGCAGCAGATGTTCGCACTCGTCAGCTACCGGACGCCCACCGTGCAGCGCGTACGCCTGGGAGCCGAGCGGGACGGCAGGCTGACCGCGGTGTGGCACGAAGCACTCCAGCAGAGTTCGAAGCTCGTCGAGTACACCGAGCAGACGGTCGCGGCCAGCCGCGTGATGTACGCGGCGCCCAGCAGCCACACCGCTCACCGGCTGCTGCGGCTGGACGTGCCGACCCCCTCGTGGATGCGTGCCCCCGGTGAGGCGCCGGGGATGTTCGCCCTGGAGTCGGCGATGGACGAGCTGGCGTACGCGCTCGGGATGGACCCCGTCCAGCTGCGGATCGTCAACGAGCCTTCGGCCGACCCCGAGTCGGGACTCCCGTTCAGCAGCCGCAACCTGGTCGCCTGCCTGCGTGAGGGTGCGGCGCGCTTCGGCTGGGCCGGGCGCGACCCCACGCCCGGCGTCCGCGAGAAAGGCGACCGGCTCCTCGGCACGGGCGTCGCGTCGTCGACCTACCCCGTCTTCACCATGGCCTCCACCGCGACCGCCTACGCCCAGCCCACCGGCAGGTTCGTGATCGAGATCGCCGCGGCCGACATCGGCACCGGCGCCCGCACCGCGCTGACCCAGGTGGCCGCCGATGAACTCGGCGTGCCGATGGACCTGGTCACGGTGCGGGTGGGCCGCAGCGTCTTCGGTCCCGCGCCGATCGCCGGGGGCTCCATGGGCACCTCCTCGTGGAGCTGGGCGGTGAGCAAGGCGTGCCGTGCGCTGGTGAAGGAACTCGACGAGCGGTCCGGCGTCCTCCCTCCCGAGGGACTGGAGGTGCGGGCGGACACCACCGAGGATCTCGCCGCCGCCAAGCGTCTCTCACGCCACTCGTTCGGGGCACAGTTCGCCGAGGTCAGCGTGAACGTCGACAGCGGACAGGTCCGTGTCGAGCGGCTGCTGGGAGTCTTCGCGGCCGGCCGGATCGTGAACGCCAGGACGGCGCGCTCGCAGTTCCTGGGCGCCATGACGATGGGGATCTCCATGGCCCTGCACGAGGCCCTGCGGATGGACCCCCGGTTCGGTGACTTCGTCAACCACGACCTGGCCGGGTACCACATCGCGGCGAACGCCGACGTCCGCGGGATCGAGGCCCACTGGATCGACGAGCAGGACGACGAGCTCAACCCGGTCGGTGTGAAGGGAATCGGCGAGCTGGGGATCGTCGGCACCGCCGCGGCGATCGCGAACGCCGTCTTCCACGCGACCGGCTTCCGGCAGCGCGACCTGCCGATCACTCTTGACCGGGTACGGGCGGCCATGCGCACCGGCTGACGGAAGACCGCAGCGGGCGAACCGACCCGCGCGTCGGCACCCGGCGACACCACGCGGCACCCGACCTGTCGCGTGCGGGCCCCCGCCGGATACCGGCGGCACCGCGCCATCCGACCGGTAGCCGGCCCCGGCACCCGGCCGGCCGCGCGTCAGCCTCCGCCGCGCAGCTGGTCCCGTATGGCGCGTGCCAGCCCGGGGTCGTCGGCGATGACTCCGTCCACGTTGAGCCGGTACAGGCGCTGCAGCCACCTCTTCACCCCTTCGGCGGCGCGCCCGCCGGAGGCGCCGCTCCCGAGATCCGCCCGAAGCCGCGCGAACCTGCGAACCGTCGTGGCGTGGACGAGGAGCCCTTCCCGCTGGGCGTTCCCGACGAGCGTGGCGGGTGACACCGATCTCCCGCTGAGACCCGCGGGACCGATCCGCTTGGTGACCAGACCGATGCCGTCGGCGTACTTGGCGACCTCCCGCAGTCCCGCCGGGGTGACCATGTCGTCGTAGGTGAGCGGATCACCCGCGCTCGCGAGGTCGTACGGGGCGCCGGTCGCGCCGACGAACTGGATGAGCCGCAGCCGGGTGAGGGAACGCAGCCGCCTGAGATTCCCCGCCTCGAAGGACTGGATGAACGCCGGGTCCCGCTCGTCGTCCCATCCGTAGCGCGCGAAGGTCTCCAGGAGAGGCTCCTCCAGGGGCAGCCCGATCGAGGCGAAGTAGGTGGGGAACTTGGTCTCCGCGTAGACACCCACCCCGTGTTTCCGCGCCAGCTGGACCACCTCGTCGAGCGTCGGGATGCGCTCCATCCCGTCGTACGCCGTGTTCTCCCGCCGCTCCTTGGAAAAGCGCTCCCTGGCACGGAGGGTACGCAACTCCTCCAGGGTGAAGTCCTCGGTGAACCAGCCCGTGTGCCGGATGCCGTTGATGACCTTGGAGGTCCTGCGGTCGGCGAACTCGGGATGTCCGGCGATGTCGGTGGTCGCCGAGAGCTCGTTCTCATGCCGGGCGACCAGCACGTGGTCCTTGGTCGAGACGAGGTCCGGCTCGATGTAGTCGGCGCCCATCGAGATGGCGACCGTGTAGGCGAGAAGCGTGTGCTCGGGCCGGAAGGCACTGGCTCCGCGATGCGCGATGATGATCGGCGCGACTTCGTGACGGCCGAAATGCCGTGCCTCCGGGTTCGCCGGAGAGCTCGCGGACCGCCCGTCCGCGGAACTCCCGGAGCTCGCGGAGCTCGCGGGCCGGTCGGCCACGGAGTCATCGAATCGCCCGTCCGTGGGGCTCACGGACCGCCTGCCCGTCGAATCGACGTGGTGAAGGGCGCCGATCACGGTCATCCCTATGAATACGGCCAGCACACCGGCCCGCGCCTTGTTCACCCGCGTACACCCCCCGCTCCGGTTCAGCAGGGGGACACATCCGCATAAGCTGCTATACCCGGACTGGAGATGCAATTAACGATCAGAAGTGATTTCTAGCCGAGATAACAGCACATGACCACTTCCTGCGACATTTCACCACATATATCCCGATATTGCTGTCCACAAAAAAGAGTGAGCGACTGATCACTCACTCCCCGACGAAGAGAAACGCGGGCCGGTCGACGGATCGGACTTCCGGGCCGCGACCTCGGATCACCACTCGCCCCGTGACCCGTTCCACCGCCCCTGCCGATACCCGTCCCTGTGCCGATGCCGCCTCACGCCGTCCCCGGCCCACACCGGTCGTCCCGGCTCCCGGCCCCTGTGCCGCCAGGCACCCGCCCCCTGCCGTCCGGCCCCATGGCCCTCTCGCCACCCGGCCCGCGGACCTCGACGCCGAGACTCCCACGCCCCCGGTCGCTCACGGTCTCGGTCGTCACCGCCCTCGGCGTCCGGGTCCGGCCGCGGGGAGTCCCGGACGCCGCGACTCCCGAACCCTCGCCCCTCGCCGCGTTCGCCCTCCGGGCCCCGACGCCAGAAACCGCGATCACCCTGGTGTTTCCACCCCGGATATCGCCGCCCTGTCTCCCACGCCCTGTGCCGTCCGCCGTCGGAGTGTCTCGGCCGCCCGGATCCCCAGTTTCCCTTGCGTTCGACGGTCGTCCTCGAACGTTCGGCCGTCCGCCCGCCGTTGCCCCAGTTCTTGGTCGTCCAGCCCCCGGCGTGCTTCGGCGTCGAATGCGCGAAACGTTTGCCGCCCCACCCCGTGGATCGATCGTGCCCCTTCGGGTGTTGTACCGCGCCAATAGCGGCCATCCCTATGAGTACGGCTACGACCCCGGCCCGCACGATGCTCACCTGGACACACCCCCGCCTTCTGATCATTCGGGGGGATGCCTCTTATCGAAGAACTTCCTACCCGGATTGACGAGGAGGCTAACGAGCGGCGAGAACGTCGCGACCCGCGAATTCGCGGCGTATCGCACCCGATCCGGGAGACACCGCACCCGGCAGCGGGCCGGACACGGTGGACTCAGGCGCGCCGGGTCTTCGACAGGGTCGCGTAGACGATGATGTTGTCGGTGTAGTGGCCGGTCGCGCGGTTGTAGACACCGCCGCAGGTGATCAGCCGCAGCGTCGCCTCACCGGTGTTGCCGTAGACCCGCTTGGACGGGAAGGCCGTCTTGCTGACCTGTTCCACACCGTCGACCGTGAACTCCGCGAGACTTCCGTCGGACCGGGAGACCTTGATCTTGTCCCCTCGGCTGATCTCCTTCAACCGGCTGAAGACGGCGGCGCCCTTCTTGGTGTTCACGTGCCCGAGGACCACCGAGGGCCCCTGCTGCCCGGGGATCGGGCCGTGCTTGTACCAGCCCGCCTGGTTGGGCCTGCTCAGCGGAGGCGTCTGGATCTCCCGTTTGGAGTCGACGCCGAGCGCCATCAGCGGGGCGAGCACGCCGATCTTCGGGATGGCGATCCGCCGGGGCTGCACGCCGTCGCTCTTCAGCGGCTCCGGAGGCATGGTCACCGGCAGTGGCGGCGCCGCCGTGGGCGCGGCGGCCGTGAGCGGGGCGTCCAGCCCGCCCGGTCCCACCGAGGAGGGCACCACTCCCACCGGCTGCTGGCCGGCGGCCGGGACCTCCTGGATCTGGATGTTGCTGTCCGCCGCCTGCGGCACGGGCGGCCCGTACGGCGCGTCCTCCACCGCGGGGGGCAGGTAGGCGAGCAGCCCCGCCATGATCGCGGCCACCCCGCCGAGCGATCCCGCCACGAGGAGCCCGGCCATCAGCATGCTCCCCTTGGGCTTGGGAGCGGGGCCGGTGCCGTGATAGGGGTCGGGACCGCCCTGACCAGGTCCTTGATACATCCGGCGTCTCCTTCAGCTGTCCCTCTGGCCACGCGCGTGTGCCGCCCGCCGCCTCATCAAGGCCACACCGCCCAGCGCGCTTCCCGTCACCATCGCCGTGCCCGCGCTGAGCAGCCCCAGCCCGGAGCCACCCTCGGGAGCCTCACCCGTCTGCGCCCCGCCGCTGGGCGTGATGATCACCTGCGGCGCGGTGGGGGTGGCCCTGGTGGGGGTGACGGTGGCGGTCACGGTGAGGGTCGGCTTGGGCGTCGAGGTGGTGGTGCTCCTGGTGGTGCTGTTCGGCCCGGGCGTCTGGTTGCCGGCCCCGGTCTGGGTGTTCGTCGGGGTGGGGGTGGCCGTGCCCGTCGGGGTGCTCGTCGGAGTGGCCGTGGGGCTGCCCGTGGGCGTAGTGCTGGGGGTGACGCTGGGGTCCGGGGAGCCCGTCACGCTGGGCGAGGGGGACACGCCCCGCTCGGAGATCGTGACGTCCACCGAGACCGGCGCGCTGACGAGCGAGCACGTGGCCCGGTAGTCGGCCGGCGGGTTCTGCAACTCCCTCGTGATCACCCGGAAGGCGTCGACCTGCGCGAACTTTCCGGCCTCCCGGTTCGTGACCTGGATGGTGTGCTCGCCGTACTTGAGGCCGTTGAACCTCCACAGCGTGAGCCCGCCCCGGTGCGCGGCGTTCGTCGGCGTGCCGTCGGCGTCCTTCGAGGCGTCGATGAAGGCCGGCGTGGCGTCCTGGCCGTCGATCTTGAAGCCGACCTCTCCCGCCTCGATGCTGCGCCGGGCGACGTACTCGATTCCGGTGCCGGTGAACGTGAAGGTGGCGAAGGAGTTCACCTTGTCGGTGCGGTGCAGGTCGCGGCCGTAGTCGCCGATGCTGAGCGCCTCGTCGTTCAGCTCGTACCAGTCGCCCGCCGCGTGATACTTCACCCGGGGGTCGTCGTTGTTGACCATGACCTCGCCGGCCGGGGGCATGAAGTCCACGAACAGCTTCCGGGGAGAGACCTTGAGCGTGCCCGGCCGGTCGGTGTGGGCGGCGTCGGAGATCCCCTCGGGGAGCTTCAGGATGCTGCCCGGCTGCAGCTTGCCCGGCTGGTCGACGACACCCTTCGGCTGCAGGACGCCGATCCAGCTCCCGGACATCTGCACGTTCCCGGTGACCAGGACCTTGCCTCCGGGGCCGAAGTAGTCCGGCGAGCCGAACCTGGCCGGGTCGCCGTTCTTGTAGTTGAGGTCCCAGCCGATGTTGAGCGGCTCCCCGACGGTGAGCGTCGTGGGGATCGACACCTTGGTCCGGAGGTTCACCGTGCTGCCTCCCAGGGCGATCCCCCCGGTGCAGCTGTAGTCGACCACGAGTTCGGCAATGCCGGAGCCGGACGCGCCGGACGCGCCGGATGGCAGCGCGACGAGCGCACCACCGAAAAGGCACAGGGCCGAAACCGCGAGGGACCTACGGAGCCCAGATCGCCACCGAACCACCACATACTCCGATCACGAAGGCTGCCGTCAACAGGCATACCCATAGCACACCGAGGGTAGATCGTACGGTTTGAACCATCTTCGGCGCAGCGAGATCGTGGGTGGATTCGAAGACCGTGGCGTACTTGTGATCTGGATATACCTCTACATACCACAGCAAGCCACGCTAACAGCGCGATATCGGCTGTACCTGCTAGTAACAGAATTGTATTCTGTATCACGAGCCGTCGCGAGTCGTCACGAGTCCCAAGGAGGCACACCATGCAGCGAGACCTCTTCGAGGAGGAGCACCGGCTCTTCCGAGAGACCGTGCGCGAGTTCCTGGCCCGCGAGGTCGCGCCCCACCACGATCAGTGGGAGAAGGACGGCATCGTCCCTCGCGAGGTGTGGAAGAGGGCCGGAGAGATCGGGATGTTCGGCTTCGGGGTGCCCGAGGAGTTCGGCGGTGCGGGAATCACGGACTTCCGCTACAACGCCGTGATCGTCGAGGAGGTGATGGCGATCGGCGCGACCGGCCTGGGCTACTCGCTGCACAACGACGTGATGGCCCCGTACTTCGTGGACCTCACCAACGACGAGCAGAAGGCCCGCTGGCTGCCCGGGTTCGCCTCCGGCGAGCTGATCACGGCGGTCGCGATGAGCGAGCCCGGCGCGGGCAGCGACCTGCAGGGCATCAGGACGACCGCCGTACGCGACGGCGACCACTACGTGGTCAACGGCCAGAAGACCTTCATCACCAACGGCATCAACTCGGACCTGGTCGTCGTCGTGGCGAAGACCGACCCGGACGCGGGCGCGCGGGGCATCTCCCTGCTCGTCGTCGAGCGGGGCATGGAGGGCTTCAGCAGGGGCCGCAACCTGGAGAAGATCGGCATGCACGCCCAGGACACGGCGGAGCTGTTCTTCGACAACGTCCGGGTCCCCGCGGCCAACCTGCTGGGCCCGCAGGAAGGGCAGGGCTTCTTCCAGCTCATGGCCAACCTGCCGCAGGAACGCCTCTCGATCGCGGTGATGGCGGTGGCGGCGGCGGAGACGGTCCTGCGGACGACGATCGAGTACTGCAAGAACCGGACGGCCTTCGGCCGGAGCATCGGCGGCTTCCAGAACACCCGTTTCGTGCTGGCCGAGCTGGACACCGAGGTGGACATCGCCCGCCTCTATGTGGACAGGTGCATCCTCGCCCTCAACGCGGGGGAACTCACCGCCGTGGACGCCGCCAAGGCGAAGTGGTGGACCACGGAGCTGCAGACCAAGGTCATCGACCGCTGCCTCCAGCTGCACGGCGGCTACGGCTACATGATGGAGTACCCCGTCGCCAAGGCCTGGATGGACAGCCGCGTCCAGACCATCTACGGCGGCACCACCGAGATCATGAAGGAGATCATCGGTCGCTCCTTCGGCTTCTGAGACCGGCCTCGGAGCCCGATCGGGGACGCCGGGCGCGGATCCCCGGCTTCAGCCGGGAAGGTAGGGCCCGGAACGGGAAGACGCTCCAGGACCGGTTCCTTCCGCTCATAGGACTCCGGCCCGAGGACGCCCGGCTCCTGAGAGGCCCGGGACGTCCCGCGAAGAGCCGCCGTCCACGCCCTCGCGGGGCGGCGGCTCCCTGTGACCGGCCGAGGCCCTCACCCCTCGGTGATGTCCTCGACCTGGGTGGCCACCCCGTCCTTGATCGTCACCTTGGCGAACAGCGCGCCCCTCTTCTTGATCGCCGCCTGCAACTGCTCCATCGAGCAGCTGTACGGGGCCTGCCCCTCCCTGCAGACCAGCCCCCGCGCGTCGCGCACGACCGTGAACGGCAGCAGGAGGGCCTTCACCTCCCGGTCGCTCTCCGCGGTCACGGTGATCCCGTCCACCCCGCGCAGGGCGATCTTCCCTCTTATCGTGGCGTCGACGTCCCGGCCCCCGGGAACGCTCACGGACGGCGACGCCGTGACGGGATCGTCGGGCTCCGTCGACGCGGAGGCGGCCGGGGTCGGCGTGGGGGAAGGGGAGAGCGTGGCGGAGGCCACGGGAGACGGAGTGACCGAGGCGGTCACGGTAACGGTGGCGGTCGCCGGCGCGCCGGAGGCTCCGCTCCCACCGGAACACGCGGAAAGGGCTGCGGCCAGGGCTGCCACCAGCAGGGCACGCGTTGCCTTCGAGGTCCTGTTCACGAAAGGTAACGATCCCATGGGTCGGGGATTGCGTTTACCAACCGCGAAGACGGCTTCGGCGCCGCATACTGGTCAATGGAGACTCCCCCGAGGTGGTGACGATGGACAGCGGACTGATTCTGCTGATCTTCCTGGCGTTCCTGTTCGCCTGGGGCCTGAACCGGGTGCGGCGTGCCTTCCGGCTCGGCCCGGTCGCGTACATCGGCGTCATGGCCGTGTTCGTCATCGCGATGCTCGCCATCTGGGGACAGACCGTCCGCTGACCCCTCCCTCCGGTCCCAGACGACGCCCTCCCGAGCCGTGAATCCGCGAAAAAGCCCCGCCTACCGGGAGCCCTCCAGCAGCACGCTCGCGACCAGCTCGGGGTCGTCGGTCATCGGCAGGTGTCCGCACCCCTTGAGCAGCTTCACCCGCTGCCCCGACCATCTGGCCGCGCGGATGGCCTGCCGGCGCGGAAGCAGCCGGTCGCGCTCGCCCCAGGCGATCGTGACCGGCGCCTTCGGCGGCGCGGGAGGCATCAGCCCCGCGAACGAGGCGAGGGTCTCGTCGAAACCGGAGGCGTCCCCCAGTGCCTGGAACCCGGCGAGCAGCGCCTCGGACGAGACCCTTCGGGGATGGGCGACCAGCACACCGGCGCAGAGAAGGCGTCCCAGCGGATCTTCCACGAGGGCGGCTCGCTGCGGAGAAAGGTGGCGAACCGAGGCCCTGCCGGCGCGGAGGACGGCTCGCGCGTACATGAGCTCGCTGCGGTTCCAGAATCCGGCCGGGGAGAGCGCGGTGGCCGAACGGACCACCCCGCGCGAGGCGAGTTCGAGAGCGACGTAACCCCCCAGGGAACTACCCGCCACATGAGGGTCGCGCAGGCCGAGCACATCGAAGAAGGACTCGATCGCGTCCGCCAGGCTTTCCGCCGTGTACGGCGTGCCGGGCGGCAGCGGCGGCGAGATGCCGAAACCGGGAAAGTCGACCGCGATCACGTCACGTTCGGCGGCGAGTCTGTCGAGCACCGGCAACCATGCCTGCCAGTGATGCCCGATGCCGTGCAGCAGGACGAGGGGAGGACCTGTCCCGCGCCGTTCGAACGCCAGCTCCATGCCCCCGAGTCAACCATCGATCGGGAGCGGGTGCCAGTCGTGCCGCCTGCGGCTCAGCGCGACCTGGTGGGGATCTCGAACCAGACGGCCTTGCCCTCCTTGGTGGGACGGGAGCCCCAGCGCCTGGCGAGCTGGTCGACGAGGTAGAGACCTCGCCCGCCCTCGTCGTTCTCCCCCGCGCTGCGGATGCGTGGCAGCCGAAGATCCTGGTCGAAGACCTCGACCCAGACGGACTCCCTGCCCCGGCGGATCCTGAGCGTGAACTCCTTCTCGTTGACGATCTCGTCTTCGAAGCCGGGAACGTCCCAGGACTCGTCGAACGGCAGTGGGGGGCCGTCCATCGTCAGCTCCCTGCGCGGGATGCTGGCGGTGGCGGCGTGCAGCACGACGTTGGTGACGACCTCGGAGACGAGCAGGCAGGCGAGCTCGGCGCGCTCCTCGGGGACGTTCCAGCCGATGAACGCCTCCGAGGCCATCCGGCGCGCCTCCCCGACCATGATCGGCTGAGCGGGGAAGGTGCGCTCCTCGACGGCCAGGTCCTCGGAGGCGGACCTGAGTACGAGGATGGCCATGTCGTCGTCGATCTCACCGGGCACCGCGACGGTGGCGGCGTCGGCGATCTCCTCGACGGAGGCGTCACTGATCTTGATGAGCTTGCCGCAGAGCTGCGCCAGCGCCTCCTCGACGTTGGGCGGCCTGCCGTCGGCGTCGCGGATGGGGCGGCGGTCGACGAGCCCGTCGGTGTAGAGGAGCAACGAGGCCCCGGGGGGCAGCGTCCGCGTCTCCTCCTTGTAGACCAGGTCGGCGTGCATGCCCTTCGCCCGCACTCCCAGCGGCTGGCCGACCTCGCGGATGTCCAGCTCGGTGCAGGTGTCGCCGATCAGCAGCAGCGGAGGGGCGTGACCGGCGTTGGCGAACGACAGCTGCCGCGACCAGGCGTCGTACACGAGGTACTGGCAGGTGACGATGGGCGGGACGCTGATGTCGGCGCCGCTCTCGTCCTGCTCGGGGGTCGCGATGATGCGCGTCCACTCGTCGAGCCTGGCGAGGATCTCCGCGGGCGGCTTGTCGTCCTGGGCGAACGCCCGCAGGGCCGCCCGCAGCTGTCCCATCACCGCCGCGGCCTTGGCGCCCCGGCCCTCGACGTCGCCGATGACGATGCCGACCCGGCCCGCCGAGAGCGGGATGACGTCGTACCAGTCGCCGCCGACCTGAGTCTGGATGCCCTGCCCGTGGCTGGCCAGGGGGGCGGCGGGGAAGTAGCGGACCGCGATCTCCAGCCCGTCGAGCTGCGGCAGCGCGCGGGGCAGCAGGTGCTTCTGGAAGGACTCCGCGGTGTGCCGCTCCTCCTCGAACAGCAGGGCGTTGTCGACGGCGAGGGCGACCCTGGTGGCGATGGCCCCCACGAAGTCGCGGTCGAAGGCGTCGTAGTGCGGGCTGCGCCGGTCGGTCAGGTTGGACAGCCCCAGATAGATGAGCCCGAGGGTCTCTCCGCGCACGCACAGCGGCGCGACGATGGCCGAGGTCATGCCGATCTCGGCGGCGAGGCGGGTGTTGGCCTCGCCCGGACTGGGATAGTTGGTCTGGGAGAAGTCCTCGACGAGGATCGTCTCCTGGCGGCGCAGCGCGATCTCGGCGTAGTGCCCCACCGGGTAGTGGATCTCCGCCCCGAGCGGCGCCCAGGTGTTGGGCGGCGGGCTCCAGCCCTGGACGTGGGTGGAGACCCTCCGGGTGAGCCGCCCCTCCTCCACCAACTCGATGAAGCAGTGGTCGGCGAACTGCGGGACGAGCATCTCCGCGACGCGCTTGAGCGTCTCCTCGACGTAGAGCGATCCGGCGAGGCGCTCGCCGATCCGCTCCAGCAGGCCGAAGCGGTCCTTCTCCCGCTCGTTGCTGCGCATCGCCTCGCGGGCGGTGATGACGATGCCCGTCACCGCTCCCGAGGGATGCCGCAGCGGCACGGCCTGTGCCCGTACGTAGATGATCGTCCCGTCACCGCGCCTGACGTCGAACGTGCCCTCCCAGACGCCGCCCTTGAGGACGTGCTTGGAGAGCTCGACGGCGAGCGGGTGGTCCTTCTCCATGATGCCCAGGGAGAGCGACTGGTCACGGGGCCCCGAGGTGCCGGGGCGCCCGAACAGCCTCTCCGCGAACGGGTTCCAGTAGAGAAGGTTGCTGAACCTGTCGGTGACCACCACCGCCATCTCGGCGAGATCCAGGACGGAGCCGGCCGTGAGGTGATCAGCGGCGTCCTGGGAAACATCCCCCCACCGCTTCATCCGGTGACCGCCCCTCGTGGGCGGGTGTGTGCAAAGCGAACCACGGTTGCTCCTGCAGTCTCGGCCTGGGAGCGGAGGGACTCCCGAACGGGATCCAACCGAGCTAGGGGGCCTCGGTCAGCGTGTGGAGACGAAAACGTGCGCGGCAATCTCTCGCGGGAGATCCGCAAGAAAATTGTCCGCCTCGTCGTCACCTGTCACCCGCACACCGTCGTCGCTCGCCGCGAGCGTCACCTCGCGTCCGGGTTGTATCCCGACTTGCTTGAGTTTAAGCATCACAGCCGGATCGCTTTGCACTTGTTCGCTAATTCGCCGCACGACAACGGGTATATCTCTGGGTCCGGCCATCGCGGCCATCGACGGCAGCGACTCCAGCCTCCCCCCGGGATGGCCGACGACACCGAGCTCCTCAAGGCCCGGGATCGGATTGCCGTGCGGGTCCTCCGTGGGATTGTTGAGCAGGCTGATGAGCCTGGCCTCCACGGATTCGGACATGACGTGCTCCCAGCGGCACGCCTCGATGTGCACCTCTTCCCAGGGCAGACCGATCACCTGGGTGAGCAGGCATTCCGCGAGGCGGTGTTTGCGCATGACACGGGTCGCGAGGGTGCGTCCCAGATCGGTCATGGTCAGATGGCGGTCGCCCTCGACGCGAACCAGGCCGTCGCGCTCCATCCGGGCGACCGTCTGGCTGACGGTGGGACCGCTCTGCTGGAGACGCTCGGCGATACGCGCGCGCAGGGGGACGATGCCCTCCTCCTCCAGCTCGAAGATCGTACGAAGGTACATCTCCGTCGTGTCGATCAGGCCGTGTGCGGTCAAGGTTCCTCCCGTCCTCTCTCGATGCTACGTCCATCGCGCGGTGTTCCCGGGAGGGCGGCGCGGGACCTCGGAAGTCTGAGAAGACGACCCTATTGGGAGAACAGCCCACGATGACAAAGAAGGGCAACGCCCGAGGACGCCAAATCCTTCCCTAGCTGCTCAAACACTGCGCGCGAGCGGGCGATATTTTCTGAAGGCCGGGACGGCCAGCCCCACCGCGAGCACGGCCACCGCGCAGGCGATCCCGCCGCCCACCCACGCCCACGTGGCGCCGAACCACGAGGCGGTGCCGCCGGCCCGCAGATCGCCCAGCCGGGGACCTCCCGCGACCACCACCAGGAACACCCCCTGCATCCTCCCGCGCATGTCGTCGGGCGCGTGGGTCTGCAGGATCGTCTGCCGCCACACCGCGGAGACCAGGTCGGCGGCCCCGCCGAACGCGAGCAGGGCGACCATCAACCACAACCGGTCGGCGAGCCCCGCCGCGGCGACGGTGAGCCCCCATGCGGCGATCACGTACGTGAGCGCCAGTCCCTGGCGCTGGACCCGGCCCACCCAGCCCGACAGCAGGCCGCCGAGCACCGAGCCGATCGCGATACTGGCCGACAGCCAGCCGAACGCGATCAGAGAGCCGCCGAACCGCTCGTCCACGATCTCCGGGAACAGCGCCCTGGGCAGCGCGAACGCCATGGCGATGAGGTCGACGACGAACGACATCAGCACGACCGGATGTCCGGAGATGTAGCGCAGACCGTCCACGACCGACCGCAGACCCGGGCGGGTCACCTCTCCGATCGGTTCGAGTCTCGGCAGCCTCAGCGCGGCGTAGAAACCGGCGCCGAACAGCAGCGCGTCGATCAGGTAGGCGGCGGCGAAGCCGCTTCGCGCGAGCACCGCCCCGCCGAGCAGTGGCCCGATGACCGTGCCGAGGCCGCCCGCCAGGAAGTTGAGGGTGTTGGCCGCGGGGATCAGGTCGACGGGGACCAGCCTGGGGATGATCGCGCCTCTGGTCGGCCCGGTGATGGCGAAGCCGGTGGCGTGCACGGCCACGGTGGCCAGCAGCAGGCCGACGCTCGTCGAGCCCAGTGCGGCCTGGACGAGGAGCGCGAGCGTCCCCGACCAGGCGATCAGCGCGCCGACGATGAGGAGTCTGCGCCGGTCGACCGCGTCGGCGATCGCGCCTCCCCAGAGTCCGAAGACGATCAGGGGGATCAGGTTGGCCGGACCGAGCATGCCGACCCAGAAGGACGACTTCGTGATGTCGTAGATCTGGGCGCTGACGGCCACCGAGGTGAGCTGGAAGCCGATGAACGACACACCCTGACCGGCCCAGAGCCTCCGGTAGGCGGGTATGGCGAGCGGGCGCGTATCAGCCGCATGCCTACCAACGAAGTCCCTGAACCCCACCCCGACACCCCTCTAACCGACATACATGGATATATCAGCACAAAGCGGGGAGGGTGTTCAGGGGGCCAGACGTTCGACGACCCAGGTGGCGCCGGAGCGCCGGTAACGGAGGCGGTCATGCATGCGGTCGGTGCGACCTTGCCAGAACTCCACCTCGGACGGCACCACGCGCAGCCCGCCCCAGAAATCGGGGACGGGCGGATCCTCGGGCCAGCGCTCCGCCAACTCCTCGTAACGGGCGTCCAGCTCGTCCCTGGAGTGCACGACCGCCGACTGCCTCGACGCCCACGCGCCGATCCGCGACCCGTAGGGCCGGGACCTGAAATAGATGGCCGACTCCTCGCGCGGCAGCCGTACCACCGATCCCTCCACCCGCACCTGGCGACGGATGGAGTGCCAGGGGAACAGCAGGGCGGCACGCGGGTTCTCCGCCATGTCCCTGCCCTTGCGCGACTCGTAGTTAGTGTAGAAGACGAACCCGTTCTCGTCGTAGCCCTTGAGCAGAACCGTCCTGGCCGTCGGCCGCCCACCCGCCGAGGCGGTCGCGAGCACGGTCGCGTTCGGTTCGGGAAGCCCGGCGTCCACGGCGTCGCCGAACCAGAGGGCGAACTGGGAGAAGGGGTCGGGGGCGAGATCTGCCTCGATCAGGGGCAGTCCCTGGTACGTGCGGCGAAGGCCCGCCATCGAAGGCGGTCGCGATGTGGCATCCACGGGAAGGTATTCTCCCGTGCCGAGCAGGAAGCCCGCGCGGTGCCCCCCACCTGGGGCGATCGCGTTCCGGCGGGTCCGGCGGCACACCGCCTCGGCCCAGGGGGTTGAATATGACCCGCCGGTATCTCGACATCAAGGCTTTGACTTCAAGAAAGGGAGGCAGCCGAGAATGTCCGACTTCAAACCCGGGCTCGAAGGCGTGGTGGCTTTCGAGACGGAGATCGCGGAACCGGACAAAGAAGGGGGCGCCCTTCGCTACCGGGGCGTCGACATCGAAGAGTTGGTCGGTCGCGTCTCTTTCGGACACGTGTGGGGCCTGCTTGTCGACAACAAGTTCCAGCCGGGCCTGGCCCCGGCGGAGCCCTTCCCCATTCCTGTCCACTCCGGTGACATCCGCGTCGACGTGCAGAGCGCGCTGGCCATGCTGGCCCCCGCGTACGGTTTCAGGCCGCTGCACGACATCGACGACGAACAGGCCCGCGCCGACCTGGCCCGCGCCAGCGTGAACGCCCTGAGCTTCGTCGCGCAGTCCGCGCGCGGCCTGGGGAAGCCGATGGTCCCCCAGAGCGAGGTCGACAAGGGGGAGAGCATCGTCGAGCGGTTCATGATCCGTTGGCAGGGCGAGCCCGACCCCAAGCACGTCAAGGCCATCGACGCCTACTGGACGTCCGCCGCCGAGCACGGCATGAACGCCTCCACCTTCACCGCCAGGGTGATCGCCTCCACCGGAGCCGATGTCGCCGCGGCGCTGAGCGGTGCGGTCGGCGCCATGTCCGGCCCGCTCCACGGCGGTGCGCCCGCGCGCGTGCTGCACATGATCGAGGGCGTCGAGCAGCTCGGCGACGCCAGGAAGTACGTGCAGTCGGAGCTCGACAAGGGGCAGCGCCTCATGGGCTTCGGTCATCGCGTCTACCGTGCCGAGGACCCCCGGGCACGCGTGCTCCGCCGCACCGCCAAGGAGCTCGACGCACCGCGTTACGAGGTCGCCGCGGCGCTGGAGAAGGCCGCGCTGGAAGAGCTGCACGCCCGCAAGCCCGACCGGGTGCTCGCCACCAACGTCGAGTACTGGGCGGCGGTCATCCTGGACTTCGCCAAGGTCCCCTCCTCGATGTTCACCTCGATGTTCACCTGCGCGCGCACCGCGGGCTGGGCCGCCCACATCCTGGAACAGAAGCGCACGGGCAGGCTCGTCCGCCCCAGCGCCGACTACGTGGGTCCGTCCCAGCGCTCGGTCCAGGACGTCCCCGGAGCCGCCGAGGTCATCCACCCCTTCTGAAGTTCCCCCTCCTGTACGGCTGTCGCGCGACGTCTCGCGCGGCAGCCGTTGCCGGTTTCGGGTCCCCGAGGAACCCGCGGCACCCGGCTGCGCCCTTGGAGCTCACCGGACGTGTCGAGCGCCGTCGAGCGCCCGGGACCCCGAAGAACCCGCGACACCCCGCGTGATCGTCCCGCCCTGCCCAAAACCCTTCAACGGCTCGTCTCGAAATCCGGACCCCGTCCTGGATCGATCCCCGGGCTCAGTAGGCTGGTCAGGTGGCTGACATCGTGATTCCCTCTGACATCAAGCCCGCCGACGGCCGTTTCGGCTGCGGGCCCTCGAAGGTGCGCCCCGAGCAACTCTCGGCTCTCGCGGCCTCCGGGTCCAGTCTCCTGGGCACCTCTCACCGCCAGAAGCCCGTCAAGGCGCTGGTCGGGCGCGTTCGCGCGGGGCTTTCCGAGCTGTTCTCCCTCCCCGCGGGGTACGAGGTCGTCCTGGGCAACGGCGGCACCACCGCGTTCTGGGACATCGCCGCCTTCGGACTGATCCGTGACAGGTCCCAGCACCTGCACTTCGGTGAGTTCTCCTCGAAGTTCGCCTCCGTGGCGGCCAAGGCCCCGTGGCTGGGCGACCCGACCGTGATCAAGTCGGAGGTGGGCACTCACCCCGAGGCCCGCCTGGAGGAGGGCGTCGACGTCTACGCGCTCACCCACAACGAGACCTCGACCGGCGTCGCGATGCCGATCAGGCGCGTGGGCGAGGAGGGCTCGCTCGTGCTGGTCGACGCCACCTCCGGCGCCGGCGGCCTGCCCGTCGAGGCGAGCGAGTTCGACGTCTACTACTTCGCGCCGCAGAAGAGCTTCGCCTCCGACGGCGGCCTCTGGATCGCCCTGATGTCCCCGGCCGCGCTGGCCAGGGTCGACGAGATCGCCTCCAGCGGGCGCTACGTCCCCGAGTTCTTCAGCCTCCCGGTGGCGATCGACAACTCCTCCAAGGACCAGACGTACAACACTCCGTCGGTCGCCACCCTCTTCCTGCTCGCCGAGCAGATCGAGTGGATGAACGGCAACGGCGGCCTCGCCTGGACGACCGCCCGCACGGCCGACTCGGCCCGGCGCCTGTACACCTGGGCGGAGAAGACCTCCTACACCACCCCGTTCGCGGCTCCCGAGTTCCGCTCCAACGTGGTGGGCACGATCGACTTCTCCGACGACGTCGACGCCTCCGCGATCGCGAAGGTCCTGCGGGCCAACGGCATCGTCGACACCGAGCCCTACCGCAAGCTCGGCCGCAACCAGCTGCGCGTCGCGATGTTCCCCTCCATCGACCCCGAGGACGTCGAGGCCCTGACCACCTGCGTCGACTACGTCGTCGAGCGCCTGTAGTCCCCCGCTTCCCCGAGGTGGGGCACCGTCCTCGTCGACCCGGCGAGGACGGTACGCGAGGACTCGTTCCCCTTCTCCCGTCCCGGAAGCCGGATCACCGGCTCCCGGGACGGGAGCCTAGGGCAGCGTGCTCGGGGTCCCGCCCGCCGCCGCGGCGTGGGCCCGCTCCCCCGCGAGCCGCGCCAGCTCGTGCAGCAGGCGCAGGGCGTCGTCCGGGTCCACCCCCTCCGCGAACCGCGAGAGTACGGGAGCCCGATCGGGACTGTTCGCCAGTGCCGCGAGCATCAGCCCCGCCACGTGTTCGTCCCGTGAGCGGCTCGCGGTGTAGCGAAAGGCGTTGCGCACGGGGGCCCTTTCCAGCAGGCCCTTCCTGACGAGACGCTCGGCGACGGTCTGCACCGTGGTGTAGGCCAGGCTCCGTTCGGCGTTCTGGTTCAGCATGTCCTGCACCTGGCGAACCAGCATCGGTTGCTTGCAGCCCCACAGCACGTCCATGATCGCGCGTTCCAGGGATCCCAGGTTCACCCGCGGCCACCTTTCGAGGGTCGCGCCCGGCTGTGATGGCCCTGGAACATGTACGGGCACGCGGCCAGGCAGGTTCACACATGAAATTTTGTCACATTGTCACTTAAATCAACCGATGCTTCCATAGCTGATGAATTACAGCAGAATCTTCTGTTGTGCGTTCACGGAAAAAACTCCCCGGGAATGCGGCCGAAAAGAACGCGCCGCCACCGGGTCCGGCCGTCCCGGATGCCGGTCATGTCCCCGGACGGTCATCACCCCGCCGGCGGACGACCCCCGGAGCGGCTTTATTCGCCCCCGGAGGCCACGAACCACCCCGCCCGACCAATGTGATTACCAAGGCGCTACCAAGCGCCACATAGCGCCCACAGCCCCGTACAGCGCCCTTTTCTCGGCGAAGCCCTCGAAGTCGGCCGACAACCCGTCTCCGGGACAGGCCCGATGCCTGGAGGTTCGGTAGACGGAGATGCGGCTTTCCTGAGGCGACTTTCCGGGGAGACTCCCGAAGCCGGACGCGACGCGCCTTTGAAAGATCTGTGTCTCTCAGTAGGCCGGAGTGACGGCCCTGGGGCGCCTGCGGCGCATCACCCAGGCCGCGATGATGCCGCCGATCAGCCCGAACAGGTGCCCCTGCCAGGAAATGCCGTCCTCGCCGGGAAGCACGCCCCAGATGATCGAGTAGTAGGCGATCGCCACACCGACACCGATCACGATGTCGAGGGCCCGGCGGTCGAACAGCCCTCGGGCGACGACAAGACCGAAATACCCGAAGACCAGGCCGCTCGCACCGACCGTGACCGCATACGGCGAGCTGGTGAACCAGACACCAAGCCCGCTGACCAGCACGATGATCAGGCTGGCCCCCAGGAAACGGGCGATCCCGCGCAGCGCGGCGAGGAACCCGAGAACCAGCAGGGGAAGCGAGTTGGCCATCAGGTGGCCGAATCCGGCGTGCAGGAAGGGGGCGAGGAAAATGCCGCCCAGACTGTCGGGATTCCAGGCCCGGATGCCGTAAACGTCGAACTCCCCCGGCAGGACGTAGTCGGCGATCTCGACCACCCACATGACACCGACCAGGATGACGTTGACGATCGCGGCGCCCAGCGCGCCCGCGGCCAGATCTCCCGCCCTGCGCTTCAGAAGATCGCCGGAGGATCGGCCGGTGGGGGTCGTTCCGGTCGCGTGGTCGTTCATGCACTCTCCTGGCCTTTGGAGCGTCGGCGTGAATGTCAAGTGCCCTCGCCACACCTGTCCACACCTTTACCGTACGCACTCCTGGCCGTGAATGCGCCGGGCGCGGCCCCTCGGATCGCGCCCGGCACACGGTTTTCCTTCGATTCCCGCCGATCCCGGCGATCCCGGCGATCCCGGCGATCCCGGCGCTACTCGCCCGCCCACCGGGGAGCGCGCTTCTCGGCGAAGGCCGCCGCCCCCTCCATCGCGTCCTTGGACGCGAACACCGGATTGATGATCTCTCCCTGCTTCGCGAACATCTCGTCACGGCTCCAGTCCGCCGACTCCACGATCACGCGCTTGGTCGCGGCGAGCGCGAGCGGGGCGTTGGCGGCGATCCTGCTCGCGAGTTCGACGGCCGTGGCCAGGGCCTCGCCCACGGGCGTGACATGGTTGACCAGGCCGAGCTCGTACAGCCGGGAGGCGGGAAAGTGGTCGCCGGTCAGGGCGATCTCCATCGCGACGTGGTAGGGGATGCGCCGCGGCAGCCGCATCACGCCGCCCGCCGCCGCGACCAGCCCTCGCTTGGGCTCGGGGAGCCCGAACTTCGCCTCCTCGGAGGCGATGATGATGTCGCAGGCCAGCGCGAGCTCGCAGCCTCCGGCCAGGGCGTAGCCCTCGACGGCGGCGACGAGCGGCTTCTTCGGCGGCGCCTCGGCGATACCGCCGAACCCCCTGCCCTCCACGACCGGGAAGTCCCCGGTCAGGAACCCCTTCAGGTCCATGCCCGAGCAGAACGTTCCGCCCGCGCCGGTGAGGACGTAGGCCGCCACGTCCTTCCGTTCCTCCAGCTCGTCCATCGCGGCCGCGAGGCCCCGAGCCACGGCGCCGTTGACCGCGTTCCTGGCTTTGGGGCGGTTGATCGTGATGACGGCCACGCCGCCGTCGACTTCGACCAGAACCTCGTCAGACACCGGATGACTCCTACTTGGGCTGGAAGCGGATACCACCGTCGAAACGGATCGTCTCGGCGTTCATGTAGTCGTTCTCGATCAACGAGCGGACCAGGTGCGCGAACTCGGAGGCGAGCCCCATGCGCTTGGGGAAGACCACCGGAGCCACCAGCTTGGCCTTGAACTCGTCGGCGTTGGGCGAGAAACCGTAGATCGGGGTGTCGATGATGCCGGGGCAGACGGTGTTGACACGCACGCCGATCGCGGCGAGGTCACGCGCGGCGGGGACGGTCATACCGACGATGCCGCCCTTGGACGCCGAGTAGGCGACCTGGCCGATCTGTCCCTCCAGCGCCGCCACCGAGGCGGTGTTGATCACTACACCGCGCTGGCCGTCCGCGTCGACCGGCTCGGTCTTCGCGATCGCGGCGGCGCCGATGCGCATGAGGTTGAAGGTGCCGATCAGGTTGACCTCGATGACCTTGCGGTACGAGGCCAGGTCGTGGGGCGAGCCGTCACGGCCCACGGTCCGGCTCGCCCAGCCGATGCCCGCGCTGTTCACCACGACACGCAGCGGCCTGCCGGTCGCCACGGCCGCGTCCACAGCCGCCTGCACCTGGTTCTCGTCCGACACGTCGGTCTTGACGAAGACGCCACCGAGTTCGTCGGCCAGTGACTTGCCGCGCTCCTCGTTGAGGTCGGCGATGACGACGAGGGCACCCTGCGCGGCGAGGTCGCGGGCCGTGGCCTCACCGAGACCGCTGGCACCGCCCGAGATGATTGCTGCTGCTCCGTTCACGTCCATGTGCGGACTTTAACGCGCGGACCGAATGAAGTTCTACTCGGGGTAGGGTAAAACTCGCCGACGCTAGATCTCCCCGACGGCGCTGCTCACGTCGGGATAGACCTTGATCCGCCGGTCGAGGCCCGTCGTGCGGAGGATCCGGGCCACCGGAGGCTGGGGTGCCGCCAGGCAGACCCCGCCGCCCTCGCCCGTGGCCAGCCGCCATGCCTCGATCAGCACGGACAGGCCGCTGGAGTCCATGAAGGACAGGGCGGTGAGATCGAGGACGAGGCGCGCGCCATCCAGCTTGATCGCGTCGCGGACCTCGTCTCGCAGGAAGGGAGCGGTGAACAGGTCGAGCTCGCCCTCGACAGCCACCACCACGGCGTCACCGACGGCGCGGCGAGCCAGCCGTAGCTTCATCAGTCCTCCTCGCGCCCGAAGGGCAGATCCACTTTACTTCGCCCGCACTGCACGCGAGGTCATGCGCGATTGTTCACAGGAAGTTCGTATGGCACGAGCCCCACGACCGGAGGTGCCGCCGTCAGGGGGCGGCGAAACCGTACGGCAGTTCGAGCCGGTGGGCGGCGAGGAGGCTCGCGTCGGCGAGGATCTCACGGGTCGGCCCGTCCGCGGCGATCACGCCCCCGGAGAGGATGAGCGAGCGTTCGCACAACTCCAGCGCGTACGGCAGATCGTGGGTGACCATCAGGACGGTCACGTCGAGCCCTCGCAGGATCTCGGCCAGCTCGCGCCGGGAGGCCGGATCCAGGTTGGAGGAGGGCTCGTCGAGCACCAGGATCTCCGGCTCCATCGCCAGCACCGTCGCCACCGCGACCCGGCGGCGCTGGCCGAACGACAGGTGGTGCGGTGGCCTGTCGATCGTCTCCAGCATGCCCACACGCTCCAGCGCGTCCTTGACCCTCCGCTCCAGTTCCTCACCCGCGACGCCCATGTTGGCCGGGCCGAAGGCCACGTCCTCCCGGACGGTCGGCATGAAGAGCTGGTCGTCGGGGTCCTGAAAGACGAGCCCGACCCGCCTGCGGATCTCCCTGAGCGACTCCTTGCCGACCGGCAGTCCCGCCACGGCCACCGTGCCGTGCCCGGCGGTCAGGATGCCGTTGAGGTGCATCACCAGCGTGGTCTTGCCCGCGCCGTTCGGCCCGAGCAGCGCGACCCGCTCACCGCGCTCCACCCGAAGGTCCACACCGAACAACGCCTGCGTGCCGTCCGGGTACGCGTACGCCAGGCGGCTCACCTCCAGCGAGAGCGGCGCGGGCGGCGGGGACGAGGCCGGCACGGGCCGCGAGGACGGCACTGTCACACGAACCCCCAGCTCCCGAGTAACACGGCGAGTGCCGCACCCGGCAACATACCGGCGACGAGCCACTGCCGCGAGGCGGCCGAGAGGTCCTGGATCACCGGCATCACACCGGTGTAGCCCCGGCTGAGCATCGCGAGGTGCACCCGCTCGCCCCGCTCGTACGAGCGGATGAACAGCGCCCCCGCCGATCTGGCGATCACCGGGATGTGCCGCACGTCCCTGGCCACGAACCCGCGCGACTCCCTCGCCACCCGCATCCGGCGCATCTCGTCCAGGATCACGTCCATGTAGCGGAGCATGAACATCGCGATCTGCACCAGCAGCGGCGGCAGCCTCAGACGCTGGGCGCCCAGCAGTATCAGCCGTGGCTCGGTGGTGGCCGCGAGCAGCACGCTCGCGACCACGCCCAGGGTCGCCTTGGCCAGGATGTTCCAGGCGGCCCACAGGCCGGCGACGCTGAGCGAGAGTCCCATGAGGGTCACCCTCTCGCCGAACCCGATGAACGGGATGGCCAGCGCGAACACCACGAACGGGACCTCGACCACCATCCGCCGCAGCACGAACCCGGCCGGGATCCGGGCGAGGGCCGCCACGACGGCCAGGAGCGCGGCGTACAACCCGAAGGCCCAGAACCACTCGCGCGGGGTGGCGACCACCACCACGGCGAACCCGGCCACCGCCGCCAGCTTGCACTGGGGCGGCAGCCGGTGCACGAGCGTGTCGCCCGGCCGGTGGAGCTGGTGGTGGTGGCCCGATCCCACTAGGCGGACACCTTCTTGTCGCTGTCGTCGAAACCGGTGCCGTCACCGTGGTCGCCCCGGCGGCGCACGGCGTAGAACACCCCACCGCCGACGGCGAGCGTCACCCCGACGCCGATCACTCCCGCCACACCCACCGGGATGCCGCCCACGTCCCCGTAGTCGGCGAGCGGCTGCTCACCCAGCGAGTGGTCGGTCGCCTGGTCGCTGAAGCCCTTGTCCTCGGCGACCCACTCCAGGCCGTCGGGCGAGGAGGAGGCGTAGAAGCTGACGACGCCCGCCAGCAGCGCCGCCACCGCGATTCCCGCGGGCAGGAACCAGCCGGGACGGCGGGCGGCGACCGGCGCCTGAGCCCCCTGGGATCCGGGGGATCCGGGGGTGACGATCACGTCGCCGTCCGCGCCACGCAGGACCAGCGGCGCGACGATTCCGCGGGCGCCGTAGACCAGGTCGGGCCGGATCGCGAGCACGGTGCTGACGGTGACCGCGGTGATCAGGCCCTCCCCCACGCCGATGAGCAGGTGCACGCCGCCCATCGCCGCGGCGACCGTGCCGATCTCGATGGGCGCGGTGCCGCCGATCCAGAACAGCAGGGTGAACGCGAGCGCCGAGGCGGGCACCGAGAGCAGCGCCGCGACGAACGAGGCCGCCACCACGACGCCCCTGTTCCGCACGCTCCGGGTGATCAGGAGGAAGACACCCCACCCGACCAGCACGGCGACGAGGCCCATCAGGGTGATGTTGACGCCCAGCGCGGTCAGCCCGCCGTCCGCGAAGAAGAACGCCTGCACCAGGAGGACGACGGCCACACACAACACCGCCGTGTAGGGACCGACGAGTATCGCGGCCAGCGCACCACCGAGAAGGTGCCCGCTGGTCCCCGCGGCGACCGGGAAGTTGAGCATCTGGACCGCGAAGACGAAGGCGGCGACCAGTCCGGCCATCGGAGCGGTGCGGTCGTCGAGTTCGCGACGGGCGCCGCGCAGGCACACGGCCACACCGGCGGCGGCCACCGCCCCCGCCGACACCGAGACGGCGGCGTTGAAAAAGCCATCGGGTACGTGCACTACAAGCCTCCGAAATGCGGATTTGCCCCTAACTTTAGGCCATGGGCTTGTAGTTGCAAGAAGGTGGCATTAACGCACGATACGTCTGATGAAAGTTCTGGGGCCGAGGGTTCGAACCACCGTGCTGAGCCTGCCCTTCCCCGCCGTGGCGTAGGGCCTGACACTCCACCTGACCGCGCCACGCCACCACGTGCGCGGATGCTCGATCGCCTCGGGCACCGCCTCGATCCTGAAGCGCGCGGGCGGCCCACCCAGGTCGAGCTCCAGGTAGGCGTCCCAGGTGCCGGGCCCCAGTCGCCCCATCGCCTGGGAGGCCGTGAACGCGCCGCCCTCGCCGACCGTGACCGGCTCGCGCCGCTCCCGGCTCGACTCCCGCTCCCGCCAGACCAGAAAGCGCACCGCGTCCGCCGCCGGAGCATCCGTGCCCACGCTGACCTCACCGTCGAGCACCAGCCGGTGCCCGGCGGCCCAGCGGGCGCGCACCAGCCGCACGCTCCCCGGCACCGAGACCACGTGCCCGCCGATGTCGAGGCTGAGGTTGCCGTACGGGTGGGTGAAGTACGGAAGGGCGACGACGGCGACGACATCGCCCACCACGCGAGGCGCGGGCGGCGCGATCGGCCCCTCCCCTTCGGTGCCCAGACGCGCGAGCCGGGGCACCCCCTCGAAGACGACACTCACGTGGACGTCCCAGATGCCGGAGGACAGGGTGGTGACGTCGACGGTCCCGGTGAACCCCGCGCAGTCGCCGTCCACCGGAACCACGACCTCGTCACAGGGGCCGACACCCGTGTGCCGGCGCCGCAGCACCAGGGCGAGATCCCCGCCGGTGATCTCCGGGCGGCCATAACGCTCCAGCGTGCTCAGCGCCACCTTGCCCGAGATCGCCAGCCGCCCCTCCCGTTCCCGCTCCCAACGCAGCGCGGTGAGCTCCCGGCGGACCGAGGCCGACTCGATGTGCGCCAGCCGCACCAGGCGGTCGATGTCCTGCAGGGCGGCGATCCGACTCCGGTCGATCGCCGGGAGCCGCTCGCGGACCCCGTCGGTCAGCCACCGCTCGCACATGTCGGCCACCTCGGCGACGATCTCCTTGCGCGCGACCTCCCCGGCGTCCAGGAAGGGCCTGCCGAGGTTACCGAAGGCGTCCATCCGGAAATGACGCCGCAGGAGGTGGTCGCGGAGGTCTCCCGGACGCACGTGGGCGAGCATCAGCTCGACCGGCCGTTTGATCATCCGCAGCCAGGAGACCGGATCGCGGCTCCCCGGCCGCTGCATGATGCTGGTGCCGTCCGGCCGGGCGACCAGGTGGTAGCAGTCGTAGTCGGCGACCACCGAGATCACCTCCGCGTGGCAGTAGGCGTGGGTGGTGAAGACGACGTCCTCCCCCACCAGGAGCGTCTCGTCGAAACGGATGGCGTGCCGCTCCAGCATCTCCCTGCGGAACAGCTTGAAGCAGCTCAAGCTGTTGTAGACCGCGCTGTCGCCGAGCGGCACCCGCTCGGCGTTCTCCTTGAACATCGAGATCGGCACCTTGCGGTCATGCCCGACGATCTTCCCGAGCACGATGTCGGAACCGTTGCGGTCGGCCATCGCGAGCATCCGCTCCAGCGCCTGAGGGCCGAGGTAGTCGTCCGCGTCGCAGAAGAAGACGTATCTGCCGCGCGCGTGGGAGAGTCCGACGTTGCGCGGGCGCCCGGCGCCGCCCGACGCCTCCTGCCTGACGACGCGGATCACACCGCGGTGGCAGGAGGCGTAGAGGTCGAGCAGCGCGACACCGCCGTCGGTGGAACCGTCGTCGACGACGACCACCTCCAGGGCGACGCGCTGGATCAGCAGCGACGTCAGGCATCTGTCGAGATAGGGACCGCAGTTGTGCAGGGGAACGATCACGGTGACGTCGATGTCGGACCGAAGCGCCTCCTCGCTCGTGATGTCATGGCCACCCCGCTCCACACTCGTGACGCCGTGGCCGCCCCGCTCCATGCTCGTGATGTCACAGCCACCCCGCCCCGTGCGGACTCGCTGGAGGATCGTTACTGTCACCGCCGCGCCCCTCGTCGGTCACTCTCCGCTTATCTAGCGTCTCAGTATGTGACAAAGGGGCGCCAGTACGGGGCGAATCTCCAGGGTTGCCTCCCCAATCCGCCGACACGAGAGACCGTCCGGGGAGTTAAGCCCCCGTTTCCTCCGCCTTGCCCCATCAACCATCCGGTGGATTCCGAAGGGGCCGTCCACCGATGATTCTCGGAACATGACAGTCATCGAGATCGACGGCCTGAGGAAGAGCTACCGGGACGGCAAGGCGGTGGACGGCCTCTCCCTGAAGGTGGAGCACGGGGAGATCTTCGGAATCGCCGGCCCCAACGGAGCGGGAAAGACCACGACCGTGGAATGCGCGTCGGGACTGCGGCGACGGGACGGCGGCACCCTGCGCGTACTGGGGCTGGACCCCCAAGACGATCGGCGCGCGCTGCTGCAACGCGTCGGCGTCCAACTGCAGGAGGCCGCCCTGCCCGACGCGATCAAGGTCGGTGAGGCGCTGCGGATGTACGCCTCTTTCTACGACAGGCCCGCCGACTGGCGGAAACTCATGGACGAGTGGGGACTGGCGGACAAGAGGAGCACCCGCTTCGCGGGGCTGTCCGGCGGCTGGAAACAGCGGCTGTTCATCGCGCTGGCCCTGGTCGGCAACCCGGAGGTCGTCTTCCTCGACGAGCTGACCACGGGCCTGGACCCCTCCGCCCGCCGGATGACCTGGGGCCTGATCCGCGACATGCGCGAGCGCGGGGTCACCGTCGTTCTCGTCACCCATTTCATGGACGAGGCCGAGGCCCTGTGCGACCGCATCGCGATCATCGACCGGGGTCGCGTCGTCGCCGAGGGCGGCCCACACGAACTGATCGCGAAGGGGCGCTCCGATTCGCTGGAGAACGCGTACTTCGCCCTGACCCGAGGGGAGACGACGTGAAAGGCATCACGCGAGTCATCGCGGTCGAACTCAAACTGATCGTGCGTGATCCGATGTCGGGGTTCTTCGCCCTCGTCTTCCCAGCGATCATGCTGTGGGTCAAGACGCGTACCGGCAAGCCCCTTCCCGGCGGGCTGCCGGTCATCGACGCCACGGTGCCGATGCTGAGCGTCTTCGTCATCGGACTGGCCGGGCTGGTCGTCCTCCCTGCCACGCTGGCGCAGTACAGGGAACGCCGCGTCCTGAAGCGGCTGCGCGCCACTCCCGCCTCACCCGCGATGCTGTTCGGTGCCCAGTGGGCCGCTCACACGCTGGTGGCCGCGATCGGAACGGTGTTGTTGATCGCCATCGGACTGGCCGTTCTCGGACTGTCGGCGCCGGCCGACACCACGGGCTTCCTGCTGGCCTGGACACTCGGCGCGCTGAGCCTCGGCGCCATCGGCCTCTTCATCGGCGCTCTCGTCCCGAACGGCCGCGCCGCGACCGTGATCGGGCTGAGCGTGTTCTTCCCGATGGTCTTCCTCTCCGGCGCCATGATCCCCCGGGAGACCATGTCCGGCCCGATGCGCGCCATCGGCGACCTCACCCCGATGGCCCCCGTGGTCGAGGCGATCCGCGCCGCGTGGGAGGGCGATGCGATCGCCCCGGTCACCCTGGGGCTCATGGTGGCGACCGCCGTCGTCGCCGGCGGCATCGCCGTCAGGGCCTTCCGGTGGTGACCGGCGCCGACCTCGACACCTCACGCTGGGATCACGCCCGGCTCGCCCTGCCGTACGTGTTCCTGCTGCTTCCGACGGTCTTCTCCCTGCTGCGGGACTGGAGGCCGGAGGTGCTGGCACTCGCGGTGCTCGCCGGAGCCTGGCACTGGTTCATGGTGACCTCGCACCCCGCCTGGACCGAACGGCCGATCGCGATGGCCGTCTACTTCGCCGTGACGCTCGCCGTCATCGGGACGTTGATCGGAATCGACACGATGTTCACGGTGACAGGCGTGGGGGCGTTCATCCAGGCCTTCACCCTGCTGCCCGGCAGGTGGGCGTACGCGGGTGTGGCCGCGACGGCCGGTGTGCTGGTCACCGTCACCCCTCGCCCCGGACGCTCCCCGGCCGAGATGCTCTACGCCTTCCTCGTCGCGACGCTGGTCGCCTCCGCGATCGGCCTGCTGATTCGGATCGTCTCCGACCAGAACGACCAGCGCAAAGCGATGATCCTTCAGTTGAGGAAGACCGGCGCCGCACTCGCCGCGGTCGCGGAGGAGAACGCGGACCTGCAGGCCCGGCTCCTGACCAGCGCTCGTGAGGCCGGCGTGCTCGGGGAGCGGCAGCGGATGGCGAGGGAGATCCACGACACCATCGCGCAGGGCCTGACCGGCATCCTCACCCAGCTCGAAGCCGCCGACGACGCGCTCGACGACATACCGGCCGTCCGCGCGCGCCTGCACACGGCACGCACTCTGGCCAGGGAGAGCCTGAACGAGGCACGGCGATCGGTCCAGGGGTTGCGCCCGGCACCGCTGGACGAGGCTCAGCTCGCCACCGCCCTTCACGATGTCACCACCAAATGGTCACGAACCACCGGCAAACCCGCCTCCGTGTCGGTCACCGGAGACCCCCGGCCGCTGCACGCGGAGGTGGAGACCACCTTGCTGCGGGTGGCGCAGGAGGCGCTGGCCAACGTTTCGCGACACGCCGCCTCGGCCACCCGGGTCGGACTCACCCTGTCGTACATGGAGGATGTCGTGGTGCTGGACGTGCGCGACGACGGATGCGGCTTCACCCCGGGAACGGCGGACGGTTCGCTCCCAGGCGGTTTCGGCCTCATCGCGATGCGCCAGCGAGTCACCCGGCTGGCCGGTGAGTTCGTGATCGAGACGGCCCCCGGCCAGGGAACGGGCATCTCGGCGACCGTCCCCGCCATTCCTCCCGCCGACACGGACGCCGGCGCGGACGCAAACACGGACGCCGACGCGGGCCCCGGCTCGTTCGGCCACCACCGAAACCACGGAAACCACGGAAACCACGGAAACGCGGTCTGAGACATGCCGATTCGTATGATCATCGTCGATGACCACCCCGTCGTCCGCGACGGGCTGCGCGGGATCTTCACCGGCGACGACGCCTTCGAGGTCGTCGGCGAGGCGGCCGACGGACCGGAGGCCCTCGCCGTCGCGCTGCGGACGAGCCCCGATGTCGTGCTCATGGACCTGCGTATGCCGAAGATGAGCGGTGCCGAGATCATCCGCCGGTTGCGTGAACAGACGCCCGGCGTCCACGTGCTGGTCCTGACCACCTTCGACGACGACGCCGACGTCCTGCCCGCGATCGAGCAGGGCGCCACCGGTTACCTGCTCAAGGACACTCCGCGTGCCGAGTTGCGTGACGCCGTACGGGCGGCGGCCCGCGGCGAGACGGTGCTGTCCCCCTCGGTGGCCGGCGTGCTGGCGCACAGGGTGCGCACCCCGAGGCAACGGGTGCTGAGCCGCAGGGAGACCGAGGTGCTCGGCCTCATCACCCGTGGCGCGACCAACCGCGAGGTGGCCGCGAAACTGTTCATCACCGAGGCGACGGTGAAGACGCATCTGCTGCACATCTTCGCCAAACTCGGCGTCAACGACCGGGCGGCCGCGGTCGCGGCGGCCTACGAGACCGGCCTGCTCAAACCGGCCGTTTCAGAGTGAGCGTCGATTCCCGACTCCGAGGTTTCGCGACCGCTGGACGTCCGCCCGCGCCCGCCGAAGCTCACGCAGGAACCGAGCGGGAATCCTCCGGGAACCGCGACGTGCCGACGCCCGCTCCGCCGACCGCATATTGATCTTCCACAGGAAGTAGTGAACGAACTCGCCGACCGCGAACACATACAGCCCGACCCCGAGCAACAGACCTGGCAGGTCCTTCCCGACCCCGCGTACGACGATGCCGACGGACAGCACGACGGGAAACACCAGCAGAAGCACGACGTTGAAGACGTACAACGCCTGAAGGCCACGAAGCCGGATCTCAGGGCTGCCGCGCCTGGTACGGCGACCGCTCAACAGCCAGAACTTGACGAGCCAGTAGACGCCGCCCTCGACCAGGACGACCCCCAGCGTGAGCATCCCGGCCGGCGCATAGGGCCAGCCGTCCCCCGCCCACAGCCGCTGTCCCGGGTAGAGGTACATCCAGAGGAACAGCCCGAGGCTGACCAACTCCAGAAGGCCGGTCTCAAGGAGCCATCGGGTCATGCGCTGCCCGGCCCGAGGACCCGTCTGGCCGATTCCCAACCCCACTCCAACACTCGCCGACCGATTGCCACCCGGCACGCTACCGAACACCCACCCCGTGATCGCATAACCGGCCTTTAGCGAGAATCGGCACCACCTTCGCACCCGAGTGATCACTCCCAAGCCTGAGGCCTGATCGTCGACCTCCGGCGGAACCCACTCGCACACGAGGTCGTTGCATTCCTTGGTGACCCCGCTGGGGCAGCTCTCGTGAAGGAGTCGGACGATCATGAGCTTCTTTAAATCCAAGGACAAGGGACAGGAAATCACCGAGACCGTCGAGCAGGCTCGGCAGGCGCACGCGGAAGGACGCAAGGTCTTCGTGTCCCGCCTTCGGATCGACTACAGCGGTTCCGGGGCTTCCTCAAGCCCTGAGGCGGCCGATCTGATCGAGGGGATCGAACGTGAGGGGTGGGCGCTCAGTCACGTGTCGGAGAGCGTGTACGCGGACTCCGTCACCCAGATGACCTGCATCTTCCACCGCGGGCAGTCATAGGGCTCTGTGCGGTGGGGCGGCTGGGCGCGATGCGCGGGCAGCCCGATTCTCGCCACCGTCCGATGGCGTTCTTCCGCTCGGGCCGATCTACCAGCGCGTCGGCCACCACCGCGACAGGGTCATCACAGAGGTTCTGGGCGAGACGCCCAAGACGGCCATGAAGAAGTGCGGTGGCGATCGCGCGGCGCGTTCCACGCCTCGCGCTTTAAGGTGAGACCGTGAGCCGAGGGACGAATCCCGCCGACGCCGACCTGGCAGCGCTCGTCGGGATCGCCGGGATCTTGGTGGGCATCGCGATGAGCGTGGCGACCGCACCCGTCCCCGGGTCGCGCCCCCCGACGTGATCGCCTACGGTCTCGCGGCCGTCATCGGCGGCCACGCTGGAGGTATTCGATGATTCACCCTCCCGGCCCTCACCTCGTGCCCCGGCGTACCCCCCTCGACTCAGAGGAGAGAGCCCGGGCCGAGGCGAACTTCACTTCCCTGGTCGTTCAGAACCTCGTCACCAACGGGCGGTTCAGGATAACCGCCGACACTCCAGAGATGGTGGAGTTGTGGCAGGGGGTCGCCCGCCACGCGGGTGACATGCTCCAGCGGCCCGTGGTCAGCTACGCCAACGGCAGATACATCGTGATCACCTTCGACCAGGAGGAGACCCCGCCGTCCGGGACATCCGCCCGGCACACGAGCGACCACCGGACGTCGTCCACGTAGCCGATCCCCTTGACCGGTGGAAGGTCACGTCAACAGACCACCGACATCGATCGCGCGGTGGCTGATCACCGTCAACCGCTTCGGTGATCAGCCACCGCGCGATCGCGACCTGTACAGCTGTGATGGCTGCCCCATGGCCAGGGTCAGACCAGGCCCTGGTCGGTCCAGACGACGCCCTTGTTGCGGCACAGGCAGAAGGGGTGGCCGATCGGGTCGGTGTAGACCCGCCAGCCATAGCCGTTGGGGCCGATGAAGTCCTGCCGCAGCGTCGCGCCGAGGTCGAGGACGCGGCGCTGCTCGGACTCGATCTCGTCCACTTCGAAGTCGAGGTGGAACTGCTTGGGGTGCTCGCTGTCGGGCCACTGCGGAGCGCGGTAGTCGTCCACCCGGATGAAGGCCAGCTCGACCTCGCCGAACTTGATGCCGGCCCAGTTCTCGTCGCTGTCTTCCTTGATCGGGCGGCCTGTCACCTCAGAATAGAAGGCTGCCAGCTTCATCGTGTCCGGACAGTCGATGATGAAATCGGTGAGTTGCAGCATCCCGCGATCCTGCCACAGGTCAGGACCGCGCCACGGCCATCGTGGAGGCCCCGGGAAGGCACTCGAAGTAGCACGCAAGACGGCCACGAAGAAGACCAGGGGCACGCGGGTGGCACGAAAAGGCAAAAAGTCCGCTTAACGATCAAAGGGCCAGGTCACCGGATGCCGGTTGACCTGGCCCTTTGTCACGAGCCGACGAGGGGAATCGAACCCCTGACCTACAGTTTACAAGATCTCGGTACGCGACCCTGTGAGCTGCTGCGTTCCAGGTCAGAGATGGTTTTGCCTTGCCCTTGAGTCCCCGTGATTCCCCCTTGTTCACCCTCCTGACGGGCACGCAACGGGCACGGCCTGAGAACTCCGTGCGGACGCACGCACCTCACCTGCCTGATCTTCCCGTCTGCCTCGTCCCACCCCGGAGGGGCAACAGCCCGGGGACTGAGGATCAAGGCCGTCTTCGTGTGTACGTCAGCCGGTAGACGTTCCTCGGTCATTGGATGCCAACGGTCACAGACGGCCTTGATCCGGAGGCGTCGGGATGTTGGGCTTGCCTGGGACGTGGCAGGCGGGAAACTCAGGCCCTCCTCAACCATCTACGGCTCTCCGGACGTGCAACGTTGATCATCCCGGAGCCGAAGCGCCCCCGCCGGAGGCATGTTTTGAGGGTGCCTTGCCTTGGTCATCGCCATAGGGTCTACGGTGGATAGGGGTATCATTTATTCGAGGTCGCTGACTACAGTTTGATCATGTAGCGGCTTGCTCTGCCCTGCAGCACACGATCATTTGCCTTGGGTGGATACCCATTGGCTTTCGGTATCAGCAGTGCGGCTCCGGGTGACGCACCCGGAAGTAAAGGCGATCACGCACATGGCCTTTGAGATCCCCTCAGCGATATTCGACCCTAAGCGGCTGACGGCGGTGTGGGCTACTGGCCTGCTCGACACGGAGCCTGAGCCGTCGTTCGATGAGTTCGCTGGGCTGGCGGCAAGGGTGACCGGAGGACAACGGGCCTTTGTGACCTTGGTTGATGATCAGCGGTCGTTCTGGAAGAGCGCGATCGGGATGGGTGAGCTGCCGTTGGCGGCGCGGCAGAACGCGGTGCAAGACGGCCCGAGCCACATCTTGATCGCGACGAATGCGCCGTTGATCGTGGAGGATGCCGTTGCTGATCCTCGGGTGTGCGACCTGGCGGTGGTGAAGCGGCTGGGGATGGGTGCGTGGGCTGGATATCCCATTCATGGCCCGAACGGCGAGGTTCTGGGCGGGCTGTGCGTGGTGGACTCGGCCTCACGGGTGTGGTCGGACGCTGATGTGCAGACGCTGGCCACCTTGGCGCGGGCGGTATCGAGTGAGATTGGGCTTCGGGGTGCGCTGGCGCGTTCCGAGCGGCACGTGGTGAAGTTGCAGGCCGCGGGCAAGGTGTCTGCGGAGCTGGCTCGGACTCTTCAAGACAGTTTGTTGCCGCCGATGATGCCGAGGGTTCCCGGCTTGCAGGCTGCCGCGTCCTATATTCCGGCCGCCGGCGGGGTGAACGTGACCGGTGATTTCTATGACCTGTTTTTGGCGAGTGGTTCGCGCTGGTGCGCGGTCTTGGGCGATGTGTGCGGGCACGGCGTGGAAGCCGCCCAGATCACCGCTCTAGCGCGGTACACGGTGCGGGCCGATGCGCCTCATCATGTCTCGCCCAGCAAGGTGCTGGAGCAGTTGAATCAGGCGCTGCTGGCTCAGCAGGTCACCGAGCAGCGGTTCCTGACGGTGGTGTGCGCCATCTTCCGCCCTGACGAAAAAGGCGGGTTCACCGGGATGTTGTCCACGGCTGGACACCCCTCTGCCTTGGTGCGGCGGGCAGATGGCACGGTGGAGCCTTTGAAGACGCACGGCACCGTGCTGGGCATCGTGGAGGATGCGGGGCTTGAGAACGTGCGTTTCGACATGAGGCCCGGTGACACCTTGGTGTTGTACAGCGATGGCGTCACTGAGGCGCATCCGCCCACACAGTGGGACCTGTTCGGCGAGGAACGGCTGAGCACCTTGTTGTCAGGATGCCAAGGTCTTGACGCGGCTGGCATCGTCAAGCGGATCGGGGATGCCGCGCTTGAGTACAGCCAGGGGCACATGACCGATGACATGGCCATCCTGGCGCTTCGGGTTCCTTCTTTGTAGCTGGAGAGGACACGGCGTCACGGGCATGGGACATGAGCGCCTGCGCAGTGGCGTGGCCGGCGACAGCATGGCTCATGTTCGGCAAACTCCCGAGGTGTATCCGGCACGCACGGGCAGGCGGCTGTCTAAGGCGGTGGCGTGGCCTATGGGCGGCGCGTTGGATCGGTGCGGCGCGTGAGCGGTGCGGTGGACGGCCCGATTTCCGCCGCCGTTCGGGACCGGCGCCCACGCCGCACGCCCGGACGGCGGGCGGGTGGAGGGCCGAGCGGCGGCGCGCCGCGCCACCGCCTTGACCGGAGCGAGCCTCAAGGAGCTGATGTCCCGGATGGGGCACTCCTCCACGCGGGCGGCGTTGATCTACCAGCACGCCAGTCAGGACCGGGACAAGGCCATCGCCAAGGCGCTCGGGCAGGCGTTCAAACGGGCACGGGCGGGCGGGCCTGAGAAGCCATCGGGCACGCAACGGGCACAGAAGATCATAAAATTCCCCTGAACGGCGAAAGGCCAGGTCACCGGATACCGGTTGACCTGGCCTTTCACATGCGAGCCGACGAGGGGAATCGAACCCCTGACCTACAGTTTACAAGACTGTTGCTCTGCCGATTGAGCTACGTCGGCACGGTCGCCAGTCGAGTGTAGTCGGCTCACTCCCCGTACGTCACCGAGGTATGCCCCGCCGATTGCGAACCGTTAGGAACGGCGGTGGCGGGCGACCTCGTAGAGGGCGATGCCCGCGGCGACGCCGGCGTTGAGCGACTCGGCGGCGGCCCGCATCGGGATGCGGACGACCAGGTCACACGCCTCGCGGACCAGTCGGGACAGGCCCTTGCCCTCGGAGCCCACGACGACGACCAGCGGGCCGTCGAGGAGGTTGGCCTCGCCGATGTCGACCGTGCCCTCGCCGTCCAGGCCGATCACGAACAGGCCCGCCTCGCGGTACTCCCGCAGGGTGGCGGTGAGGTTGGCGGCGCGGGCGACCGGCAGGGTGGCCAGCGTGCCGGCCGAGGTCTTCCAGGCCCCGCCGGTGACCCCGGCCGAGCGGCGGGAGGGGATGACCAGACCGTGGGCGCCGAAGGCGGTGGCCGAGCGGGCGATGGCGCCCAGGTTGCGGGGGTCGGTGACGCTGTCGAGAGCGACGATCAGCGGGACCTCCGCGCCCTCCTGGGCGATGCGGACCAGGTCGTCGGGGTGTGCGTAGTCGTACGGGGGAATCTGCAGGGCGATGCCCTGGTGGATCCCCCCCTCGGTGAGACGATCGAGCTTCTCCCTGCCGACCTCCAGCATCGCGATGCCCCGGGCGGCGGCGATGCGGACCGATTCCTTGACGCGGTCGTCGTTGTCGATGCGCAGGGCCACATAGAGCGTGCTGGCCGGGACTCCGGCCCGCAACGCCTCCACGACGGGGTTGCGCCCGCCGATGTGCTCGGGCGCGTCGTCGCTGCGCCGGGTGCGAACCGGGGTGCGCGGGGAGGGAGACCTGCCGGTCCTCTCCTCGCGCTCGACCCGCTCGGTGCGCGCCTTGTCCTTGTGCCAGTGCCGCATGTGCGCCGGCGGGGTGGCTCCCCTGCCCTCCAAGCCTCGGCGGACGTTACCGCCCGTGCCCTTGGTCGGACTCTTCTTCTTCGCGGGTCGCCCGGACCCTTTACCCCCACCAGCCATGGTCTATAGCGTACGGCCTGGTTTCACCGCGAGAGTTCCCAGCGCGGGCCCTGAGGGGTGTCCTCGACGTGGATGCCCGCGTGGGAAAGCTGGTCACGGATGCTGTCGGCCGCCGAGAAGTCCTTGCGCGCCCGCGCCGCCTGCCGCTGCTCCAGCGCGACGGCGACCAGCGCGTCGACGGTCGCCCGCATGCCGGTCTCGCCGCCCGAGGAGCGCCACTGCTCCGAGCGCGGGTCGAGGCCGAGGACGTCGAGCATGTTCTGCGTCTCGGCGAGCAGCCTTGCGACCTGCTCCTTGTTGCCCTGGGCCAGCGCGACGTTGCCCTCGCGGACCACCTCGTGCACCACGGCGAGCGCCTGGGGGGTGCCCAGATCGTCGTCGAGGGCGTCGGAGAACGCCTGGGGAAGCGGCGCGTGCGCGTCGACGTCGTGGATGACCTCGGCCGCGCGGGTGACGAAGCCCTCGATCCGCTGATAGGCCGAGGCGGCCTCGAACAGCGCCTCCTCCGAGTATTCGATCGAGGATCGGTAGTGGGGTGCCGCCAGGTAGTAACGGAGCTCGACCGGGCGAACCTTCTTGGTGACCTCGGGGACGAGCAGGGAGTTGCCGAGCGACTTGCTCATCTTCTCCGCGCCGATCTTGAGCATGCCGTTGTGCATCCAGTAGCGGGCGAAGCCGTCGCCCGCCGCCTGGGACTGGGTCAGCTCGTTCTCGTGGTGCGGGAAGATCAGGTCGACGCCGCCGCCGTGGATGTCGAAGGTGGCGCCGAGATACTTGGTCGCCATGGCGGAGCACTCCAGGTGCCAGCCGGGACGGCCCCGGCCCCACGGGGTCGGCCAGGTCGGCTCCCCCGGCTTCTCGCCCTTCCAGAGCGCGAAGTCGCGCGGGTCTCGCTTGCAGGAGTCGGTCTCGGTGTCGCCCGCGGCCCGCATGTTCTGGAGCTTCTGGTTGGACAGCGAGCCGTACCGGTCGGCGTAGGACATGACGTCGAAGTAGACGTCACCGCCGGAGGCGTAGGCGTGACCGGCGGCGATCAGCCGGTCCATCAGCTCGATCATCTCGGGCACGTGACCGGTGGCACGCGGCTCGACGGTCGGGGGCAGGCAACCCAGCACCTCGTAGGCCCAGGTGAAGGCCCTCTGGTTACGCTCGGCGACGGCGAACCACGGCACGTTCTCGGCTGCGGCGACTCTAATGATCTTGTCGTCGATGTCGGTGACGTTGCGGCAGAAGGTCACCTCGTACCCAGACCTGATCATCCAGCGGCGGAGCACGTCGAAGTTGACGCCCGAGCGGATGTGCCCGATGTGCGGGGGAGCCTGCACGGTGGCACCACACAGGTAGATCGAGGCCCGGCCGGGTTCTACCGGGACGAATTCGCGGACGGTGCGTACGCTGGTGTCGTATAGCTGCAGGCTCACGAAGGCAAGGCTAATGCCTCACCTCGCCTCACAAACCGAGTTGCGGGACGTTGAAGACACTCAGCAGAGTGTTTTATGACCACTAGCGGTGAATGTCGCCCGACTAGTCCGTCGAAACAGCACCGTGATAGACCACGCGTTCAGGGACGATCCTGGCGATCAGCCTCTCCACCTCCGGCTTCTCCTCGACCCAGTCCTCACCGCGGTATTTGTGCGACATCTCCTGGATGAGCGCGCCATCGGGATCGTCGGCGAGGCTGACCGTCCCCCGCACCTCGACGTAGCGGTACGGGTCGGCGGGATCGAACACCACGATGGCCGTACGCGGGTCACGCGCGAAGTTGAGGCTCTTGCGCCTGCCCCTGATCGTCGAGAACACCACGTCGTTCCCGTCCGTCTTCACCCAGACGACGCTCGCCTGCGGGCTCCCGTCTTCGTTGAGACTCGTCACGGTCGCGAAGTTCGCGGCGTCGAACATCTCGCGTACGGAATCGGACAGTTCTGCCATTTCTTCGCCTCGATCGTTCTCTGTCGCCCTCGGAAAACTTCCCCGATCATGCTAGATGTCGATTCTGTAGGCTCAAAGAGCCATGGACGCCAAATCCCCCGGGGCGACGGGCTCGATGTCCCGCCCGTCCCCGCCCCCGCCACTGACCATCGCCGCCCCCGAGCCGAGCCGGGTGGCCGTCGCCCTGCGCCACGCCGGGATCGTCGTCACCGGAGTCGGCGTCGCCGCCCTCACCGCGGCGGCCTGCGTGCTCTCCTTCGAGGATCTACGGGCCCTCGCCGTCGCGGGCAGAGCGCCCGCCGACCTCGCGTACCTCTATCCCGCGGCCTTCGACGCCCTGCTCGTCATCGCGATGATCGGCGTACTGCTGCTGAGGGGCGGCTGGTGGCCGGTGCGGCTGCAGGCGGGCGTGATCCTGACGCTGCTGCTCGCCGGCGCGGTCGCCGCCGAGGTGGCCACCGCCATGCGGATGGTGGTGGACGAAGGGCGAGCGGCCGTCGTGGTCGCCGTCGCCCCCTGGGTGATGCTGATCCTGGCCCTGTGGCTCTGGCTCCTGCTGATCAAACACGCCGCCGCCCGGAGGGCCGCGGCCGACGCGGCCCTGTCCGGCCTGGCGTCCGAACGCGACATCGTGCCGTTCCCCGAGGCGAACCGGGCGGCCACCGAGCGTTCAGGCGCGCCCGACACCGGGGAACGGTGGCAGGGGCAGACCTCGCCCGCCCATCCTGAGCAGCCCGCCCGCCCCGACCGCGAAGGCCACCCGGGTCACGCAGGTCACCCTGGCCAGCTGGTGCACCACCCCGCGGCCGAGATCATGCTGGACCCGCACGCCGCGCCTCCCCTGGAGACCGCACCGCACCACGACCTTCCGGTGGGCGAGCCGGTGGTCGGCCCCACGGCGGCGCCGGAGACACCCGAGGTCGCCGACATCCCGCAGGCCCCTCAGGAGCCCGCGGCTCCCCGTCCCGGTAAGCCGATGCGCTGGGGCGACCTGGTCAGGCCCCGCCAGGGCGACCTGCTCGTCCATCCGCCCCGTCCCGCCGTACGGACACCGAGCGAGGAGCCGGAGAGCGAGGGCAGCGAGGGCAGCGAGGGCAGCGAGGGCAGCGAGGGCAGGGTCAGCGAGCGGGTGGAGACCTGGGACAGCGACGCCGACCTCCCACCTGAGCAGGCGCCGGGAACGGGCGGGACCGAGGAGACCGGTACGGCCGGGACCGGCCCGCGCACCACGGCACGGCGCGGCACGGCCAGGAGTGCGGCGAAGCCTTCGGGCACGGCGGCGGGCGGCAGCGGTACGGACGAGGAGAGCGATCGCGACGAGGACACCCAGCCGTTCCTCGCCGTGAAGGACCACGAGGGGGACCGGCAGGACCGTCCGGCGAATGCCGAGCCGAGGGCCGCGACGAGGACGACCGCGCGGAAATCCGCGGCGAAGGCCCCGGCGAAAGCCACCGAGAGGGCTACGAGGAAGGCCCGAGGGGCGAGCGCCGAGACGTCCGAGGAGACGGCCGTGCGGGCGCCTGTGGCGGCGCGAGAGGCGCGCACGAGCGGGAGAAGGGCCGGGGCGCCCGACCCCTCGCACGGCGCCGAGGCCGCCGAGGCAGGGGAGGAGGCCGCGGCGCGGTCCTACGATGACGAGAACGGCACCGCGGCACCGCCCTCCGGGCGGATGCGCAGCACGCCCGTGCCGCCGGGCGAGTGAGGAACAAGCAGGAACGGTTGGGAACAGGGACGGACGCGGGTCGCCTGTTCCGTACGCCCGTCGGGTCAGCTCCGGGGCCTGGGAGGAGCTGACCCGGTCTTCGGGCCGTCGGCTCGGCCGGATCTCCCCCGCGGAGATCGCCGAGCTCGGCTACGTGGTCGGCGTCGTCTTGGCCCCGCCGTACGCGCTGGAGACCCAGGCGTTCGAGAACCACGTCTTCGGACGGTGTCCGTTCAGGCCTCGCGGCCGGGCCGCGAGGCCTGAACTCACCCTTCGGACGGAACGAACGGCGCGGCCTTCGGCCAGGACCGCCGTTCGCCATCCGGTGTTGGACCGGCCCGCAGCTATTCGCTCACACATGTGTGAGCGGCGCCCCGCTGCGGACCGGCGCTTTGCTCCCCTCCGGGCCGTGTCCGGGATCGGCCGGAAGCCGGTCCGGCGCGTTGCCCCGAACCTGCCGGAAACGGCCGAGACCCGCTCGGCATGCCAGACGGAGCCGAGCGGGTCTTCTCCTGGAGCACGGTGACATCGTCGGCACCGTGAGCACCTCCGGACCGGAGGGGTCCAGTCGAGCCTCGGCGAGGTCACCGGGATCTTCACCCGGGTGTTCGCCTAAACCCTGGAACGCTTGAGACCGGCGACCAGACCGACACCGACGACAGCCAGACCCACCTGCATGACGAGCTCGATCCAGTCGATACCGCTCGTGGTGGCGACGCCGAGACCCTGGGCGATGGCGGTGCCGATGAGCGCGGCGATGATGCCGACGACAACGGTCAGGACCACTCCGATCGCCTGCCTACCGGGAAGCAGGAGGCGGCCGAGGGCTCCGATGATCGCGCCGATAACGATTGCCCCGAGAATGGATGCGATAGTCATTTCAACCTCCCAGTGAGGGTGAGACCTTCACTCTCATGGGGAGGTGGCTACCCCCTGGGTCACGGATATGCCTGTCGGCGGCAAAAAATCCGTCAGTGCGTCTTTCTCGCCTGCATCTGGACGACGAGGAGCACCCCCAGCACCGCGAGCGCCAGCTGGATGATGTGCTCCCACCAGTTGATCCCGCGCGTGTGGATCAGACCGAGCGCCCCGGCGATGGCGGTGCCGATAAGCGCGGCCACGATGCCGACGATGAGCGTCAGGCCGATGCTGATGTTCTGGCGTCCGGGAAGAATGAGTCGCGCCAGGGCGCCGATGATGGCGCCGATGATGATTGCGGAGACAATCGAGACGATCATGTCTGGCTCCCCCTGTTACGAGACACGGTCACCAAGGGGTTACCCAGAGCATTCACTGATCACGCTAAAGAAGCGATCACGCTGAAAAAAGGGGTGGCCCGTACCGCGCCAGGAAACGGGCCACCGCCTCGATATGGATCGACGAGCATTCCGCGCCGCTCGCCGGAACGTTTTCCGCGTTCCGTATAGGAGACGTCCGGCACCCGCTACAGGTTCACCACGATCGCGGTCGCGACGGCGGCCACCCCTTCACCTCGCCCGGTGAGGCCCAGCCCGTCGGTCGTGGTGGCGCTGACACTCACGGGAGCCCCCACGGCGGCACTGAGGGCCTTCTCGGCCTCGACACGCCGGGGAGCGAGCTTGGGACGGTTACCGATCACCTGGACGGCCACGTTGCCGATCTCGAAGCCCGCGGCGCGCACCTTGCGGGCGGTCTCCTCCAGCAGGGCCGCGCCCGAGGCACCGGACCACCGGGGGTCGGACGTGCCGAACAGACCGCCGAGGTCACCGAGACCCGCCGCGGAGAGCAGCGCGTCACAGGCGGCGTGGGCCGCGGCGTCACCGTCGGAGTGGCCGGCCAGGCCGGTCTCACCCGGCCAGTGCAGGCCCGCGAGGTGAAGCTCGCGACCGGAAGCGAACGGGTGGACGTCGACCCCGACGCCCACCCGTGGAAATGTCTTGTTCAGGAGTTGAGAACCTCGTCCAGCAGGGCCTCGGCCTTGTCCTCGTTGGTCTTCTCCGCGAGCGCGAGCTCGCTGACGAGGATCTGCCTGGCCTTCGCCAGCATTCTCTTCTCTCCCGCAGAGAGTCCGCGCTCCCTGTCTCGCCGCCACAGGTCGCGAACGACCTCGGCAACCTTGTTGACGTCACCGGACGCCAGCTTCTCAAGGTTCGCCTTGTAGCGTCGGGACCAGTTGGTGGGCTCTTCGGTGTGAGGCATTCGAAGCACGTCGAAAACGCGCTCAAGGCCCTCTTGTCCGACGACATCGCGAACACCCACGAGCTCTGCGTTGTCTGCCGGCACCTGGACGGTAAGGTCGCCCTTGTCGACCTTAAGAACCAGGTAGGTCCTTTCCTCACCCTTGATGGTTCGGGTCGTGATCGCCTCGATCCGAGCAGCCCCGTGGTGGGGGTAGACGACAGTGTCGCCGACCTGGAAAGTCATGTGACAAGTACCCCTTCCGCTGTACTCAAGAGTACCACGTATCCACAGCCTCCCGGAACAGTGAAATCACCATAACTGCAGGTCAAAGCCGCATCTTATGACTTGACAAGTGGCCAAGTGTATGAATCAGAGGGGCAAAAAGCGCTTATGACCTGCGTTCCCCGTCTTCGGATGATGAGGCGGGTCGGCGGGAAACCCGGTAAACGTCGCCGATAGGGTTGCCCTTGCCCTATCTCACGCGTGACAAGGAGAACTCGCACCGTGACCCGCAACATCCGCCACCGGGCGATCGTCGCCGCGGCGTTCCTCGCAGCCGCTTCGGCACTGGCCGGCTGCGGTGCCGGATCCGACGCGATCACCAACAAGCCCTACTCGCCGACCGAGGCCCTCACGGTCAAGGCGAACGGCATCGACATCTCCCAGGCCTTCTTCCTGGGGCCCGACTCGGGCGCGACGCTGCCGGAGGGTGCGGCCACCCCGCTCTACCTGTCGTTGATCAACACCAACGCGGGCTCCGACCAGCTCGTCGGTCTCGGCGTCGACCCCGCCCTCGGTACGGCGAAGGTGAGCGCGCCCGTGCCGCTCCCTCACAACCAGCGGGTGAACGTCGGCAAGCCGACCCCCACCATCCTGATCGAAGGGCTGAAGAAGCCACTCAGGGGCGGCGAGGGCGTCAAGGTGCAGCTGCAGTTCGCCAACGCCGGGATCGTGCAGCTCACGATCCCGGTGATCACCCGCAGCCGCGAGTTCACCGCCTACCCGGAGGCTCCCGGCGCCTCCGCGGCGCCCACGCCGTCGGCCACCCCCTCGGCCACCGCCACCGGCGAGGAGCACTCCTCCGGCCACTGATCGCCGTCCCGGTGAGGGCCTCCGGACACGCCGAGGGGCCGTACGGCGCGGGCACGCCGTACGGCCCCTCGGATCGTCCGGAGGCGAGCGATCACCCCGAGGCGGGCGTCGCGGAGTCCGTCGCCTTCGCGGAGGCGAACGGCGCCCCGAGGCCGTGGGGAGGCTCAGATCTCGGCGGGGTCGAACTTGTACCCCAGACCCCGGACGGTGAGAATGCAGCGCGGGTTGGACGGATCGGACTCGACCTTGGCCCGCAGCCGCTTGACGTGCACGTCCAGGGTCTTGGTGTCGCCCACGTAGTCGGCGCCCCAGACCCGGTCGATGAGCTGGCCCCGGGTGAGCACCCGCCCGGCGTTGCGCAGCAACACCTCCAGCAGCTCGAACTCCTTCAGCGGCAGCTGCACCGCCTCACCGCGTACGGCGACGATGTGGCGATCGACGTCCATCCTGACCGGACCGGCGGCCAGCACCGCCGACTCCAGCTCCTCCACGTCGCCCTGGCGGCGCAGCACCGCGCGGATACGGGCCACCAGTTCTCTGGAGGAGAAGGGCTTGGTGACGTAGTCGTCGGCTCCGAGCTCCAGCCCGACGACCTTGTCGATCTCGCTGTCCTTCGCGGTGAGCATGATGACGGGCACGTTGGAGCGCTGGCGGAGCGAGCGGCAGACCTCGGTGCCGGGCAGGCCGGGAAGCATCAGGTCGAGCAGCACCAGGTCGGCGCCGTTGCGGTCGAAGGTCTCCAGCGCTTCCGGCCCGGTGGCGGCCACGGCCACCTCGAAGCCTTCCTTGCGCAGCATGTACGACAGGGCGTCGGAGAACGATTCCTCGTCCTCGACAACGAGCACGCGGGTCACTGCGCGGCCTCCAGGGGGATCGTGGTCGTAGCTGGTTCCGTAACCGCCATGCCACCGAAGGCGGGCAGGCGGAGGGTGAATGTGGAACCGGAACCTTCCTTGCTCCACACCGTGACCGCCCCGTTGTGGGAGGCGGCCACGTGCTTGACGATGGCCAGGCCCAGGCCCGTGCCACCGGTCGCCCGCGAGCGTGCCGCGTCGACGCGGAAGAACCGTTCGAAGATCCGTTCCTGGGCGCTCTCGGGGATGCCGATCCCCTGGTCGCTCACGCTGATCTCGACGGATTCGGTGTTGGGGCCCGCCGCGCGGGCGCTGACCACGACCCGGGTGTGCTCGGGGCTGTAGGCGACCGCGTTGTCGATGAGGTTGCGCAGGGCGGTGACGAGAAGCTCGTCGTCGCCCCATATCCGCAGGCCCTCGACCCCGCCGGCGACGAGGGTGATGTCCTTGGCGGCCGCGGTGGTGTTGCAGCGGTCGATGGCCTCGTGGACCGCCTCGTCGATCAGGACCGGGCCGGGGGTGGGGATGGGCTCGGCGCCCTGGATGCGGGAGAGGGTGATGAGGTCCTGGACCAGGTAGGTGAGCCGGGCCGCCTCGTGTTGCATGCGCCCCGCGAAGCGGGTGACGGCCTCGGGGTCGTCGGCGGCGTCCTGGATGGTCTCGGCCAGCAGCGAGAGCGCACCCACCGGCGTCTTGAGCTCGTGGCTCACGTTGGCCACGAAGTCGCGGCGGACCGCCTCGACGCGGCGGTGCTCGGTCTGGTCCTCGGCGAGGACGAGCACCTGGCCGTGAGAGCCGAGCGGGGCGACCCGCACCGCGAAGCTGGTCGACTCCTGGCCGAACTTGTGGCCGGCCACCTCGATCTCGCTCTCGCGGATCTCGCCGTCCCTGCGCACCTTCCTGGCGAGCGCGAGCAACTCGGCCGCCATGAGGTGATCTCCTTTTACCAGGCCGAACGCGCGGGCCGCCGAGCTGGCGCGCAGCACGCGGTCCTCCTTGTCGAGCACGACCGCCGAGGACGGCAGCACGGCCAGCACCGAGGCGACCCCCTGGGGCAACGCGCCGGGCTCGACGCCGTAAACCGGTGTCATCGCTCTCCGCTGTCCGTGGTTCTGGCGGACGACCATCACGGCCAGCGCTCCCACGACGAAACCGGCCAGTGCGGCCAGGCTCGCCATCAGCTCACTCACGTGGTCCTCCCGTAGGCTTCACGTCCTCGATGGTAGGTCGGGGTTTTCCCGTTGGGGACGGCTAAAGGGGCATGACCACGGGCTTTCCCATAAAGTTCACTTTACGGTCGAGGTTCGTTCACCGTTACCGCCCTACCGTGAGTGGCATGCGCGACGCCTACCACGAAGACCTCGACGCCCTCACCGGACGGCTGGTCGAGATGACCCGCCTCGTCAGGTCGGCGATATCGCGGGCCACCACCGCCCTCCTGGACGCCGACCTCCAGCTCGCCGAGAGCGTCATCTCCCAGGACGAGGAGGTCAACCGGGTCTTCGCGGAGGTCGAGACCACGATCTTCGACCTGATGGCGCGGCAGCAGCCCGTGGCCGTGGACCTCAGAATGATCATCGCGGCGCTGCGGATGGGCACCGACCTGGAGCGGATGGGCGACCTCGCCGAGCATGTGGCCAAGATCGCCAGGCTGCGCTACCCCGACTCCGCGATCCCGCCCGAGATCCGCTCCACCATCCTGGAGATGGGCCAGATCGCCGAGCGCCTCGTCACCAAGACCGGCAGCTGCATCGCCTCGCGCGACGTGGAGTCGGCCCTGGAACTGGAGTCCGACGACGACGCCATGGACAAACTGCACCGGAGACTGTTCAAGATCCTGATGGCCCCCGACTGGAAGTACGGCGTCGAGCCGGCCATCGACGTGACACTGATCGGCCGCTACTACGAGCGCTACGCCGACCACGCGGTCCGTGTCGCGCACGACGTGGTCTATCTGGTGACAGGCTCCCGTCCCCAGGACACCTCCGTGCTCTGAGTCCTCCCGTCGGCCGATCCCCGCCGGCCTTCACGAACGTCTTCACGCAAAAGAGAGGGAGGGCCCGCCGGATCCGGCGGGCCCTCCCTCTCTTTTGCGCTTTTTTTGGTCTTTTATCTACTTTTCGGGACGTCAGGGCTACTTGCCCTGGTTGGCCACAGCCTCGATGGCGGCCTCGGCCGCGGCGGGGTCGAGATACTGTCCGCCCTTGGTGACCGGGTGGAAGTCGGCGTCCAGCTCGTACCTGAGCGGGATGCCGGTGGGGATGTTGAGCCCGGCGATCTCGTCGTCGCCTATCCCGTCCAGGTGCTTGACCAGCGCGCGGAGCGAGTTGCCGTGCGCGACGACCAGCACGCTCCTCCCCTGTGCGAGGTCGGGCACGATCTGGTCGTACCAGTACGGCAGCATGCGCTCGACGACGTCCTTGAGGCACTCGGTCCTCGGCATCAGCTCGCTCGGCAGGAGCGCGTAGCGGGCGTCACCGACCTGGGAGAACTCGTCGTCGTCGGCGATCGGGGGCGGCGGGACGTCGTAGGAGCGGCGCCAGAGCATGAACTGCTCGTCACCGAACTCGGCCCGCGTCTGCGCCTTGTCCTTGCCCTGCAGGGCGCCGTAGTGGCGCTCGTTGAGCCGCCAGGACCGGGAGACCGGCAGCCAGAGCAGGTCCGCGGCGCCCAGCGCGAGGTTCGCCGTCTGGATCGCCCTGCTCATCAGGGAGGTGTGCACCACGTCGGGTCGCACCCCCGCGTCGAGCAGCAGCTGCCCGCCGCGCCGCGCCTCCTCCTCGCCCTTGGCCGAGAGCCCCGCGTCCACCCATCCGGTGAACAGACCCTTCGCGTTCCACTCACTCTCACCGTGCCGAAGCAGCACCAAAGTCGACATGCCGACAAGCTTAGTGGGCGCCTGCTGGACGTTTCCGGGTACTCCGCCCGCCCCGGGACCGCCCGACGTACCGGGCGCCCCGTTCTCGGGACGGCGCCCTCAGCGTTCGGGGTCGGCGAAGCGGGCGAAGGCCTGGAGGTTGGCGAGCGACTCGCCGCGCTTGGCGCGCCACTCCCACTCGCGCCGGATCGAGGAGGCGAAGCCCAGTTCGAGCGCGCGGTCGAAACCCTCGTCCGAGTAGGTGAGCACGCACCCGAGGAGGCGGTCGACCTCCTCGTCGGTGACCGCGGCCAGCGGGACACGGCCCACGAGGTAGACGTCGCCGATCGGGTCGAGGGCGAAGTGCACCCCGTACATGGAACCGTTCTTGGTGAGGAGCCAGCGGTAGAACTCGGCGTGGTTCTCGTCGGGTTGACGGCAGAAGAACGCCTCCACATGCAGGGCCTGGTCACCGACGATCAACCAGGTCATGGTGGCGAGCTTGTGCTGGCCGGGGAGCCTCACCAGGAAGGCCCCCGGCCTGGGCTGCTCGTAGGAGGCGTCCGCGCTCTTCAGCGCCGCCTCGATCACTTCGCGCATGGGCCCAGCTTACGAGCGGCCCTCGCGCACGGGCCGTCCCCACCTCACGCGCACCCCCCGGACGAGGTGCCGGGGTTCGGTCTGAGCAGCAGGTCCCGGAGGCCGCTCACCGGCCTCGCGAGCGGGGTCCGAAGATCGCGTCCCACCCTCGCGAGCGGGATCCGGAGGTTGCGTCACCGGCCTCGCGAGTGGTCCTCACGAGTTGACCGCGACCGGGAGCCGGTGCAGGTTCGCCATCGCCCCGGCGTAGACGTCCGCCAGCCGGGCCGCGGTGGCCGACCAGCCGAAGGCCGCCGCGTGGGCCACCGAGCCCGCCGACAGCGTCTCCCGCCAGGCGGGCTCGTAGACGAACCTGGCGAGCACCCGCGCCCAGTCGTGGGGGTCGTGCCCCTCGACGAGCACCCCGGACACGCCGTCGCGTACGGCGGTGCGCAGCCCGCCCACGGACGCGGCGGCGACCGGGGTGCCACAGGCCTGGGACTCCAGGGCGACCAGGCCGAACGACTCGTTGTGGGAGGGGACGACGGTCACGTCGGACGCGCGGTACCAGTCGACCAGCTCGTGCTGGGGCGCGGGGGGAACGATTCTCACCACGTCGGAGATCCCCAGCGAGGCGGCCACGTCGTTGAGGTAGGAGGGCCTGGCCAGGCCGTTGCCACTGGGGCCGCCGACACAGGCGACGACCAGCCTGGACCTGAGCGAGGGGTCGTCGATGAGCATCCTGGCCGCGGCGCGCAGCAGCACGTCCGGGGCCTTGAGCGGTTGCACCCTGCCCACGAACAGCAGCACGTGCGCGTCCTGCGGCAGCCCGAGCCGGTGGCGGGCCGCCCCCTGGGAGGCGGGCTGGAAGACTCTGAGGCTCACACCGGGGTTGACGACCTCCACCCGGGCGGGGGCGGCGCCGTAGAGCTGGACGAGTTCCTCGGCCTCGGTCGGGGTGTTGGCCACCAGGCGGTCGGCGATGTCCACGACCTGCTGCTCGCCCAGTACGCGGGCGGCGGGCTCCGGCCTGTCGTCGGCGGCGAGCAGGAGGTTCTTCACCTTGGCCATGGTGTGCATGGTGTGCACCAGCGGCAGGCCCCAGCGTTCCTTGGCCAGCCAGCCCACCTGACCGGAGAGCCAGTAGTGGGAGTGGATGACGTCGTAGCGGCCCGGCTCGTACATGGCCTCGGTGCGCAGCACGCCCGACAGGAAGGCGCAGAGCTGGCCGGGCAGGTCTCCCTTGTCCAGCTCCTCGTACGGTCCCGCGGTGACGTGGCGGACGGAGACACCCGGAACGATCTCCGCGACCGGTGGCAGATCCCGGGATGTCTGCCGGGTGAAGATCTCCACCTCCACCCCGAGTTCGGCCAGGCGTTTCGCCACCTCGACGATGTAGACGTTCATCCCGCCCGCGTCCCCGGTCCCCGGTTGATCCAGGGGAGACGTGTGCATGCTGATCGTCGCGACCCGGTTGACCCGCCGTCGCCTCACCGACACCACCTCCGAGAGGGCTCAACCACCGGATAATCCGCAACATTCCCGACACATAGCCTCTTCGAGTCCGAGCGGATGGGTCCCTAGGGCTCCTGGCAGGATGAGGGGTCATGAAGAGGACGGCTGTGGTGACAGGGGCCAGTAGCGGAATCGGCGAGGCGACGGCCCGCAGGCTCGCCGCCGAGGGCTTCGACGTGGTGGCCGCGGCGCGGCGCAGGGAGCGGCTCGACGAGCTGGCCGCCGAGGTGCCAGGCGTCCGCCCGGTCACCCTGGACGTGACGTCGCAGGAGTCGGTGGACGAGCTCGCCGCCTCGCTCGACCGCTGCGACGTGCTGGTCAACAACGCCGGTGGCGCGATCGGCCTGGAACCCGTGGCGAGCGGGAAGGTGGCCGACTGGCAGCGGATGTACGACGTCAACGTGCTCGGCACGCTCCGCGTCACCCAGGCCCTGCTGCCCAAGCTGGTCGCGTCGGGTGACGGCGTGCTGCTGATGCTGACCTCGGTGGCCGGGTTCGTCTCCTACGAGGGCGGCGGCGGATACAACGCGGCCAAGCACGCGCAGACCTCGATGACCGAGGTGCTGAGGCTGGAGCTGGTCGGACAGCCGCTCAGGATCGTCGAGGTCGCCCCCGGGATGGTCCACACCGAGGAGTTCTCGCTGAACCGCTTCCGCGGCGACTCCGCAGCCGCCGATCAGGTCTACGAGGGCGTGCCCGGCCCGCTCTCCGCCGACGACGTGGCCGACGCCATCGCCTGGTGCGTGACCCGCCCGGCCCACGTGAACGTCGACCGCCTCGTCATCCGCCCCCGGGCCCAGGCCGCCCAGCACAAGGTCCACCGCGTCTGACCGTGCCGAAGCCGATAGGAGAGATCACCAGGGGCACCACGGGGCACAACCGCCTGCGCCGGGCCGACCGCTGGATCGTCGCCGCGCACGGCCGCGCGCTGCGCTCCGCCGTCCGCCCTCTCGTGGTCGACCTCGGGTACGGGGCCTCGCACACCACGACCCTGGAGATGTTCCTGCGGCTGCGCGCGGTCTGCCCCTCGGTCGAGGTCGTCGGCGTCGAGATCGACCCGGCCCGGGTGGCGGCGGCCAAACCGTACGAGCGGCCGGGGCTGTCCTTCGCGCTGGGCGGCTTCGAGCTGCCGGTGGCGAGGCCACCCCTGTTGATCAGGGCGTTCAACGTGCTGCGACAGTACGGGGAGGCGCAGGCGTGGGGATACTGGGCGATGCTGTCCGAACGGCTCGCGCCGGGCGGGATGATCGTCGAGGGCACCTGCTCGGAGGTGGGCCACCGCGCGGTCTGGGTGGGGCTCGACCGCTCGGGGCCGCGGACGCTCACCGTCTCGGCCCGTTTCGACTCCTTCGAACGCCCCTCCGACCTGGCCGACCGGCTGCCCAAGACGCTCATTCACCGCAACGTCCCCGGCGAGCCCGTCCACGCCTTCCTGCGCGACTTCGACCGCGCCTGGGCGGTCAACGCCCCCCTGAGCTCGTACGGCTCCCGGCAGCGCTGGATCGCCGCCGCGGGAACGCTCGCCGGGACCTGGCCACTCGCCGAGCGCCCCCCGCTGGGCGGCCGGTCGCGATGGCGGCTCGGCGAGATCACCCTGCCCTGGTCCGCGGTCGCCCCGCGATGATCGCGAGGTGCGCCCCGGGCGACGACCTGGACGGGATGACACAGGGTGAGAAGCATGTGACGCACATCACTCGACAACCCGTAGTACTACCCCTCGTGGTGCGGGAGTTAGGCTTGGATGCGTGAAGGGTCTCGGCGAGCTTGAACGCAGCATCATGGACATCATCTGGGCACAGCCATCCTCTGTGACGGCGCGGGAGGTCGGGCGTCTCATCGCCGACCGCGACCTGGCGCCCACCACTGTGATGACCGTGCTCGACCGGCTCACCCGTAAGGGCTTCCTGCTCCGCACCCGCGACGGGCGCGCGTGGCGGTACGCACCGGCGGAGAGCCGCGACGCCTACGTCGCGGAGCTTATGCTGGAAGCGCTGGATCTGACCGGTGACCGGTCGGCGGCCCTCACCCGGTTCGCCCAGGCCGTCACCGGCACCGAAGCCGACATCCTGCGCAGGGCCCTGACGGACCTGGAGGACCTGGAGGACGAGTAGATGACCGCGGCAGCGCTGGCGACGCTCGCCCTGGTCTGCGCGGTCGGCGCCTGGCGGTTCACCCGGGCTCGATGGACCTATCGTGCCCCGCACGTGGCCATCGTCCTGTGGCAGGCACTCGGGGTCACCTGGGGGCTCGCCGGGACGGGCGCCCTGCTCGGTTACGCGCTCGAACCCTACGGCGAGGGCGTGCTGCACGGCCTGCACGAGTTCGCGATCTCCGCGTTCGGCGCCGGGCAGGGCCTTCCCAGGCCGTACGACATGCCGAGGATCCTCGCGCTCGTCGCGGGGCTGACCGCGCTCGCCGTGCTGATCCTGGTCCTCCTCGCCGCGGGCACGCAGACGCTCCGCGCCCGCAGGCGCCATCGCACCCTGCTCGCCCTGATCGCGCGGGAGGATCCGGTGGTCCCCGGCGTGCGGGTGCTCGACCACCCGGGCGCCACCGCCTACTGCGTGCCCGGCCTGCGCTCCCAGGTGGTGGTGAGCGAGGGGGCGCTGAAGCTGCTCTCCGCCGACGAGCTGAGCGCGGTGCTCGCCCACGAGGCCGCGCACGTGCGTGAGCGGCACGACCTGGTGCTGCTGCCGTTCGCCGCGCTGCGCAGGGCGCTGCCCTGGTCGCGCGTGGTCAGGGACGCGCAGGGCGAGGTCGGGTTGCTCGTGGAGATGGCCGCCGACGACGTCGCCCGCCGTGGCTGCTCCGCGCGCCGCCTCGCGACCGCCCTGCTGCGCTTCGGCACGGCGGGCGCCGTCCCGGCCCCGCACGGCGCGCTGGGCGCCGCGAACTCCGCCGCCGCCGTGATGGCCAGGGTCGAGCGTCTGGTGAACCCGGTCCCGGTCCTGCCGCGCGGGGTGCGCTACGCCATCGTCGCCTTCTCCGTCGCCCTGACGTCCTCGGCGCCGCTCCTGTGGCTGGTCCCGTACTAACGGCACCGCTCTTGCGGCCGGCCACGCACCGAAGTCGGCGCCGCCTTTGTGCCGGTTCCGCACCGAAGACCCCACACCGGGCCCCTTGGCGGACGCGGCGACCGTCGCACGCGCGGCACCGAGCCCCCCTCACCGAGCGCAGTCCCGTGTTGGGTCTCCGTGAAGGTGCGGCGGATCCGTATGCCGAAATCGGGGGCCGTCCTGGTGATGTGGTTGGTTTCCTCCAGGTTTAACCAAGCTCACCCCAAAGTGCTTGCAAGTGTTAGCCATCCCGTTTGCAATTGCAAGCACCGTGCGGCAGACTCGAACCATGGCACTACCCAAGGTCGGTTCGATCGGTGAGTACATCCGCGAGCAACGCACGCACGCGAAGATCTCCCTTCGGCAGCTCGCCGCGGCGGCGGGGGTCTCCAACCCCTACCTGAGCCAGATCGAGCGCGGGCTGCGCAAGCCCAGCGCCGAGATCCTGAACCAGATCGCGAAAGGCCTGCACATCTCGTCGCAGGCGCTCTACGTCCAGGCCGGCCTCATCGAGGAGCGCGAGCCGGACAGCGACGTGCTGACCGCGATCAGGGCCGACCATCTCATCACCGAGCGCCAGCGCCAGGTGCTGATCGACATCTACGAGTCGTTCCGCAAGGAGAACCAACAGGCCGAGGCCCCGGACGACGACGCGCAGACCTCCCAGAAAGCGCCTCTCGCACCGGAGCCCCGGCGAGGTGACGCGGACTCCTCGTCTGACGACGAGGTGCCGCTCCCGAAGGAATACCTCACCGCGTTGAAGCCCTACGCGGCCCCTCCGAGCAACGGCCACATCACCAAGGAAACCAAGGAAGGTTAACCCATGCCCATCACCACCGAAGTCAAGAAGCTGGCCGAGTCCAAGCCGTTCTACGCCGTCGCCGGGGCCGGCGACTTCGCCGTCGAGAAGCTCCTTGAGCTTCCCGAGCAGATCCACAAGCTGCAGGGCCGCCGCGAGGAGATCCGCGAGGCCGCGAAGGACCTCCCGGGGAGGGCCAGGCAGCTCGCCGGAAAGGCCGAGGTCTACGCCAAGGACTTCCCGGTGAAGGCGCGCGACTACGCCGACCACATCGCGGGCAGGGCCAACGAGCTGTACGAGGAGTTCGCCAGCCGCGGCCGCAAGGTCGTCTCCAAGACCAGCGGCGAGATCGCCCTGGAGCTGGAGGAGGTCTCCGAGGCCGCCGAGCCCGCGATCGCCGCCGCCCGGACGCCCAAGAAGGGCACCCGCACCACGAAGTCCAGCACGTCGGGCACGACGAGGACCTCCTCCAGGACCTCCAGGACGTCCGGCACGACCAAGAGCTGAGCGAGCCCTTCGCGAAACCTGCCGGCCGGTCCGGCGGACCTCACGAAACCCCCGGACCCGCCCGGCCCCCGCGGACTCGCCACCGCTTCACGCGGCGGGGCCGTGCACGAGCTCGCGGCCACCGCCATGAACCCCGTGAGGCGGCGACCGGACGACGCTCCGGTTCCAGGACCCGCTCCGGCGCGGCCGGGACGGGTCCTTCGCCGTCCGAGGGCCGTACCCGGCGCCGGGACGAGCCGGACCGACGTGACGGGCCGGACCGACGTGACGGGCGCGAGAACGAGCCACCGGCGCGGTCCGGTACGGACGCGGGGACGAGTCCGGCGCGGGCCGGAAGCGAGCCGGCCCCGGCCGGTAAGAACCGAGGGCGGCGCGAACGGGACTTTCGGCATTAGGCTGAGGGAGACCGGCGAGGCGAACGTTCTGGAGAGACGATGATCGAAATCCACGGTGCTCTGGACCTGGTCTTCTGGATCCTGGCCGTCGGAGTGTTCGCACTGTCGGGCTGGGCGCTCATCCACGCGGTGAAGACCCCGGCGCGGGCGTTCGCGGCCACCGGCAAGCAGACCAAGAAGCTGTGGCTGGTCATCCTCGGGCTGGCGGCGCTGTTCGGCTTCGCCGCCGCGGTGCAGTATCTCAGCGTCCTGAGCATCTTCACGATCGCGTCCGTCATCGCCTCGGGCATCTACCTCGCCGACGTGCGTCCCGCCGTGGGGGAGATCGGCAGAGGCGGCGGCAACCAGGGACCGTACGGACCCTGGTGACGCCGGGACGCGCCACGGTGCGGCTCGCGCGGGGTCAGGGTGACCGGAGTCCGCAGTGACTCCGGCGACCCCGACGGCCCCGGCGACCGGACCGCGTCATCGGCGGCTTCCTCGACCGCGTCGTGCGATCGGGGGCGGTACGTACCCCGGTGACCCACCCCGAGCCGGGGCCCGTCGTGCCCTCGCGGGGGGAATCTGCTTGCCCAGCGGGATTCCTGCCGGTAGACACACCGAATGATGTTCGCGCGCAAACCCACACTCCCCGGAGAGCACGTGACGCTCCGGCCGGTCGGTCCCGAGCACGTGGACGGCCTCTGGGAGCTGGTCAACGACCCCGAGACCGTCCGGCTGACCGGCTCGCACGGCAAGCCCGACTACGAAGGGCTGAAGGCCTGGTACGGCTCGCGGAGCGACCTCGACGACCGGCTGGACCTGGCGATCTGCACCGCCGGTGACGACGCCTACGTGGGCGAGATCGTGCTCAACCAGCTCGACGCCGACAATCTCTCCTGCAACCTGCGCATCGCGCTGATCGGCCCCCGGGCGTACGGGAAGGGCTACGGCAGCGAGGCGATCCGGCTCACCCTCGACCACGTCTTCCGCACCACGCCGCTGCACCGGGTGGGCCTGGAGGTTTACGCCTTCAACGAACGGGCCGCGCACGTCTACCGCAAGCTCGGGTTCGTCCAGGAGGGTGTCTGTCGTGACGCCCTGCACCTAAACGGGGAATGGTATGACTCCGTAATCATGTCGATACTTGCCCCTGACTGGGTTGTCAGGGAAATTTGACATACACAAGGTGATTTTTCGGAAACATCTTTTGACACTTCCGAAACAATGCTAGGTTCAATGGGAGCGCTCCCACCTGTGCGGAATCTTGGTGTGGAGGAAGTTATGACCGATCTACCCACACTTGCCCAGGTCGCGGCAGAGGCAGGGGTTTCCCCGGCCACGGCGTCCCGGGTACTCACCGGTTCAGTCAGAGTCAGCACGTCGGCTCGTAGGCAGGTGCATGACGCAATATCGCGTCTTGGTTATGTAAGGCATCGCGCTCCCCGTGGCGGCTCCGGCCGCCGATCCGACCAGGTCGTGGCCATCGTGGTCTGCGAACCCGCGCACCGGCTGTTCACCGAGCCGTTCTACGCGCGGATGATCACGGCTGCGGAGGAGGTCCTCACCGGGCACGGCGTCCCCCTCGCCGTGATGACCGCCACGGCGGCCACCTCCACCATCGCCACGCCACCGCTCGTCGCAGGAGGCATCGACGGCGTCCTGTTGATCGCGGCCCGCGACAGACATCCGCTCGTGGTGACCCTCGCCGCCTCGGGCATACCCGTACGGAGTGCGGGCCGTCCCCCAGACGGCATCGACCTCCCCCACGTCGACATGGACAACCGCGACGGCGGTCGGCAGGCGGCGGAACACCTGCTGCTCGGCGGCCGGAAGTCCATCGGCGTGATCGCGGGCCCACCCGCCCTTCCGGCCGCTCGCGACCGGCTCGACGGGTTCCTGCAGACCCTCGCGCTGGCCGGGATGACCAGCGTGCCGGTCGCGTACGGCGACTTCAGCCACGCGTCGGGTGTGCACGGCATGCAGTGGCTGTTGCGCAGGATGCCGCACGTCGACGCGGTCTTCGCCGCCTCCGACGTGATGGCCGCCGCGGCGCTGCAGACCCTGCGTCGTGCCGGCCGCCGGGTGCCGGAGGATGTGGCCGTCATCGGGTTCGACGACGCCCCCACCGCCCGGCGGACCTCACCCACGCTCACCACCGTCCGCCAGCCGGTGGAGGAGTTCTCCGCACTCGCCGCCCGGCTGCTGCTGCTCTCCATGGGCTCGGCCGGCTCTCCCCGCGACAATCCCGTACTCCCCACTGAGCTGGTGGTCCGTGAGTCCGCCTGACCAGCACGTCGGGCTTCGCGCGGGAGATGTGCTCACCCGCAGGTATCTGTTGCTGGAGCGCATCGCGTGGGGGGGCATGAGCGTCATTTGGCGTGCCTTCGACCAGTCGCTCCAGCGGATGGTCGCCGTCAAGCTGCTGGACGGCGAACTGGGCCTCGATCGAGGGGAGCGCGAGCTGATCCGCAGGGAGGCGCGTGCCACCGCGCGCCTCATTCACCCCGACGCGATCGAGGTCTACGACTACGGGGAGACCGTGACCTCGCAGGGGCGCCTCGCCGCGTACGTGGTGATGCGCCTGCTGGACGGACGCCCGCTGGCGGACCGGATCGCCGAGGGCCCGCTGCCGTGGGCGGAGGCGGCGATGATCGCCGCCAGGCTGGCCACCGTGCTGGCCGCCGCCCACGAGCGGGGCATCGTGCACCGGGACGTCACCGCCGAGAACGTGCTGCTGACCTCGACCGGCGCCAAGCTGCTCGATTTCGGCATCGCCGCCCTCATCGGGGAGGACGGCGACGACTGGACCTCCGAGTACGGGACGCCTCCCTACGTGGCTCCGGAGCGGCTCACCGGCACGGTCGCGGATCCGGCGAGCGATATCTACGCGCTGGGCGTCCTGCTGTTCGAGATGCTCACCGGCGCCCCCCCGTACCCGGAACGGACCTGGGAGGAGATCGAGAACGTCCGTAGGGAGGGACCTCCGCCGGTGGCGGAGGTGCCGGGCATGCCCGCGCGGATCAGCGCGCTCTGCCAGGTCTGTCTGTCGCACCAGCCTGAGGCCAGACCCAGGGCCCATGAGGTGGCCGACGGTCTGACCGCGGCCCTCAGGACACCGGCCACACCCCTGACCCCGGTTCACTCGGCGGGCAGGGGTGGGCTGGGGCGCTGGGTGGTGGTCGCGACGGTGGCGGCTCTGCTCGCGGGACTCCTGGTGTGGAGCCGGATCTCCGGCTCGCACAACGAGCAGGTCGCCGGTCCGCAGGGTCGCGGAACGGCACCGCCCGCGGTCCTCGACCCCACCACCGCCTACCCGCAACCGGGCACGACTCCGCTTCCTTCTCCTACTTCTCCTACCCGAAAGTGGGGTGGGCAGATGGCGGAACCGGCACCCGGGTCGGAGGCGATCCACTCCTACGCACCGAACCTCAACCAGAGTGTGCGGCATTTCAACGACGTGCTCGCGAAGGGGGAGGACGAGGGCAAGATCCGCCCGGACGTGGCCCTGGACCTGCGGCAGGTGCTGGCCAACAGCGTCTGGGGCTCCGGCGACCTCGACCCGATCCGAAGAAAGATCGCCGAGCGCAACCGGGAGGGCTCGCTGCCCGACGACTTCCGCCACGCCCTGGAGGCCCAGTTGATGCTCGTGACGGTCGCGTTGACAGGCTAGAAAACCAACCGGCCGGAAAGTCGAAAAACGCGCCCGGGTCCTCTCGCTTCTTGAATCGAGAGGACCCGGGCGCCGGCTTCGGGAACCTGTCGCATTCGCCGTTTCCGACATCGTCGGTGAAACCTCGGATGAACACCGACGCCCGGCCGAGGCGAATTCCCGGCCACCTTTTATCCTTGACAGGATCGGCGGCGCCGAACTGTTCCCGCGGTTTTCACCGGACGGTCAGAACGCGTGCCATTCGGCGGCGGGTTCGGGTCGCGCCCGCCGAAGGGGGTTCACCAACGGTGACCGCCGCCCCGGACGCCGGGTGCGGGAGACGCGGCCCGGCCGGTGAAACTTTCACGGAACGACAGGCGGGCCGAGGTCGCACAGGGCGAGTTGGGACGGGGTGCGGGCACGGCATCGGGGCGAACCGGTTCCCATGGTGGTTGACGGGAGCGGGGCAGGCGCCGAACCATGGCGAGCGCGTCCGGCCGCACCTTTCGATCGCGAGGTTCTCACCCCGCGAACAGATCACGTCCTTGAAGGGCCCTTTCCATGAAAGTCCTGCGTGTTCGCAGGTGGCCGGCGGCGCTCGCGGCGCTCGCGGTCACCTCGGCGCTGGCGGTCGCGCTCGGCTCCTCCCCGGCCGGTGCCGCGGCTGGGACCGGCACCGGTTACCTGCGCACCTCCGGCAACAAGATCGTCGACAGTACGGGGGCGACCGTCCGGCTGACCGGTATCAACTGGTTCGGCATGGAGACCGACAACAAGACCTTCCACGGGTTGTGGTCGAACAACCCGTGGAGAGGCCAGATCGACAAGATGGCCTCGCTCGGTTACAACACCCTCCGCGTACCGTTCTCCAACGACGCGCTCAAGCCCGGCGCGGTCGCCAGCGGCGTGAACGACTTCGTCAACCCCGACCTGGTCGGCAACAGCCCGCTGCAGATCCTCGACAAGGTCATCGCGTACGCCGGAAGCAAGGGCATGCGGATCATCCTCGACCGGCATCGGCCGACCGCCGCCGGGCAGTCACCGCTGTGGTACGTGCCCGCGACGCCGGAGAGCACCTGGATCAACGACTGGAAGGCACTCGCCCAGCGGTACGCGGGCAACACCACCGTCATCGGCGCCGACCTGCACAACGAGCCGCACGCCGAGGGCACCAACCCGGCCGCGACCGGGGCGTGCTGGGGCTGCGGGGACACCACCCGCGACTGGCGGCTCGCCGCCGAGCGGGCGGGCAACGCGGTGCTCTCGGTCAACCCCAACTGGCTGATCTTCGTCGAAGGCGTGAGCTGCCCGAGCGGGGGCCTGTCCAACGTCTGGGACAACGACCCGAGCAACGACGAGGACTGCGGCTGGTGGGGCGGCAACCTGTCGAAGGCCGGGGAGTTCCCGGTGCGGCTGAACGTGGCGAACCGGCTGGTCTACTCGCCGCACGACTACGCCACCTCGGTCTACCGCCAGGCGTGGTTCGACGCGCCGAACTATCCGGCGAACCTGCCCGCGGTCTGGGACAGGTACTGGGGCTACCTCTACAAGCAGAACATCGCCCCGATCATGCTCGGCGAGTTCGGGACCACCATGCAGGCGCCCGTGGACAAGATCTGGCTCCAGGAGTTGATGAAGTATCTGGGCACCGGGGTGAACGGGATGTCGTTCACCTACTGGTCGTGGAATCCCAACTCGGGTGACACCGGTGGTATCGCCAAGGACGACTGGAGCTCGATCAACCAAGACAAGCAGGACATCCTCCAGCCGTACCTGATCGCACCGGTCGGCGGGGGCGGCACCGGTACACCCACCCCGACACCGACCCCCACCCCGGGTTCCGCGGCCTGCGAGACCTCCTACGCGCTCACGAACTCCTGGTCGGGAGGTTTCCAGGCCGCGCTGACCGTGAAGAACACCGGAACCTCGGCCTGGAACAACTGGTCGGTGCGCTGGACCCTGCCGTCCGGGGTGACGCTCGGCAGCGGCTGGAACGCCACCGTCACGCAGAGCGGGACCACCTTCACCGCGAAGGCCCCGAGCCACGCGACCAGCCTCGCGGCGGGCCAGTCCGTCGTCGTCGGATTCACCGCCAACGGGCCCTCCACCCCCGGCGCGTCCGGCATCACCTGCACCTGACCTCGTACCGTCGATCCCGCACCCGGTCCTGACGCGTCATCTCGTCGGACCATCGAGGGCGTGCCGCCGAGCGGCACGCCCTCTGTTCGTTTCACCCACCGGAGGGCGGTCCCGCCCCGGGTCGAGATATCCCGGAAAACAACACGGCCACATCTCTCTGATATGAGCCGATAACCACGCAATAAAGCATCCCGCATGTCGTATGCCAGATACGACACCGCCGATCAGTAGGGTCAGAGAAAATGGCGCATCATCGGCAATGCGCCTGGACGGAGAAATACCGAAAAGAAAAGGAAAGCATTGTGACAGGAATTGGTCGCTCGTATACCGCCTCGCGAAATACCGCTCGTTCCTGGCCGGCCGGGGTCCTGACCGTCGTGTTCGTATTGGGCTGCGTCGCCGCGACCCCGCACGCGGCGAACGCGACGACGCCGCCGCCGCTCGGCACCGCCGCGAACTTCGCGGTCCTGGCCGGGACGGCGGCCACCGGCACCGGCCCCATCGTGGTCACCGGGGACCTCGGGGTGAGCCCGGGATCGGTGATCACCGGCTTTCCGCCCGGCGTCGTGGTCGGCGCCGTCCACGCCGCCGACGCCACCGCCGCGCAGGCCCAACTCGACCTGACCGCCGCCTACGACGACGCGGCGGGACAGCCCGTCGACGCCACCCTCCCGACGGAACTCGGCGGGACCACCGTGACTCCCGGCACCTACGACTCCGCCACGGGCGCCTTCGCGATCACCGGGGAGTTCACCCTCGACGGGCAGAACGACCCGAACGCCGTCTTCATCCTCAGGACGACCTCCGACCTCGTCACCACCTCCGCCAGCACGGTGAACCTCGTCAACGGCGCCCAGGCGTGCAACGTCTTCTGGCAGGTCGGCGGCTCGGTCACGCTCGGCCCCGGCTCCAGCTTCGCCGGAAACGTCCTCGCGCTGACCTCGATCACCGTGGCCACCGGCGCGAACGTCGCCGGCCGTCTCCTCGCCCGCGAAGGCGCCGTCATCCTGGACACCGACATCGTCACGGCGGCCCACTGCGCGGTCTCACCACCGAGGGAGACCGCCACCACGCTGGCCACGGCGTGCTCACAGAGGGGGACGAGCCGGCTCGTCCTCACCGCGAACGTCGTACCCTTCGGGCCCACGGCGCCCACGGGCTCCGCCGAGTTCCTCTCCGACGGGGTGAGCCTGGGTACGGCCCCGATCGGGACGAACGGCCGCGCCCTCCTGCCGGTGACCGGCATCGAACCGGGAACCCACCTGCTCGTGGCCGCCTTCCCCGGCAACACGGACCTGGATCCCAGCGCCTCGACACCGCAGCCCCTGGTCGTCGGCCGGAACGGTCTCTGCCCGGCCCAGGCGCAGGCGACGACGGCGGGGAACGGGAAGAACAAGGGGGGCCAGGGCATCAAGAGCAGGCAGCACAGCGGCAACGCGATCAAGATAAAGGACCGTGAGCGCGGGCATCACCGCCACCGCTCGTGGGCCGGGTGCTGCCGCCACCCGCGTTAGCGCCTGCGCCGGGAGTTCGCCGCGTCCGGGCCCCGTTCGCGTGTCGTCTCCCGGGCCGTGTGTCCGGCCTTCCCGCACCCCGGGACCATCGAGGGCGTGCCGCCTGGCGGCACGCCCTCTCGTGATGAGCGGGGGCGTGCCACGGCGCTCATTCGGCGCGGGAAATCGTCGGATGTGGGCGCTCACGGCGGAGGTGCGAGGTCCACGGACGCCACAGCATTCCCTTTGATATCCACACAAACAATAACATGGCCGCATTTTCATGACGCTCACCGCGGGCAACGCGACAAAACAATCCGCATGTCGTACGACGACCGCGCCGCCAAAGGTCAGTAGTGTCGGAAAAACGGCGCATCATCGGCAATGCGCATGAACGGAGAAATACCAAAAAGAAAAGGAAAGCATTGTGACAAGAATTGGTCACTCACGTATTGTCGCTCGAACCACCGTCCACTCCTGGCTGACCGGGGCACTCACCGTCGCGGTCGCACTGGGCTGCGTCGCCGCGGCCCCGCACACGGCCCACGCGGCGAACACGACGCGTCAGACCGACCCGGCGACCACGGCGGCCGCAGGGCACCCGGCACCCGAGACGCCCAGGACGCCAGATACACCAGATACGCCCGAGACGCCCGAGACGGACGCGATGGCACCGGTGTCGCTCGGTACGGCCACGAACTTCGCGATCCTGGCGGGAAGGACGGTCACCAACACCGGTTCCGGCGTCGTCACCGGCGAGCTGGGGGTGAGCCCGGGATCGGTGACCACCGGCTTCCCGCCCGGCGTCATGGCCGGCGCCGTCTACGCGGCCGACCCCGTCGCCGCACAGGCGCAGACCGACCTGGCCACCGCCTACCGGAACGTGGTGGGGTTGCGCGGCACCGCCTCCCTCCCCGCGCAGCTCGGGGGGACCACCGTGAAGCCGGGCGTCTACAACTCCGTCTCCGGCGCTTTCCAGCTCACCGGGGAACTGACCCTCGACGGACAGGGGAACCCGAACGCCCTCTTCGTCCTGCGGGCACCCGGCCTGATCACCGCGCCCGCCAGCACGGTGACTCTCGTCAACGGCGCCCAGGCGTGCAACGTCTTCTGGCAGGTCGGCGGCTCGGCCACCCTGGGGGCCGGTTCCGTCTTCGCCGGGAACCTCCTCGCGCTGACCTCGATCACCACGGCCGACGGCACGACCGTGAACGGCCGCCTTCTGGCCCGTGAGGGCAGCGTCAGCATGGACGACACCACCGTCACACGGTCCGCCTGCACGGTCATGCCGCCGAGGAAGACCTCCACCAAGCTGGCCGCGTTCTGCGATCCGGAAGCGCCGGGTCACCTCACTCTCGTCGCGAGCGTCACCTCCTCGGGGCCGGTCCCGCCGACAGGGCCTGTCGAGTTCTTCGCCAACGGGGTGAGCCAGGACAGGACCCAGTCCGACGCCACCGGCCGCGCGACCCTGATCGTGTCCCAGGTACCGCAACGAACCCATGAGTTCGTGGCCGCCTTCGCGGGCACGAACCGGCTCGATCCCAGCTCCTCACCGGTGCTGACCATGGTCGTCGGACCCAAGGGGGTCTGCCCGGCGTCGACGACGAGTCCGACCTCCACCGCCGGCCCCCTCTCCGCCGGTGGCACGGGTGGCGCGGGCGACGCGCGCGACGACAAGAAACGCAACCGGAGCACCATTACGTATCCGCCCAGGGAAAAAATGTTCAAGGCGAAGAACCGGGAACGCAACCGTCACCGGCACCCACGGTCCGGACACCATCGCCATCAGCGCTGAAAAGACCGGAGGAGAACATATTCTCAGCCTCCGAAGACGCCGGGGACTTTAGAGTCTTCGGACGCCCCCGAGGGGCGGAGAACTCTGAGAGGTGAAGCGATCGGCCGAGGTTCGAAAAATCGAGAATTCCCGAGGAGTGACGCCCGGGAATTACCGGGCGGCACAAAAGCGCATCGCTTTTCCTGTCGCGGCTCTTCCTCGTCGTTCGCCTTTCCCGGTCGCCGTCGCCGGCCGGGGTGAGGCCCCGTGAGAGCCACCCGCCGTCCGACGCAGGCGAAGCCGTCCCACCGGCCGTCTCGTCGGCCGGTGGGGCGAAGCACCTCGACAGGAAACGAGCGGGTCACCACACAGACCACCGGCCATCGGCCGATGGGGCGGAGCACCTCGGCGAGGAAGGCGCAGGCCGCTCGGCCGACGGTCGGCGGGGCGGAGGACTTGACGGGGGAAGGGCAGCCCGCCGCGTGCCGCCGAACACACCGGAGGGGCGGGTCGCCACGCGCCCGTCCGAGACGCCGGGGACCCGGGTGAATCGGTGGCCGCCCCGGGCGGCGGGCCCGGGGTCGGAGACACCCGCACAAACAAGCACTCGGCTGGAAAGATCAACTGTTCTGAAACTTTCACGGTTCGCAAAAAAGGCCGACCGGATCACAGCAGCCTGGCGGCATGGGCCGTGAAACATCGGCGTAACCGGAGGCACATGCCATTGACATCCCGTTCACCGTCTCCAGAATTCTTTATGGGAGCGCTCCCACCCCCTCTCTCCCTTGCTTGATCCGATGCGGTGTCACCACCAGCGGATTCGCATCGATCCACACTCACGGAGGCCCATTTCATGCATCTGTTCCCCATCAAAGCGGGAGCGCTCCCACGCTTCCGGAGACGGATCGCCGCACTGGTGTTACTCAGCCTGGCGGCCGGGACGACCACCGCACTGGCGGCCTCCCCCGCCCTCGCGGCGGTCTCCTGCGATGTGACCTACACCACCAACGACTGGCAGGGTGGCTTCACCGCCAACGTGACCGTCAAGAACCTGGGTGACCCGCTCACCGGGTGGACCCTCGGATTCGCCTTCCCGACGAGCACCCAGAGGGTCTCCCAGGGTTGGAGCGCCACCTGGGCGCAGAGCGGCCAGAACGTCACCGCGAGGAACCTCGACTGGAACGGCAACCTGGCCACCGGCGCCTCGACCAGCATCGGCTTCAACGGCAGCTGGTCGGGTTCCAACCCCAAGCCGACCTCCTTCACGATCAACGGCACCACCTGTGGGGGGACCACCCCCGTCAACCAGCCGCCCACCGCGAGCATCACCAGCCCGGCGGCCGGCGCCACCTTCACCGCACCCGCGACGGTGGCGATCGCCGCGAACGCGACCGACAGTGACGGCACCGTCACCAAGGTCGACTTCTACAACGGCACCACGCTGCTGGGCACCGACACCACCGCGCCGTACACCTACAGCTGGGCGAACGTCGCCGCCGGAAGCTACTCCCTCACCGCGAGGGCGACCGACGACAAGGGGGCGACGACCACCTCCAACCCGGTGGGGATCACCGTCACCGCCAACTCGACTCCCGCCGTGCTCGTCACCCCGGCCACGATCGCCGTCCCCGAGGGCGGCACCGCCGACCTCGCGGTGAAGCTCTCCAGGGCCCCGTCCTCGAACGTCACCGTGACGACCGCGAGGACGAGCGGCGACACCGACCTCACGGTCGCCTCCGGCGCGTCGCTGACCTTCACCACCTCCAACTGGAACACGGCGCAGACGGTACGGCTCGCGGCGGCGGAAGACGCCGACCAGACCTCCGGCAGCGCGGTGTTCACCTCCAGCGCCACCGGCCACACCTCGGCCACCACGACCGCCACCGAGGTCGACAACGACTCGGGCGGCGGCGACAACGAGTACATCCAGCGCTTCGTCACGATGTACAACAAGCTCAAGGACCCGGCGAACGGCTACTTCTCGCCGGAGGGCGTGCCCTACCACTCCGTCGAGACCTTCCTGGTCGAGGCTCCTGACCACGGGCACGAGACCACCTCCGAGGCCTACAGCTACTACCTGTGGCTGGAGGCGGCGTACGGCAAGGTGACCGGCGACTGGACCAAGTTCAACGCCGCCTGGGCCTCGATGGAGAAGTACATCATCCCGGCCACGGCCGACCAGCCGACCAACGCCTCCTACAACCCGTCCAAGCCCGCCACGTACGCCGGCGAGTGGGACGACATCAAGCAGTACCCGTCCAGACTGGACAGCGGCGTGAGCGTCGGCGTCGACCCGATCGCGAACGAGCTCAAGACGGCGTACGGCACCAGTGACATCTACGGTATGCACTGGCTGCTGGACGTGGACAACACCTACGGCTTCGGCCGCTGCGGTGACGGGACCACCAAGCCCGCGTACATCAACACCTACCAGCGCGGTCCTGAGGAGTCGGTCTTCGAGACCATCCCGCAGCCGTCCTGCGACACCTTCAAGCACGGCGGCACGAACGGGTTCCTGGACCTGTTCACCGGCGACAGCGCGTACGCCAAGCAGTGGAAGTACACCAACGCTCCCGACGCCGACGCCCGCGCCATCCAGGCCGCCTACTGGGCGCACACCTGGGCCACGGAGCAGGGCAAGGCCTCGCAGGTCTCCTCCACGATCTCCAAGGCCGCGAAGATGGGCGACTACCTTCGCTACGCGATGTACGACAAGTACTTCAAGAAGCAGGGTTGCACCAGCACCGGGTGCCCGGCCGGAACCGGCAAGGACAGCTCGGCCTACCTGCTGAGCTGGTACTACGCCTGGGGTGGCGCCTACGACACCTCCGCCGGCTGGTCCTGGAGGATCGGCTCCAGCCACAACCACTCCGGTTACCAGAACCCGATGGCCGCGTGGGTGCTGTCCAGCGTGGACGCGCTCAAGCCCAAGGGAACGACCGCCGTCCAGGACTGGACCACCAGCACCAAGCGGCAGATGGAGTTCTACCGCTGGCTCCAGTCGAGCGAGGGCGCGATCGCCGGTGGCGCCACCAACAGCTGGCAGGGCCACTACGCGTCCCCGCCGTCGACGCTGCCCACCTTCTACGGGATGGCCTACGACTGGCAGCCGGTCTACCACGACCCGCCGTCCAACCAGTGGTTCGGCTTCCAGGCGTGGTCGCTGGAGCGGGTCGCGGAGCTCTACTACGCGACCGGTAACGCCGACGCCAAGATCGTCCTGGACAAGTGGGTCAAGTGGGCCACCGACAACACCACGATCAACGCGGACGGGACCTACCAGATCCCCTCGACGCTGATCTGGACCGGCCAGCCCAACACCTGGAACCCGAACAACCCCACGCCCAACACCAACCTGCACGTGAGCATCAGGGACTACACGACCGACGTGGGCGTGGCGGGCTCGTACGCCAAGGTGCTGATGTACTACGCGGCCAAGTCCGGTGACGCCACGGCCAAGGCCGTCGCCAAGGGCCTGCTCGACGGCATGTGGCGTAACAACCAGGACGCCAAGGGTGTCTCGGTCCCCGAGACCAAGGCCGACTACAACCGCCTCAACGACCCGGTCTACGTGCCCCCGGGCTGGACCGGCAAGATGCCCAACGGCGACGTGATCAACTCCAACTCGACCTTCCTGTCCATCCGGTCCTTCTACAAGAACGACCCGGACTGGCCGCAGGTGGACGCCTACCTGAAGGGCACGGGCCCCGCCCCGACCTTCAACTACCACCGGTTCTGGGCGCAGGTGGACGTCGCCGTCGCCCTCGCCGAGTACGGCCGCCTCTTCCCGTAACCCCCCGCCCCCGGGTCCGGCTCTCCCCCGGGCCGGACCCGGGCTCAACCCCCCTGAGACCTCGGGGCGTGACGGTACCCCTGACCTGCCGTCACGCCCCGAGCACCACCTCCGAGAGGCGCACCCCCCATGAAGAAGACCCTGGCGGCGCTCGCGCTGCTGGCGTTGGCGGCCGTGCCGGTGACGGTGTCCGCCACCGGCGCCCAGGCCGCGGCGCCCGCCTTCGCGTACGGCGAGGCGCTGCAGAAGTCCCTCTGGTTCTACGAGGCCCAGCAGTCGGGACCGCTGCCGAGCTGGAACCGCGTCAGCTGGCGTGGCCCCTCCGGGCTCGGCGACGGCCAGGACGTCGGTCGTGACCTGACCGGCGGCTGGTACGACGCGGGCGACCACGTCAAGTTCGGTCTGCCGATGGCGGCCAGCGCGACGATGCTGGCCTGGGGCGCGGTGGAGTACCGCGACGCGTACGCCTCCTCGGGGCAGCTCACCCACCTGCTGAACAACCTCAGGTTCGTCAACGACTACTTCATCAAGGCCCACCCGTCGGCGAACGTGCTGTACGGGCAGGTCGGCAACGGCGGCAAGGACCACGCCTGGTGGGGCCCCGCCGAGGCGATGCAGATGGAGCGGCCCTCTTACAAGATCGACGCCTCGTGCGGGGGATCGGACCTGGCCGGCGAGACGGCGGCGGCGATGGCGGCCTCCTCGATCGTCTTCCGTCCGACGGATCCGACGTACGCCGACACGCTGCTGACGCACGCCAGGCAGCTCTACACCTTCGCCGACACCGTGCGGAAGAAGTACAGCGACTGCATCACCGACGCGTCGGGCTACTACCAGTCGTGGAGCGGCTACAACGACGAGCTGGTCTGGGGCGCGATCTGGCTGTACCGGGCCACCCAGGAGGCCTCCTACCTGACCAAGGCCGAGTCGTACTACGACAACCTCGGCACCGAGCCGCAGTCCACCATCAAGTCCTACAAGTGGACGATCGCCTGGGACGACAAGTCCTACGGCGCCTACGTGCTGCTGAACAAGCTGACCGGCAAGCAGAAATACCTCGACGACGCCAACCGCTGGCTCGACTTCTGGACGGTCGGCGTGAACGGGCAGCGGGTGAAGTACTCCCCCGGCGGCCACGCGGTGCTCGACAGATGGGGGTCGCTGCGTTACGCGGCCAACACCTCGTTCGTCGCGCTCGTCCACTCCGACTCGATCACCGACGCGACACGGAAGGCGCGCTACCACGACTTCGCGGTCAGGCAGATCAACTACGCCCTCGGTGACAACCCGCGCAACTCCTCGTACATGATCGGGTTCGGCGCGAACCCGCCGAAGAACCCGCACCACCGCACCGCGCACGGCTCGTGGACCGACCAGATGACCAACCCGGTCGAGACCCGGCACACCCTGTACGGTGCCCTCGTCGGCGGCCCGCCCGACCCCGACGACAAGTACACCGACAAGCGCGACGACTACGTGATGAACGAGGTCGCCACCGACTACAACGCGGGCTTCACCAGTGCCCTCGCCCGCCTCTACCGCGAGTACGGCGGAGCCCCCGCCGCGAACTTCCCCGTCGCCGAGACCCCCGACGGCCCCGAGATCTTCGTCGAGGCCGGGGTGAACGCCACGGGCTCGACGTTCACCGAGATCAAGGCGATCGTGAGGAACCAGTCGGCCTGGCCGGCGCGTGCGCTGACCAACGGCTCCTTCCGCTACTACTTCACCCTCGACGGCGCCACGACCGCGAGCCAGGTCTCCGTGACGTCCGCCTACAACCAGTGCAAGGCGCCGACCGGGCCGACCCTGCTGTCCGGGAAGACCTACTACGTCACCGTCGACTGCTCGAACACCTCGATCGCCCCCGCGGGCCAGTCGCAGCACCGGCGCGAGGTGCAGTTCCGCATCGCCAGCACCGGGACGTGGGACCCGTCCAACGACTGGTCGTACACCGGTATCCCCACCACGCCGGGCGCGACCCCGGTGCGGACGCAGAACATGACGGTCTACGCGGGCACGACGAAGATCTGGGGCAACCCGCCCGGTGACGAGCCGGCGGACACCGAGGCGCCGTCGCGGCCGGGCAAGCCGGTCGTCTCCGCGATCACCGGCAGCGGCGCCACCCTGACCTGGACGGCCTCCACCGACAACGTGGGCGTCGCCGGCTACGACGTCTACCAGGGGACGACGAAGGTCGCCACCGCCACCACCACCTCCCACACCCTCACCGGGCTCACCCCCGCGACGGCCTACACCGTCTCCGTGGTGGCCAGGGACGCGGCCGGCAACTCCTCCACCGCCTCCGAGAGCACCGCGTTCACCACGACGGCCTCGCAGAACGACACCGAGGCGCCGTCACGTCCCGGCAAGCCGGTCGTCTCCGCGATCACCGGCAGCGGCGCCACCCTGACCTGGACGGCCTCCACCGACAACGTGGGCGTCGCCGGCTACGACGTCTACCAGGGGACGACGAAGGTCGCCACCGCCACCACCACCTCCCACACCCTCACCGGGCTCACCCCCGCGACGGCCTACACCGTCTCCGTGGTGGCCAGGGACGCGGCCGGCAACTCCTCCACCGCCTCCGAGAGCACCGCGTTCACCACGACGACGGCCCCGGTGGGCGGCTGTACGGCCACGTACACGGTCACCAGCAGCTGGCAGGGCGCCTTCCAGGGAGATGTGACCGTCAAGAACACGGGCACCTCGGCGATCTCCGGCTGGACGGTGACCTGGAGGTTCCCCAACGGTCAGACGATCAGCCAGCTCTGGAGCGGCACGCACACCCAGACGGGCGCGGACGTCTCCGTCAAGAACGCGGCCTGGAACGGGGCCCTCGCTCCGAACGCCTCGACGTCCTTCGGGTTCACCGCGACCCAGAGCGGCACCAACGGCGTTCCCACCCCGGTGAACTGCACCACCGGCTGACCTTCGATCCGACCGTCCCCGCCCCGATCCCCCGCATCGACCTCCGACCGTCCGCACCGCGAACCGGCACCCGCTCCGACCGTCTCCACCACCCGCCGGCACCTCGCACCGACCCTGCGCACCACGAACCGACTCCCGTCAGCCAGGCGTCCGTCTCTCCCCCACGGACGCCTCCTCACCCCCGGCCGGGCGCGACGACCCCTCCGCCCGGCCGGGCACCCCCCCAACCGAGGTAGGTCATGCGAATCAGACTGGCGCTGCTCCTGGCGCTCCTTCTTCCGTTCATCGTCTCCGTACCGCCCGCCCACGCCGCCGTGGGTCTCCGCGTGAGCGGTACGCGGATCCTTGAGGCGAACGGCAACGCCTTCGTCATGCGGGGAACCAGCCACGCGCACACCTGGTACCCGACCCAGACCGGCTCGTTCGCGGGCATCAAGTCGCTCGGCGCGAACACCGTCAGGGTGGTGCTCAGCGGCGGCCGGTGGACCGCGAACAGCGCCTCCGACGTGGCGAACGTCGTCTCGCTCTGCAAGCAGAACAAGCTCATCTGTGTCCTGGAAAATCATGACACCACTGGGTACGGCGAGCAGGCCGGCGCGTACACCCTCGACCAGGCCGTGGACTACTGGATCAGCGTCAAGAACTCGATCGTCGGCCAGGAGGACTACGTCGTCCTCAACATCGGCAACGAACCCATCGGCAACAACGCGACCACCCCGGGCTGGACCCAGGCCACCTCGGCCGCGATCACCCGGCTGCGGAGCAACGGGTTCCAGCACCTGATCATGGTCGACGCGCCGAACTGGGGCCAGGACTGGAGCTTCACCATGCGTGACAACGCCTCCACGGTCTTCGCCGCCGACCCGCAGCGCAACACGGTCTTCTCCGTCCACATGTACGGGGTGTTCGACACGGCCGCCGAGGTGACCTCCTACATGCAGGCGTTCCAGACCGCGGGGCTGCCGCTGGTGGTCGGCGAGTTCGGCTTCGACCACTCCGACGGCAACCCGGACGAGGACACGATCATGGCCCAGGCCCAGGCCAGGGGCATCGGCTACCTCGGCTGGTCCTGGAGTGGCAACAGCGGCGGCGTCGAGTATCTCGACCAGGTGACCAACTTCAACGTCGCCAACCTCACCCCCTGGGGACAGCGCCTGTTCAACGGGGCGAACGGCATCGCGCAGACCTCCGTCGAGGCCACGATCTACGGTGGCACCACCACCCCCGACACCCAGGCGCCGACCAGGCCCGGCACACCCACCGCCTCGGAGATCACCTCGACCGGTGCCCGGCTGTCCTGGACCGCCTCCACCGACAACCGCGCGGTCACCGGCTACGACGTCTTCCGTGGCACCACCAAGCTCGGCTCGTCCGCGACCAACTCGATCACCCTGACCGGGCTCACCCCGCAGACCGCCTACAGCGTCACCGTCGTCGCCCGCGACGCGGCGGGGAACACCTCCGCCGCCTCACCGGCGGCGACCTTCACGACCACCTCGACCCCGCCGAGCGGCTGCACCTCGACCTACCAGACCACCAACCACTGGCAGGGCGGCTTCCAGGGCGAGGTCACCATCCGCTGCACCTCGGCCGTCACCGGCTGGCGGACCGTCCTCACCTATCCCTCGGGGGTGAACATCAGCCAGGCGTGGAGCGCCACCCTCTCCGCCGCCGCCCCGGTCTTCACCTTCACCAACGCCGCCTGGAACGGATCCATCCCGGCGGGAGGGTCCACCACCTTCGGCTTCATCGGCAGCTGGTCGGGCACGGGCACCCCGCCCACCCCCACCCTCTCCTGAACCGTCTCCCAGCGGTACCCCGAGGATTCCCCGCCCGCGTCCGCGACTCCCGGCAGCGGACCGGACGGTGAGACCGCCGTCATCGGCGGTCGCCCACCGGCCCCCCGGGGGGGGGGTGAACCCCCCCCGGGTTTGCCGGGGCGCG